>JAQBQH010000116.1 GCA_028287105.1 Myxococcales bacterium
ATACAACTCCGGCGGCGACGGCAATGCAACCGGTACCCACGGCGCACTGCGGCGCAAGCGACGCTGCCGTCGCTGGGCAGAACTGTGGTGCCGCCGTGACACGGCGGTGACATTGGCTGCGCAAAGATGAAAGTGTGAACCTGAGAGCCGCATCGACCTACGCGCGGGAAGTTCGAGACGCGCTTCCTCCCAACGTTTTTCACCCGGTTCCGTCGCGCCTCGCCTGGCTGACGCTCCACGTCGCCCTCGCGGCCGCCGGCATCTACGCCGTCGGACACGGCATCGGCGGCTGGTGGGCCGCGCCGGCCTGGTCGCTCCTCATCGGCCATAGCTTCGCCGGCGCCGCCTTCGTCGGACACGAGACGCTGCACGGCTGCGTCGTCCGCCACCGCGGGCTGCGCTACGCCGTCGGCTGGATCTGCTTCCTGCCGTTCACGATGTCACCGCGCTTGTGGGTCGCCTGGCACAACAAGACCCACCACGGCAACACGATGGACGTGGTTCACGACCCCGATGCCTACCCGACGCTCGAGGCCTACCACGCGAGCCGCGTCACGCGCGTCGCCGACTACTTTTCGTTCGGTGCCAGCCGCCCCCAAGGGCTCATGACCCTGGCGCTCGGCTTCACGGGACAGTCGGCGCAGATGCTCCTGCGCTGGGCAGGCCGTCCGGGGACGATGTCGAAACCCGAACGGCGCCTCGCCATCTTCGAGACGCTGCTCGGTCTCGGGGTCTGGGCGACGGTAGGCTGGTTCGTAGGTCCGACGCACTTCATCTTCGCCTACCTCATCCCGCTCCTCCTCGCCAACGCCGTCGTCATCGGCTACATCCTCACCAACCACAGCTTGAGCCCGCTGACCGACGTCAACGATCCGCTCGTCAACTCGCTGACCGTGACGGTGCCCAGCTTCATCCAGCGCGTGCACCTCAACTTCGGGCTGCACGTCGAGCATCACCTGTTCCCGTCGATGAGCTCGGCCTATGCGCCGCTGGTCCGCGCCGAGCTACAAAGGCGCTGGCCGGAGCGCTACCAGTCGCTGCCGCTGGCGACGGCGCTGGGACGCCTGTTCCGCACGCCGCGCGTCTACGCCACGCAGACCCGCCTGCACGATCCGCGCACCGGCCTCGAAGCGAGCACGCTGGTGCCGCGCACCACCTCGTCGCCCGTCGCCGAGAGCGCGCCGAGCGACGCCGGTCAGCGCGCCGCGCGCCTGGTCGGCGACGTCAGCTTCTGCGAATAGCCCACCAAGATTCCGACGCGATCTCCGCCATCGAGAAACCCTACCAAGCCCGTCACCGAGAGTGAGAGCCACGGACGCGGCGACCAGCTGAGCCCGGCCGCCACCACGATCTGATCGGGATCGATCGACACGAAGTGCACGGCCGCGAACGCGGCGGTCAGGGCGAGGACGCCGCCGTCATCGAGATCGAGCACACCGTCGAGCCCTGCTTCGAACCCGAGCGGACGATAGTTGCCGTCGTGCAGGCGCGGCTCGATGATGCCGCCGGCGTTGAACACGAGGTGCAGGCGGTGCATCTCGCGCGCCAGGAGCGCGAGCGCCTCGAAGCCTGCCCCGCTCGCACCTGGCGCAGCGCCCAGCCGTGGTCCGAACTGCAACCCGAGCGCCCACGACGAGCGCCGCGCGACATCGTGCACATCGAGTAGGCCGACCTTGAGCGCCAGCCACACGTTGTCCTGCACCGAGTGGTCGAACGGCTGCTCGATGGCGTAGGTCCAGTCGAGATCCAGCTCGAGATTTTCCCAGATCCCGACGTCGATCTCGAGGTCGGGCGCGACCACGCGATAGGGGCCGCGGCTCTGGATGACGCCCATCTGCAGGTCGACCTCGACGACGCCGGGCTCTTCGAGCTCCATGTCGCTCGGCTCGAAGCGCGGCCGCAACGGACGGGCGGACGCCGCCAGCGGCAGCGTCATCAGCGTCGCCAGGACCGCGGCGCTCGCGCGCGACATCGACGGGAAAGTATACGACAGCTACTTCTTCGGGCGCGACTCGGGCGGGACGAGCTTGTTGAGGCGGTAGTAGAAGACGAGCTGGCCGTAGTGCTCGCCGAGGTGGCCGACGGCGTCGAACCAGTAGGCCATGGCCGACATCATCTTCGGCGCGAACGGCGACTTCACCGGCGCGGTCGCGCCACTCTGCTTGATGTAGGCGACGTTGTCGGCGACCGACTTCTTGAGGAGCGCGACGATCTGCGCCTTGGTCTTGTAGGTCGCGCGCGACGGCTCCTCTTCCTTCCACTTGCCGGTCCTGGCCGCTTCGAGGAAGCCGGCGTTGCCACCTGCGACGTGGAGGATCTGCTCGGCGAAGCTGCGCACCTCGGGCGTGGGCTTGAAGTCGTACTTCGCTTCCGGATAGTCCTCGGCCATGGCGACGATCTTGCGCGCCGCTTCGTTGTAGGCGGCGAGCACTTCGTCGGCGGGCGATCCAGGTTTGCCGGCGGCGCCGGCGGGTGGGGTTTCGGCAGAGGCGGTGGCGGCGAGACAGCTCAGTGCAAGGGCGACGGCGGCGATTCGCATGGGCGCTCCTAAAGACGGATGGCCGGCAGCGTATCACCGCGCGCGTGTCACTGCGCGGCGGCGCCCTCGTCGAGCCACTTCTGATAGGCGTCGAACTGGAACGGTCGGCCGAGGAACGCCTCCACCGACGACGCCGCCGGCCGCGAGCCGCCAGCCTCGAGGATCGCCTTGCGGTAGCGCGAAGCCGTCGCGGTATCGAGCATCCCGGCTGCCTTGAACGGCGTGAACAGATCCTTGGCGATCACGAGCGACCACATATACGTGTAGTAGTTCGACGAGTAGCCGACCAGATGGCCGAAGGCGGCCTGCTCGAAGGTGCCGTCGACGTGGGCGAACGGCGTGTACCTGGTCTCGATGCCGGACAGGACGCGCGTCGTGTCGAGCCCCTTCGGGTCCTTGTCGTAGTAGGCGAGGCTGGTCGCGGCGAACACCATCTGCCGCCGCACGTCGAGGCCGCGGCCGAACTCCTCGGCGGTGCGCATGCGCGCCACCAGCGCTGCCGGAATGGGCTCATTGGTCTGGTAGTGGAGCGCGAACGTCTGCAGCGTGGCGGCGTCGTCGACCCACTCTTCGAGGAGCTGCGACGGCGCCTCGACGAAGTCCGACTCGCGCAACCCCGCCGTCGAGGTCCAGCGCGTGTGGCCGGCGAAGACGTGGTGCACGAGATGGCCGAACTCGTGGAAGAAGGTGCGCACGTCGCCGTGCTCCATGAGCGCGGGCGTGGTGCCGTCGGCCTTCGGGAAGTTGCACACCAGGACGCCCTCGGGGAGGCGCGCGCCCTGCTTACCGGTCACGAACGAGAACTGCGCCGCGTGCGAATACTTGCCGGCGCGCGGATGGAGATCGAGGTAGATGCGCCCGAGCCGCTCCTTGGAGGCGGCGTCGACGACGTCATAGGCCTCGACGTCGGGATGCCACAGCTTGATGCCGTCGACGCGCTTGTACTCGATGCCGAACAGCTGCGACGTGATCGAGAGCAGCCCGCCCTTGACCCGCGTGAACTCGAAGTAGGGCCGCACCGACTGCGCATCGAAGTCGAGCTGCTCGGCGCGCACGCGCTCCTTCAGGTAGGCGGCGTCCCACGCCGGCACCGCCTTGGCCGACGGGCGCTCCTTCTGTAGCCGCTTGAGCAGCACCAGGTGATCCGCCGCCGCGCGCCGGCCGCTCACCGCCGTGATCTGGTCGACGAACTTGTGCGCCGCCTCGGGCGTGCGGATCATCTTGTTCTCCATCGAGTAGGCCGCCCAGCTCGGATAGCCGAGCAGCGTCGCCAGCTCGTGCCGCTTGGCCAGGAGCTGCGACAGCACCTCCATGTTCTTCGGATAGGCGCGCCGCTTGAAGGCGCGGTAGAGCTGCTCGCGCGCCGACGACGATTTGGCGAAGGTCATGAACGGGAAGTAGTCGGGATACTGCGTCGTCAGCGTGATCTTGCCGTCGGCGCCGGCGGGATGCTTGGCCACGTAGTCGGGCGGCAGGCCGGCGAGGGCGGCGGCGGGCAGCGACACCTTGGAGGCGTCGTTGTTGACGTTCTGGTCGAAGGTCTGACCGATGACGACGATCTCGTCGCGCAGCGTCTTGACCTTGGCGCGGGTCGCGTCGTCGCGGTTGACGCCGGCGCGCTTGAAGTCGGCCAGGTCCTGCGCGATCCAGTAGCGCGTCGCGGCGTCCTGACCCTCGAGATCGAGGCCGCTCAGGACGTCGTAGACGCCGCGGTCGAGCGTGATCTCGGTGGCGAGCGCCGACGCCTGCTGGCTGCACTTCTCGCCGACGGCGCGCACGGCGGCGTCGGGATGCGCGTTGAAGACCAGGTCGGCGATGGCGGCGGCGGTGTCGATGTCGGCCGAGGCCTCGTCGTAGATCTCGAGCGCGCGGTCGACGCCGGCGCGCGGCACCGGCCGCGAGAGCGCCTTGAAGCGCGTGATGCGATCGCGCGCCGACTGCAGGCGGGCGGTGCACGACGCGCTGAGCGCCGGACCGCCGGCGGCGGCCAGCTCGCCTTGAAACTGTGCCGGCGTGCGCGCCGGCGTGGCGGCGGCTGCGGGGGCGGACGGCGGGGCGGCCGGCGGCGGGTTTTGCGGCGCGGCACAAGCCGCCAGGAATCCGAGGACATAGATCGAGTGACGCATCATCCGTGCATAACACCGCTGGCACGGAAATGTTCGCGGGAACAGCGGCGACGGCGGGCCGCTACGAAGCGGCTACGAAACCGCTACGAAACCGCTACGAAACCGCTACGGAGGCGTCTCGGGCTGCGGGTCGAGCAGCGCCTTACAGCCCTCGGGCAGCGGCGGCGCCGCGCCCACCTTCGACGAGTAGGAGTCGTGCGCCTTGGCGCGGTCGGCCTGCGCCTTGGTGTCGAACCACCAGGCCAGCTCGCCGCAGCCGTCACCCGGGGGCAGCGCCGGTTGCGGCAGACATCCCAGGCTGTCGGGGGGGCAGGCGAGCCGCACGTGGAAGTGGTCATCGTGACCCCACCACGGGCGGACCTTGCGCAGCCACGCGCGATCCTCGTCGGTGCGCGTGCACAGCGCGCGCTTGAGGATCGGATTGACGAAGATGCGCTCGACGCGCGGATCGGCCGCGGCCAGCTCGACGATGCGCGCCACCTTGTCGGTGAAGATCTTCAGCGGCTGTTGCTTGACTGCGTCAACCATTTTGTTGCCGCCGGCAACGAATTGGATGTCGACGTCGAGGCCGGTCTGATGGCTGGCGTGGCCGGACGGCGCCGGGCCGCCGCGCGCCTGTCCCAGGTCACCGACGAACAGCGGCGGCAAATGCAGCGACTTGAGACGGCGCCCGAGATCCTGGATGGTGCCGACCAGGATCGGATGGCCGAAGATGCGCCGGCGCTCCGGTTTGGCGATGCGAAATCCGTCGCCGCGCAGCGGGATGGGCACCGCGCCGGCGACGCAGCCGGCCGAGTAGGCGCCGATCGACTGCGCGGGCCCGTTCGCCGCCGTCTTGAACTGGCTCCACGGCGACGGCAGCTTCAGCGCCGGCACGGCGACGACCGCCCCATCGGCAACGCCCGCGTCGTGCGCGGCGTCGGTCGGCGCGGCGTGCGCGACCGCGCTCAGCGCCAGCGTGAGGGCGAGGCAAGTGGCGATGCGCATCACCCCGATCGTAGCATCAGCTCGCTTTGCCGACGAACAATGGCTGCGCTTCGCCGCCGGCGAACACCAGGCGCGCGCCTTCCGCCAGCCGTCCGTCGACCCGCGGCTCGGGCGCGCGGCCGACCCCGATGACCACCACCGCCTGCCCGACCGACAGCGCCCGTGGGTCGCCCGCCGACTCGGCCAGCGCCCGCGCGGACCCACCATAGATGACCGCCAGGCCGCTGCCGTCGCGCACCACGAAGGCGGCGCCGCGCCCCGGGTCGGTCCGCTCGATGGTGCCCGCGATCTTGACGCGCGCGCCCGCCACCGCGTCGGAGATTTGCACGAACGGCATCGCGGTGACGATGCGCGCGCGACGCTTCTCGTTGCGATCGAGCCACTGGATGACCCGCTTCGACACGAAGGCCACGGAGCAGGCGGCCAAGATGAGCACGAAGTCGAGTGGATGCATCTGCCCCTACGGTAATGAGTTCTCGGCGGCCGTCCAGGGCTGCTATGGCTTTTCCCGTCGAATCCGCGCCAGGACCGCGCGCCCCGTCGTCGACAACCCCTCGGGATCGATGGCCGCTTCGAGCGCGCGCAGCGTTTCGGCGACGGCGAACGCCTGGCGACGACCGTCAGCGTCGAGGTCGAGCCACGCGGGATGGGTCATGGCCCGCCCATCGCGCGGATCGCGTCCGCGCCAGGCCGACGCCGCCTGCTCGACGAGCTTCTGCTGCTCCTCGTCGCTCATGGGCGCTCCCCGCTCACAATAGCTCCCATTTCCAGTCGACGCCGTGCCGCTCGAGACACTCGGCCACGAGCTTGCGCGCGCGCGAGACGTTCTGCAGGAACGTGTTGAGCTTCATGTTCAGCCGCTCGGCGAGCCGCTCGTCGGGGTCGCCGCCCGCCGCCTCCAGCCGCGCGGTCAGCGCCGCCGCCGGCTGCTTGGGAAGGCCGCCGCGACACTCCTCGATGGCGCGACGCAGCAGCGGATCGGGGGCGCGCGGCGCGGCCGGCTCTGCGAGGACCTGGTCGACATCGTCGGTGGCGAGCGTGCGCAGCCGGCGCAGCTCGTCGAGCGCCAGGTTGCGCGCTACCCGCGCACCGAGCCGCAGGAGCGCATTGGGACGACCGTCGGGAACGCAGCGCGGAGCCACCTGCCAGATGCGCAAGAGCGCCTCCTGCAAGATCGCCTCACCGTCGACGCGCGCGGCGAGCGAGCGCAGGCCGGCGCGCAGAGACGGCTCGGCGCCGGCGACCCAAAGCCCGAAGGCGTCTGGATCGCCGGCAGCGATGGCCGCCAGATGTTCGTCGAGATCGAGCATCACACCTCGATCACGATCCCGCCGAAGCTGATGCGCCGCGGCTGTCCGGCCGACTCTGCAGCGAAGCGCAGCGTCAGACGAACGGTGCGGCCGCCGGCGATGCGGCCGGCGCGCGTGGTAGCGCCGGCCTCGATGGCCGCCGGGCGCTCCGTGCCGTCGGCGAAGGTGACGAGCGCCTCGCCCTCCGCGCGCCAGTCGAGCTCCTCGGCCAGCTCGATCTCGACGATGAGATCGCCGTCCTTCCAGCGCTTGACCACTCCGCGCAGCGTCGCTGCCGCCGCTCCCTTCGGCGCCGGCAGGACGATTCCGCTCTCGCCCTCCTCGTCCGCGGCCGCGCTGCGATCGCGGCTGAAGATCTCGCCGATCGCCTTCATGACGCCACCCGCGCCGCGCCTCTTCATGTCGGGTCCGCGCGGCGCCGAAGCCGACGCCGACACCGACGGCGGCAGCAGCGCCGAGCCGATCGACATGGCGCGGAACGCTCCGGACGCGGCGCCCCCGCCCGTCGCCCACAGCGGCGGTCCACCCGACCAGGTCGCGCGCAATCCCAAGCCCTCCGCCGAGACCCCGTAGGGCAGCTCGTGCGGCATCTTCTCGCGACGCGTCGGCGCCGTCGGATCCACCGACGGAGTCTCGGCGATCGCGACCCACGAGGTCAGCCGCGTGGCGATCTGAAACTCCACGCCCAGCTTCTCGATGGCGCCGTTGAGCTCGTCGGCCGGCTCGCCCGCGCACAGCCGGGTCTCGAGATCCTCGACCTGCTCGCGCCCGAACAGCGCCACCACTGCACCTGACCCGGCGCCCGCGGCGAGCGGCGCCACCTGGATGCGCTCCTCCCACGCGCCGGTAGCGGTGCGGCCCCGCGCGACCAGCTCGCCACCCTCGGGCGCGAGCTTCACCGCGCACAGCGCCGGCGCGCCGGCAAAGAGGTCGGGCAGCCGCAAGGGGGCATGCTCGACGAGCGCCGACCCCGAGAGCGACAGCTCGACCACCAGCGGCGCCGTGGTGTGCGCGACCAGCCGACGCGCCGCGCGCTCGGGATCCTCGCCGAGGCCGATGATGATCTCGACGCCGCGTCCGGCGCGCGCCGCCGGCTGGGTCAACGAGCGATTGACCCCCGACCCGACCCCGACGGTATGCACGCGCGACGCGGCCGGCAGCTTCTCGAGGATCTCGGCGACGATCTCGTTCTCGAAGCCGATGGCGCCGTCGCTCACGAGCACCAACTGCCGCTGCGTGTCGGCGCGCAAGGGGCGCAGCGCCTCGTAGATGGCCTCGCGCATCTCGGTCGAGCCGCTGGCGCGAAGGCCGCCGATCCAGGCGCGCGCATCCTCGAGCACGCCGGCCGTGGTGCGCATCGGCTCCTTCTTCCAGCGGCGCGGACGATTGGAGAACTCGATCATCTCGAGCGAATCGTCGTCGCCGAGCGTATCGAGGATGGCGCCGAGGACGCGCCGCGCCTGATCGAGCGGCTCGCCGCCCATCGAGCCGGAGGTGTCGATGAGGACGCACAGATCGCGCGGCACTGCCCGCGTCGGCGCCTCGCGCGACGGCGGCACCAGCGTCACCACGCCGTAGGCGTGACCGGCGTGCGGCTTGCCGTCGGTCGGACGGCCGCAGTCGATCGTCAACCCGGGGCGAGCCGCCGCCACCGGCCAGCGCACGACCACGTCGCGGTCGAGCCGCGCCCCGCCGTCGGCGGTCAGCACGATCTCACCGTCGCGCTCGGTGGTGAGCGCGTGCGACGGCGACTCCGCCTGGCGCCCCGCGACGATGCGATCGCGCACCGTCAACGAGAGCGTCGCGCGCGCGCCCACCGCACCCTCGGCGACGTCGACGGAGACGCGCGCCGTGTCGGCCACGCGACCGGCCGCGCCCTGATAGCGCGGCATCACCACCGTCGGAAAGCGCCACTCCCACGCGCCTTCGGCCAGCCACACCAGCTTCTGATCGATGGTGATCTCCGCGACCACCTCGGCGCCGGGCGGGATGTTGCCGATCTCCTGCGTGAACAGGCTCGAGCGCTCCTCTTCGACGAGCGCCGCGGTGCGGCCGCTGGCCACGGCCTCCTCGAAGCGCTCGCGCGCCGCCGCGCGCCGGTCGACCTCGCCGACGATGCGCCGCTCGCCGATACGGAACGCGAACGCCGACACCGCGCCATCCGCCGGCAGGGGCAGGAGGTACGTGACCGACAGCGGCTCGGCGTGCGCGTTGGTGAAGCGCTGCTCGAGGACGACGCGCGCCAGGCCGGCGCGGGCATCGGCGCGCAGGGTCACGCCGCGCAGCGGCAGCGTGCGCCCGTCGACGGACACCAGTCGCCCGCCCGTACTATCGCCCAGTCCACCGTTCGTCATCATCATCCGAGCTTCCATGGTCGTCTCCGTAGGGGTCATAACCGTTCAACGGACCGACCGGCGCTTTTGTGACACTCGATTTTGCCTCACGACTCCGCTCACTTGCTACGTGATATAATGATCGCGGGGACCGTGTCGGATCGCGAACGCAGCCAGGACGAGGTCGGTGTCGCCGACACCATGACGTCGGGGGAGCACCCCGTGTCCAAGGTGCCGGCGAGTTTGCCGATCGACTCGGAGCGCTATCAGCTGCTCGAGCTCCTCGGCCGCGGCGGCATGGGCGAGGTGCACAAGGCGTTCGATCCACGCCTCGGCCGGCACGTCGCGCTCAAGATCATGCGCGAGGCGAGCCCGGAGCAGGCGGCGCGGCTGGTCACCGAAGCGCGCGCGCAGGCCCGCGTCGAGCATGCGAACGTCTGCAAGGTCTACGGCGTGGGCGAGCTGGGCGCGCTGCCCTTCATCGCGCTCCAGTACATCGACGGCAAGACGCTGCAGGAGCTGGCGCCGCAGATGACGCGCGAGGAGCGCATCCGCGTCATGCGCGACGTCGCCGACGCGCTCCACGCCGCGCACCGCCAGGGGCTCGTGCACCGCGACGTCAAGCCGGCCAACATCCTCGTCGAGCGCACCGAAGGCGGGTGGCACCCCTACGTCACCGATTTCGGCGTGGCGCGCGAGATCGACGCGCCGAGCGTGACCAAGACCGGCGTGGCCACCGGAACGCCGCTCTACATGGCGCCCGAGCAGGCCAAGGGGCAGACCGCCCGCATCGACCGGCGCACCGATGTCTATGGCCTCGGCGCGACACTCTACAACTTACTGTCGGGTCGCCATCCGTTCGAGGGCGACACCGCCGTCGACGTCATCTTCAAGCTGACCAACGACGACGCCACGCCGCTGCGCCTCCTCGATCCCGCCATCCCCGTCGATCTCGAGACCATCACCATGAAGTGTCTCGAGAAGGATCCCGCCCGTCGCTACGACAGCGCGCGGGCGCTCGCCGACGATCTCAAGGCCTGGGTCGACGGCGAGCCGATCCTGGCGCGCCGCACCAGCCTCGGCTATCGCGTCGCCAAGCGCGCGCGCAAGCACCTGGCGCTGGTCTCGACGGCGGCAGTCGTCCTCGTCGCCGCGCTGGTCCTCACCGGCTACGCCATTCATGCCAAGCGCGCCGCCGCCGAGCAGGCGCAGCTGGCGCACGCCTTCGGGCAGGAGGTCGAGCGCAACGACGCCATCGCCCGCTACGCCGCGCTCCTGCCGCTGCACGACACGCGGCGCGAACGCACCATCATCGCGGCGCGGATGGCCGCGCTCGAGAGCCGCATCGCCGCGCTCGGCGGCGTGGCCGAGGGCCCCGGCCGCTACGCGCTCGGTCGCGGATATCTGGTGCTCGAGCGGCCGGTCGAGGCGCGCCGCGAGCTGGAGCGCGCCTGGCAGGCCGGCTACCGCACGCCGGAGGTGTCCTACGCGCTCGGCCTCGCGCTCGGTCAGCTCTATCAGCGCGCGCTCTCGTCGGTGGCGCCGGGGGACGATCGCGAGGCGTCGATCGCACGCCGCGGCGAGCTGGCCAAGACGTTGCGCGACCCGGCGCTGGCGTACCTCAAGAGCGCCGGCACGCTCGACATCGAGGCGCCCGCCTACGTCGAGGGGCTCATCGCGCTCCACGAGCGTCGCTGGGAGCAGGCGCTCGACAAGGCGCGTCTCGCGCAGGGGCAGGTGCCGTGGATGTACGAGGCGCACACGCTCGAAGGCGACATTCGCCTTACGCGCGCGAGCGAGCGCTGGTCCGACGGCGGCCCCGACGAGGCGTTGGCAGAGCTCGACCGCGCCGGGCGGGCCTATCGCGCCGCCGCCGAGCTGGCGCGATCGAGCGAGCGCGCGCTCGCCGGCGACTGCCGCCGCCTGGTCCTCTCGGCCGAGATCCTCGCCGAGAGCGATCGCTCGCCGGCCGGTGCCGTCAACGGCGCCGTCGACGCCTGCGGGCACGCGCTGCAGGCGCTCCCCGGCGACGGCGCCATCTACGCCGACCTCATAGACGTCTATCGCCGTCACGGCCGTTTCCTCGCGCAGCACAACGGCGATCCGACCGGGCCGTGGATCGACGCCGCGCGCATCGGAGCGCAGGCCGAGGCGGCCGATCCCGACGACCCGCGCATGCTCATCGCCCTCGGCAACCTCGAGAAGGAGCGCGCCAGCCACGATCTCGACAACGGCGGCGATCCGCGGCCGCGCGTGGCCCGCGCCATCGCCGCGGCGACGAGCGTGGTGGCGCGCGATCCCAACGCGACCGACGCCTTCCACCTCGAGAGCGACGCGCTCCTCGTGCAGGGCGACTGGGAGGCGAGCCACGGGCTCGATCCGCGCGCCGCCTACGATCGCGCCGCCGCCGCCGGCGAGCGGGCCTTCGCGCTCTCGCCGCAGGGGTGGAAGACGCTCAACGCGATCGGCCTCGGCTGGCTCTCCAAGGGCATGTGGGAGGTCGGCAGCGGCCTCGATCCGACGCCGGATCTCGAGCGCGCCGCGGTGATCTATCAAAAGGTGGTCAAAGCGAACCCCAACGTCGACTACGGCTACAACAACCTGTGCGTCACCTGGCAGACCGAGGCGGAGTATCAGATCAAGCGCGGCCTCGATCCCACCGCTACGCTCGACAAGGCGCTCGTCGACTGTAAGCGGACGCTGGCAGTCGATCCCGGCGGCGCGGCCACGCAGCACTCGATGGGCTGCACGCACCTCGACGTCGCCATCTGGCAGCGCGAGCGCGGCGTCGATCCGACGGCGGAGCTGGAGCTGGCGCGCGCCTCGTTCGCCACGTCACTCGCGATCGATCGGCGTTTCGAGCTGGCGCATCTGTCGCTCGGACAGAGCGAGCTGGTGGCGGCGCGCTGGGCCGTCGATCACGGCGCGTCGCCGACGGCGCGCTTCGAGGCGGCGCGGGCGGCGCTGGAGCGGGCGCTCGGGGTCAACGCGCAGAACGCCGACACGCTGGCGCGGCTGGCCGAGCTCCATCGCATCCGCGCCGACTGGGCGGCGGCGGCGCATCGCTCCGTCGACGCCGAAGTGCGCGCCGGCCTCGAGCGTACGCGTCAGGCGCTGGCGGTCAACGCCCGCCACGCGCTGGCCCCGCTGCAGGCAGGCGCGCTGCAGCTCATCGCCGCGCGCGCCCACGACGGTGCCAGCCGCCGCGACTCGGCGTCGCAGGCGCGCGCATCACTCGAGCAGGCGCTGCGCGCCGACGGCAACCTCGAGCGCGAAGTGCGTCCGCTCGTCGACGAAGCGACCCGACTGTCGCGCTGATCAGCGGTCGAAGGCGCGGCTCTTCAGCCACTTTTGTGCCAGCGCGACGGTGCGCGCGTTCTCCGGCACGGCGACGAAGGCGCGGCGCATCTCGACATCGGTCATCTTGCGCATGCGCTCGAGGAGGCGCCGTTCGGCGAGCGCGAGGGCGGCCTTGGCGCGCGCCTCTTCACCGACGGCGAAGAGCGTCTCGACCGACGTGAGATGGATGAGCGCTTCGCCGTCGTCGATGCCGCCCAGCTCCGCGAGGATGGCGACCGAGCGTTCCGAGGCGGCGCGCGCCTCCTTGACGCGGCCGCGCGCCAGCAGCGCCTGCGCCAGGATGGCGAGCGACTCGGACAGATTGAGCGGCAGCACCGGCTCGATCTCCGCCACCGCCACTGCCGCGCGCGCCGCCTGCTCGGCCGCGGCGCCGTCGCCCGCCTCGAGCTCCACGAGCGACAGATACTCGTACGACGCGCCCTCCATGCGGCGATTGCCGAGCTGACGAAACTCCGCCACCGCGCGCGCCTCGACGGTGCGCGCCTCTTCGAAGCGATGGAGCCGCGCCAGCGTCAAGCCGAGGTTGTGCCGCGCCGTCGCCGCGACGTTGGCCAGCCGCATGCGATCCGCCTGCGCCGCCACCTCCGACAGCAGCCGCTCGGCGTCGGCGGCGAAGCCGACCTCCAGAAGCGCGTAGCCGAGCCGCCCCCGCTGCACGCAGGCGTTGCGCAGATCGGCCGCGCGCTCGAACGACGCGATCGCCTCGACCGCCAGCGCGTGCGCTCCCGCGGCGTCGCCCTGAAAGCGGCGATGCAGCGTCATCATCGACAGGAGGCGACCGGCCGTCGCCGCCGTCGAGCCCGCGGCCACGAGCGGCGCCAGGCGCGCGACGAGCTGATCGGCGGCTTCGGGCGCACCGGTGATGATGAGCTGCTCCGCCAGACGCGTCATCGCCAGCACGGCGCGGTCGCCCGGCTCCGGCGTCGGCGGCAGCGCCTCGAAGAGGCGGCGCACCTCGTCGCCGCGCCCCTTGACGCCGAACGCCATGGCCGCCTCGCCGATGGCCGAGAACCACAGCTCGTCACCGACGGGAAGCGCAGCCGCGCCGCGCTGCGCCGCCTCGGCGCCGGCGTCGAACTCGCCGCGCCAGTTGTGCGCCTCGGCTTCGAGCACCCACGTCGACGCCAGCTCGCGCACCGCCGCGTCGTCGAGCGTGGACGCGGCCTTGGCGCAGCGACGGGCCGCCGCCCCGCGCACGAAGACGCCGTCGAGATCGTTGCCGCCCAGCGCCTGCTCCGCCGCGCGGCGATACCAGCCGATCGCCACCGACGGCGAGCCGCCGCGCTCGTGATGCTCGGCCAGCACCAGCGGCTCCGCCTCCCCGCGCTCGGCCAGCCACGCCGCCGCCAGTCGGTGGCCGAGCCGCCGATCGGGATCGGTGAGCATGGCGTAGGCCGCGTCACGCACGAGCGCGTGGCGGAAGGTGAGCTCGACGTCGTTCTCGAACTTGCCGGCGCGCCGCACCGTCACCACCTCGCGCCGCACCAGCTCCTCGAGCCACTGCCGCGTCGGCGCCGTCTCCTCGCCACCGAGGAGCGCCTGCACGCCGCCGCCCCAGAAGATCTGGCCGAAGACGCTCGCCGCGCGCAGGATCTTGCGCGCCTCGGGCTCCATGCCTTCGAGCCGCGCCTGCACCATCGCCAGCACCGTCTCCGGCAGCTCGGCGTCGCGCCCCTCGGCGGCCGCGCGGATCAGCTCCTCGAGGTAGAAGGCGTTGCCGCCCGCGCGATCGACGATGCGCGCCACCTTGTCGGCCGCGATATCGGCGCCGAGCACCTCACGCACCAGCCGCTCGGCGCCGCGCTTGCCCAGCTCCGCCAGCCGCAAGGTGGTCACGTCGCGATCGGCGAACAGCCGCGGGAATTGATCCTCGACCTCGAGCCGCCCGAGCGCGAGGACGAACAGCGGCCGCTCGCGCAACGCGCGCAGGGCGTCGTCGACGAAGCTCACCGTCGCCGCGTCGCCCCAGTGCAGGTCCTCGAGCACCAACACGAGCGGCGCCACGCGGGTCTCGGCGTCGAGCCAGTCGATGAAGGCGCGGCGCATCTGATCGCCGAGCAGCTGCGGATCGGCGCGCGCGGCGCGGAGCGGGATGTCGTCGTCGTCGGACGAGGGCGTGCCGACCAGCTCGCCGAGGAACTGGCTGACGCGCGGCAAATCCGCATCGGCGACGCGTCGCCCGAGGTGCGCGCGCAGCTTCTTCTGCCGCACCACCAGCGCTTCGCCGTCGAAGAGCCCGGCCGCGCGACGGACCGCGCCGGCCAGAAGGCCGAAGGGCGCGCCACGCGCAACCGGGTCGCCGCGTCCGACGAGGAGCTCGACCTTGGTGCCGCGCGCCGCCAGCCGGCCGAGGAACTCGTAACGCAACCGCGACTTGCCGAACCCCGCCGCGGCCAGCACCACCATGACCTTGGCCGACGACTCGTCGACGCAGGCGTCGAACGCGCCGCCCATGGCAGCCAGCTCGCCTTCGCGCGCGACGCACGGCGTGTCGCGACCGAGCAGCGTGCGCCGTCCGTCGACGAAGACGCGCTCGCCGCGCAGGAGCAGGCCGTCCTTGTCGCCACCGACGTCGAAGCTGGCATCGAGCAGCCCCGCCGTCGTCTCGTCGACGCGAATCCCCGCTGCCAGCGGCGTCGGCGGCGGCACCGGGATGGCGGGCGTCGGCGCGTCGGTAGGCAGGAGCCCCTTGTCCTCGAGCCGCCGGCGATCGTGGAACAGGAGCGCCGCCGCGCGATCGAGCAGGTCCCCGAGCGGCACCGCGCCCACGCCGTCGACGCCGCGCCCGGTCACGAGCGCCATCGGCACCGTCGGAGCGACGCCGCGCACGGCCAGCGCCAGCCGCGCCGCGCGCGCGCACAGATCGGTCGCGCTGCCGGACTCGGCGATCGCCACCATCACCGAGTCGTCGACGAGCTGCTCGGGCTGTCCGCCATATTGGCGCGCCAGCTTCCATAGATCGTCGCGCTGCAGCAGCCGGTCCACGGCCTGCACCAGGAGCAGACTGAAGAGCCGACGCTCGCGCGGCGTCAGCGACTCCTGCATGAGCGCCGGGTCGGGCGCGCCGGCGCCGGTCAGATCCACTTGATCGGCGAGCGCCTCGAGCGCCGCCAGCACCTCACCGCCGTGCGGCGGGCGCTCGTTGGGATCCTTGGCCAGCATGCGGTGCACGAGCAGCGTCAGCGGGCGCGGCAGATCGCGCCGCACCTCGGTGAGCGGCTCCGGATCGGCGAGCAACACCTTGCCCAGAAGCGCCACCGGATCGAGCGCGCGAAACGGCGGCTTGCCGGCGAGGCACTGGTAGAGCACCACGCCGAGCCCGTAGACGTCGGTGCGGGCGTCGACGTCGCTCGCCCCGCGCGCCTGCTCGGGCGACATGTACGCGGGCGTGCCGATGCGCGCACCGACGGCGGTGAGCGCCTGCGGGCCTCCCGCCATGCGCGCGATGCCGTAGTCGAGCAGGCGCACGTCCTCGACGCGCCCGTTCACCAAAAAGATGTTCGACGGCTTGATGTCGCGATGGATCATGCCGCGGGTGTGCGTGTAGGCGAGCGCCTGCGCCACGCCGCGCGCGACGGTGACGCTCTCGGCGGCGGTCAGGCTCTGCTCGGACAGGTAGCGCTGGAGGTCGACGCCGTCGAGCCACTCGAGCGCGAGGTAGCGCTGCCGCTCCGCGGTCAGCCCGTGCGCGACGTAGCGGACGATGCGCGGATGCGAGAGCTCGGCGAGCAGGCGCCCCTCGCGCACGAAGCGCTCGTCGACGTTGCCCTCGCGCCCGAGGAGCAGCTTGAGCGCGACGGTGCGGCCGGAGAGGCGGTCGATCGTGCGATACACGATCCCCATACCGCCCGACCCCGCCTCGGAGACGATCTCGAAGCGTCCTGCGACCAGCTCGCCAGGCCCCACCGCGCTTCATGTTACACCAACGGCGCAGGAACGAGCGCGGGCTGCGGGAGATGGCGCGCTCGCGGGGCTGCACGACCTGCACCTGAGCGCTCGCGCCGCCGCCGTGGCGGGCCGGCGCTCGCCGCGCGCGGGGTCACCGTTTCGCGCCGAGGAGGTGCGCGCAGATTCCGTGCAGGCTGCGCAGCTCGCTCGAGCGCAGCGCCGCGGCTGCGACGAGGCGCCGGAGGTGCACGCGCTGCCGTTCACGATCTTCGCCGCGAAAATAGTCGACCGCGACGAGCGCCTCGACCGCGTGGTCGACGAACGCGTCGATCTCGGCTCGCGTGGCGCCGCCCCGTGACGAATGCGACGCCGATTGTGACGCCGATTGTGACGCCGCTTGCGACGCCGCTTGCGACGCCGGCGCCGACGGCGAAGGCGCCGCCGCACCTGCGAGCTCCCACAGCGCGATGGCCACCGCCTGCGTCAAATTGAGCGACGGCAGCGAGCCAGGCGTGTCGATGCACGCGACGACGTCGCAGCGATCGACGTCGGCGTTGACCAGCCCGCTCTCCTCGGGCCCGAACACCAGCGCCACCCGCCCCGCCGGCGCCCGCTCGGCCAGATGCGCGACCAGCCCGCGCAGCCCGACCATCGGCCGCTCGCTGCCGCGCCGCGCCGAAAAGCCGACGACATAGCTGCACCCCTCGACCGCCGCATCGAGATCTGCCGTCACGCGCGCCGCCGCGAGCCTCTCGCGCGCCACGCGGCCCACGACGAGGGCCCGCGGATCATCCAGCGCCGCCCGCGGCGCCACCAGCGCCAGCGACGAGAGCCCGAAGTTCTCGGCGAGCCGCGCCACGCCCCCGAGATTCTCCGGATTCGACGTCCCGACGAGACACAGATCGACGCGAAAGAGCATGCGAACGATGATATAATAGGGTCATGAAGAGTGTTCTCGTCGTCGAGGACGACGACGACCTGCGGGACGTCATCTGCCGCGTGCTCACCGAGGAAGGCTACGAGACCCGTAGCGCCACCAACGGCCAACACGCGCTCGAGATCCTACGCGACGGGCCGCTCCCCGGCCTGATCCTGCTCGACCTCATGATGCCGATCATGAACGGCTGGGCCTTCCGCGCCCATCAGGAGGCCGACGCGCGTCTGACGTCGATTCCGGTGATCGTCATGACCGCTGCCGCGCAGCTCGACGACGCCGCCATCGCCGGCACCGACTTCGTGCGTAAGCCCGTGCGCATCGAAGATCTCCTCGAGCGCGTGCGCAGCCACATCGGCCACGAGTTCGACGACGTTCCGCCCACCGTCCCCGACGGCGCCGTGCTGGCGCCGCTCGATCTCGGCGACACTCCGATCGAAGGCGCCTAGTCCGTGGCCTCTCACGATTGATCACTTCTCGCCGCGCGCCATCACGCGCTCGGCCGTCGCCTCTATCAGTGTTGGAGAAGTCTGCCGCTGGCGGGTGCAGTGCTACGGGGCGAGCTCCGACGAGCGTGCGGCGTCGGCGCGCCCGGACCTCGCGCGCTACCTCACCCCCGAGCGCTTGCCGTTCGGCACGAGGCTCGACGCGCCCTGAAGGTTGTGGTCGCACAACCTCACCGTCATCTTGAGCGAGCCGCGCTCGTACACATCAACCCACACGCTGCCGTCCGCCACGACGGTCTTGAGCGTACGCGGGGCCGAGGCGGCCGAGGCGGCCGAGGCGGGATGAAGAGCGAGCAGCACCTGGATGAACATTGCGATCAGCGTCGTCACGGCGAACCTCCGCATCGCCGCTATTGCCAGCGCCATGCCGTCCGCGAAACCCACGGCCGGCGCGGAGCTCGTCGCCGCCGCGGGGCGCGTGCGTCCGGCCGTGGGATCCCGCCGTCCCATTATCGAACGGCGAGACAAGGAGACGAGCGTCGTGCGATAATCGGCGCGTCATGCTCCGTCTTCTCCTCCCAATCACGCTGCTGCTGACGCTCGCGCCGCCCGGGTTCGCCGCGCCGGCGGTCACGCTTCGAATGGCCACCGTCACCCCGGACGGGACCGGCTGGGCCCGCGCGTTCAAGGCCGTGGCGCGTGAAATCGAAGCGGGTACCCACGGCGAAGTACGCATGAAATGGTACTTCAACGGCATCGCCGGCGATGACGTCGAGGCGGCGCGGCGCATCGGCCGCGATCAGCTCGACGGCGTCGGCACCGGCGTCTGGCAATGCGAGCGCTGGGTCCCGTCGATGAAGGTGACGCGGCTGCCCGGCCTGTTCCGCAATCGCAACGAGCTCAAGCAGGTGGCCGCGCGGCTGCGCCCCATGTTCGAAGAAGATGCCCGCAAGGCGGGCTTCGTGTTTCTCGGCGAGGCGGTGATGGGCCCCAGCGTCGTGTTCCTGCGCACGCCGGTGCGCTCACTCGACGAGCTACGCAAGACGCGCGTCTGGTCGCTCGACAACGACGAGACCAAGAGCGCCGTGATGCGCGCCCTCGGGCTCCCCATCGTGACGCTGCCGCTCGATGGCGCGCGCGCCGCCTACGAGAGCGGGCAGGTCGACGGTTTTCTCGCGCCGCCGACGGGCGCGATCGGCTTTCAGTGGTCGACGCAGGCGCGCTACCTCCTCGATTTGACGACCGACCATCTCCTCGCGTGCATGGTCGTGACGCGCGCCGCGTTCGAGGCCTTGCCGCTCGATCACCAGGCGATCGTGCGCAGCGCGGTGGCGAAGCTCCTGGTCCGCTTCAATGACGAGAGCGAGTTCTCCGACGAGCGGCTGATGGGCGGGCTGTTTCAGCGTCAGGGGCTGACGGTGCTGCGCCCCGACGACCGCTTCAAGAAGGAGTTCCAGGCCGCCTCGGAGGAGGCGTGGAAGAAGCTCGAAACCGCCGTCCCGCCGTCACTCCTGGCGCAGGTACAGACGATGCTGGCCGCGCTGCGCAAGCACTAGCAAACGTCGATCGTCAACGCACGCCGCTCAGCGCCAGGCGGGTCAACGAGAGCAGGAGCTCGAGGCGCTTGTCCTCGACGGCCGGCTTCTTGAGGACGAAGCGCTGCACCGATTCGCCGTCGAAGACCGCGATGATGGTATCGACGAAGACGTCGAAGCTGTCGCCGAGCAGCGCCGACAGATCCGGCAGGAGCTCGCGCGCCAGCCGGCCGATCGCGGCGTAGTACGAGGCGGCCAGCGGCGCCAGCGCCTTGCGCAGCGGCGTGCTGGTCCGCGCGGCCATCGCCAGCTCGTACCAGGCCTGGTTGAGGCGCGAGCGACAGGCTTCGCGCGTCAGCCGCATCGACAGCTCGAGCGGCTCCTCGCGCGTCCGCAGGAGCTCGAACTTGCGACGATAGGTCTCGAGCATCTGGCGCGAGACGTCCTCGGCGACGGCGACCATGAGCGCCTCGCGCGACGGAAAGTGGCGGAACAGGCCACCGTGCGACAGGCCGGCGCGCGCGCAGATCTCCTGCACGCTGGTGGCGGCGTAGCCGACCTCGATGAGCGCGTCGGTGGCGGCGTCGAGCAGCTTGCGGATCGAGCCCTGGCGCCGATCGGCCTGCGTGCGCCGAACGGCGACCTTGGCGGCGGGCATCAGGCGACCACCGGGAGGAACTGCCCGAAGCCGCGCGCCTTGCCGAGCGCGGCATCGAACGCGCCGTCGCGGAACGCGACCCGGCCGTTGACCAGCACCGCGCGCACCGCACCGTCGGAGCGATTGACCATGCGCATGAGCCCGAGGCCGTCCATCGGCGCTTCGTGATAGGCGTCGAGACGAGCATCGAGCGCTTCGGGATCGATCACCACGAGGTCGGCGCGCGCACCGATCCGCAGCGTACCGGCATCGACACCGAGCCAGGCGCCGAGCTCACCGGTCAGCCGCCACACGGCCTGTTCGAGCGGCATGATCGGCGCACCGGCGCGCTCGGCGTCGCGCACGAGGCGCAGCATCCGCAGCGGGAAGCTGTAGAACGCCATGTTGCGGATGTGCGCTCCCGAGTCGGCGAAGCCGATGAGCGCCGCCGGATGGGTCATCATGCGCGCCACCTCCTTCGGGCGGTGGTTGGCGATGATCATCCGCCAGCGCAGCTTCCGGCCGTGCGCGACGACCAGATCGAGGAAGAGGTCGACGGGATGGACGCCGCGCGCGTCGGCGACCTCGCCAAACGATTTGCCGACGACGGCGGGCTCGGGACAGGCGACGATGAACGCGTCGTGGAAGTCGCGCTGCCAGACGCGCGGGCTCCACTTCTTTTCGTAGTCGCGGCGGAAGGAGCGACGGTAGCTGGCGTCGCGCATGAGCGCGTTGCGCGCGACCTCGTCCGCGAGATGAAGCGCCGCGCGACCGGCGCCGAACTCCTCGAACACCACGAGGTCGATGCCGTCGGCGTAGACCTCGAACGGCACGGGCAGGGTCTGCCAGCGCAGGTCGGCGCGAAACAGGCGATTGAAGAGCCGCGTCACGCCGCCGATCAAGCGATGCAGCCCCGGCGTCGCCTTGGCATCGGCCATCGTGATGAGCGTCGTGCGCAGCGCCTTGCGAAACGGCAGCGCGATGCTCTGAAGGAGGAACAGCAGCACGTTGAGCTTGGTGACCAGGTTCGGCGCCGACTGCAGGATGCGGCCGCGGCGGCGCAGCACGTTGCCGAGGCGGCGGTACTCCTTCCAGGTGGCGTAGGTCGAGGGCAGCTGCGCGGAGCGATGGCGCTCGCCGTCGAGCTTGTCCCACGGGTTGGTCATCGTGGAGAGACCGAGCATGCCGCAGTCGAGCGATTCCTCGAGCCAGCGCTCCATCTCGGACAGCTCGCGCGCGTCGGGGCGCGCCTTGCCGTCGACCGAGCGGGAGAGGCCCATGACGCGGGCGCGCAGATCGGAGTGGCCGAGAAAGGCGGTCACGTTGGCGCCGAGCGGGTGGCGCTGCAGGAATTCGACGTACTGCGCCGGCGTGGTCCAGCTCTTCTCGCGACGGAGGAGCGGCAGCACCTTGTCACGCGGTACCGACTCGACGCGCGTGAAGAGGTCCGAGCAGTCCTCGGCGTCCGAGAGGATGGTGCTGATCGAGCAGCTGCCGACGGTCACGGTGGTGACGCCGTGGCGGATCGATTCCCCGAGCGCGGGCGCGGCGAGGAGCTCGGCGTCGTAGTGGGTGTGGATGTCGAGGAAGCCCGGCGTGACCCAGCGGCCGCGCGCGTCGATGACCTCGGCGCAGCCGGTCTCGTCGAGCGGGGCGTCGCTCACGGCGGCGACCTTGCCCGCCGTGATACCGACGTGGCGTATCGCGCCAGGGCTGCGCGTGCCGTCGAGCAAGAGGCCGTTCTTGACGATGGTGTCGAAGCCCATCCGCGGAGGCTATCAAAGATAGCGAGTGGTCGCAATCTAATTGCGGCCGCGGAGGCGTCGCTGCGCGGCGAACTAGGGGCTGTCGGGCAGCGCGGGGACGCCGGCGGCGCAGCGGGCGGTGAGCTCGACGCAACGGTCCGAGGTCGGGCAAGCCGCGCACTGCGTGGCGATGTCGGCGCAGAGCTGCGCGAAATCGGCAGTGAGCGCGTCGTGGACGCACTGGTGATCGGCCGCGACACAGGTGTCCTTGGCGGTGCCGGCGTCGAGGCACTTCTTGAGCTCGGCGTGGCAGGTCGCCAGCGCGATGTGTCCGTCAGGCGTCAGCGGCGGACCGTGGCCATGGGGACCGCCGTGGCCGTCCGGCGGCGGGGGGAGCCCACCGTCGGGGCGCGGCGGCGGATTGCCGCCCGGACCGCCGGGGCCACCACCGCCGGGACCGCCACCGCCGGGGCCGCCACCACCGGGACCGCCACGAGGCATGCCGCCGTCGGCGTTGCAGTCGTGGCCGTGATCGTGGCCCGATTCCGTGTCGCTGCAGAGATCGGGCGGTGTCGGGACGCCCGATGCCGTCGGCAGGCAGCTTCGCAGCGTGTCCTGGCAGGCGACCACTGCGGTGGCGTCGGCAGCCGCGCTGATGCAGGTCTGAAAGTCGGTGAAGCAGACTTTGGCCGCGTCGTGCGTGGTGGTCACCGAGGCGGCTGCCTGCGAGACCAGGTTCGACGTCGTGTCGGTGGTGCCGGAGCCGCTCGAGCAGGCCACCACCATGAATGCCGGGAGCAAGGCCCCGGCGAAAATGTACGCTCTCATGATCATCCTCCTGGCGTGTCGACGCCGTTGCGGGCCGACCTAGCAGGAAGCGCGCCCGCTCGCGGACGCGACGCGCAGCCGATTGCGCGCGACGAGCTGCACGAAAATTGCGCACCTGCACGCCGGTGGGGCAGCTACTGAAACTTCGACTCGAAGGCGAACTCGACGCGCTGCGATTGGCCGGCACGAACCTGGACGGTGCGCTGCAAGCGATCGTCGAGCCGACGGACCTCGAGCCGATGGCGGCCCGCCGGCAGCGTCAGCGTGTGGTTGCGGCCGTCTTCACCGCGCGCCGAGCCATCGACGTACGGCACGCACCAGGGCTGGCACTGCACTTCGACGGTGCCGCTCTCGGCCGTCGCCGGCCGCCGCACGAGGTTCCTGCTACGCGTGGGGAGCGGCGACGCCACGACCGGCGACGCGGGCGGCGCGCTGGGCGACGGCGCGACGGACGGCGCCGATGCAGGGACGGACGGCGCCGGTGCAGCGACGGACGGCGCCGGTGCAGCGACGAACGGCGCCGATGCGGCGACGGCCGGCGGCGGTGCAGCGACGGCCGGCGAACGCGCGGCACGCAGCGCGAAGCCGCCGGCGACGAGCGCCGCCACCATCGCCGCCACCCAGGGCAGCCACTGTCGCCGCGGCCCCGGCCGTCCGCCCGCCGGCGCCGACATCACCTCGTCGACGAACGCCACCGATGCGTTGTCGCGGAAATAGGTCTCGGCGAGCGACGCGCGCGCCGCCTTGCCGGCTATCGTCGACGCCGCGCCGCGTGCCTCGGAGAGCGCCAGCGCCGCCTCGGCCACGGGCGCGAGCTCCGCCATCTTCGCCGCCAGCTCGCGGGCCGCCGATTCGCGACCGCGCCCCAGCGCCGCCGACGCGCGCTCGATGGCCGCCATCATCTCCTCGCTGCCGCTGAACCGCGCGTCGGGATCGGTCTGGGTCGCGCGCGCCACCACGTCCGCCAGCGGCCCTTCGATCGCGATCGGCGCCCCCGCGCGCGCGAGCGCCAGCGCCGCTTCGGCGTCGACCGCGTCGCGCAGTCGCTTGCCGGCGAGCGCCTCGGCCAGGACGACCCCGACCGAATAGAGATCCCCACGCGCATCGACCCGCTCGCCGCGCGCCTGCTCGGGCGAGGTATACGCCAGCGTTCCGCGCACCCCCTGGACGTCGCTCTCGCTCTTCAGCACCAGCCCGAAATCGGACAGCTTGACCTCGCCGTCGATCGACAAGAGGACGTTCCGCGGTGAGACGTCGCGATGCACGAAGCCGCGACGGTGCACGTAGCCGAGACCGCGGCAGATCTCGATCCCGAGATAGGCCACCAGCGACGGCGACAGCGCTCTACCCGCCTGCCGCTCGAAGGCCAGGAGCGTCGCCAGATCGCCGCCATGCACGTAGTCCATGGCGATGAAGTAGTCGTTGCCGACCCGCCCGAAATCGAACACAGAGACCAGGTTGCCGTGCGACAGCGAGACGTGGGTCTTGGCCTCCTCGAAGAACATGCGCAAGAGATGACGATCGTCGCTCAGCCGCGGCAGGACGCGCTTGATGACGAGCCGCTTCTCGAAGCCTTCCGGCCCGACGTAGCGCGCCAGGAAGACTTCGGCCATGCCGCCGGCGCCCAATGGACGGAGGAGCTCGTAGCGACCGAAGCGCACACTCACGCGTGGATGATACAATATGGCCCCGTGCGAGCCATTGCGATCGTCGCTGTCACCCTCGCTGTCGCCGCGCAGGCCGGCGCCAGCGGACCGGCGGCGACGGCGATCTACTGGGAGCCGCCCGGCCATCCGGCGCCGGCGGTAGCGGCTCGCGCCGGCTTCGTCGCAGCCGCCGAGCAGCTCGGGGCGCGCGTCGTCGACGCGCCGCTGCCGTCGCCGCCCGCCGAGCAACCGCTCGCGCCGCTCTTGCAGGCCGCCAAGGCCGATCACGCGGCCGTCGCGATCGCCGCGGCGCTGGCGCGGCTCGACGAGCTCGATCGACTGAGCGAGGCGCGCGGCGGCGCCGACCTCGATGCGCGCCAGCTCTCCGACATCTATTTCTATCGTTGGCTGTGCAAGAGCGAAGCGGGCCACGCGGAGGCGGCGTGGGATGATCTCGTGCGCGCCGCACGTCTCGATCCCACGCGCGTCGTCGATTCGGCGCTGTTGCCGCCGCGCGCGGTGGCCGCGTACAGGCGTGCCGCCGACGACGTGGCGCGACTACCGCGCGCCGAGCTGCGGGTCGAAGCGCCGGCCGACGCCAACGTTCGCGTGGATGGCGCGGCAGCTGCAGGACCGACCACGGTCACCATGGGCAGACACTTCCTCGCCGTCAGCGCCGTCGGATACGAGCCGTGGGCGGGCGTGGTCAACGTGCAAAATGCGCAGGAGCGCATCACGCCACCCTTGCGCGCGTGGCAGCCGCCCGACGGCGACCGCGCGCTGGCGCTGGCCGGGTCGTCCCGCCGCGTGATCGTCGGCGCGCTCGTGCGCGCAGCCGGCGGCTGGCAGTTCGTCGTGCGCGACGTCGCCGCCGACGGTCAGGTCGCGACGGGGGCCGTCGCCCTCACGACCGAGGCGCCGGTGCGCGCGGTCGTGTCGTCGCTCGTCGCGCGCGTCGCGCAATCGTCGCCCGCGCGCGTTCAGTCGACGGCGGACCGCGGCGCCCAGCCACCTGCGCGTCGCTGGTGGCCCTGGGTCGTCGGCGGTGCCGCGGCCGGCGTCGTCATCGTCGCGGTCACGCTCGGCGTCGTCCTCGGCACGAGCGCGCCCTCCGGGACGGTCGCCGGCAATCCGGGCCTGTGACGTGAACACGCGCCTCCTCGCTCCCCTCCTCCTGGTAGCCGCGTGCGGCCGCCCGCCGGACCTGGCACTCGCGATTCGCCTGCCCGACGATCGCCGGCTGCTCGCTGCCGTCGCGAAGATCAACATGACCGCCACCCGCGACGGCGTCGTGCTGGCGTCGAGCTCCAACTCCGCGAGCGCGTCCACCGTGTCGCTCTCGGGCGTGTCGCCCGGCGCGCGCACCGTCATCAGCCTCGATGGCGTCGACGCCACCGGCATCCTGATCGCGCGTGGCAAGACCTGTCCCGTCGCCTTCGGGGCGAGCGGCACGACCGCGCCGCTCTACTTCGCGCCGACGAACTTCTTCGCCCCCACCGCCGCCATGCCGACGACGACGCGCAGCGGCGCCGTGGCGTTGGCGCTCGACGATGGCACCGTGCTCGTCGCCGGCGGCGCCGATGACGCCGGCCTGGCGCTCGCCACCACCGATCTATTCACCCCCGGCAGCGCCGTCTTCGCGGCCTCGTCACCCGCGCTCAACCACGCACGCGCCGGCGCGCAGGCGGTGGCGCTGTCGGCGGTCGGCGTCCTCGTCGTCGGCGGCGTCGACACGAGCAACGTGGTCGTCGCCGACGCCGAGCTCTACTCGGAGACCCAGCGCGCCTTTTTGCCGATCAGCGATCCACGCCTCGACGGCCGCGTCGGCCATCGGCTCGTCGCACTGCCCGATGGGAGCGCGCTCGTCTCCGGCGGCAGCGGCGGCGACGCCGCGCCCGCGCCACTCGCCGGCACGCTCATCCTGGAGGTTCGCAGCGACGGGACTGCGCGCGTCTCGCAGGGTCCGACGATGATCGACGCCCGCCGCGAGCACGCCGCCACCGTCGCCATCGGCATCCTCATGGTCTTCGGCGGCTACGGAGCGAACGGAGAGCCGCTCGACTCGATCGAAGCCGTCGATCCCGCCGGCAGCGCCGCCCGTGCCGGTCGGCTTCAGTACGCCCGCGCCGAAGCGACCGCGTCGCTTTTGCCCGACGGATCGATCCTCATCGTCGGCGGCGTCGGCACCGACCGACTGCCGCTCGAGAACGCGGAGCTCTACAACCCGATCACGCGCAGCACCACGATCTACCCGATGGCCGCGAACCGGCGCGGCCACACCGCGACCGTGCTCACCGACGGGCGCGTGCTCGTAGCAGGCGGCATCACCGCCGACAAGAAGACCGGCACTTCGGCGAAGACGACCTCGGTCGAGCTCTTCGGCGGCTCGAGCGTCGGCTTTCTCACCGAACGCTCGCTCGGCACCGCCCGCGCCGGCCACGCGGCGGTCTCGCTGTGCGACGAGACCGTCCTCGTCGTCGGTGGCAACGCCGGCGCCGAGATCTACTCCCAGCCCGCGAACTAAGGCGGGTCAGCGCTTGGGGCGATATTTCTCGAGCTTGTACTGCAGCGCGCGCCGCGAGATTCCCAGGCGCTTGGCCGCCCGCGTCTGATTGCCGTCCTCGACATCGAGCGCATCTTGAATGGCGCGCCGCTCGATATCCGCCACCTGCTCGCGCATCGGCCCCGTCGGCGCCGGCCCCTGTCCGACGCCCCCGCGTCCGACGCTCTCCGGCAGATGCTCGCCGTCGATGACGCCGCCCTCGGCCAGCACCACCGCGTGCTCCATGGCATTGCGCAGCTCGCGCACGTTGCCCGGCCAGTGGTGCGCACGCAGCCGCTCGAGCGCGCCGGGCGCGATCGCCCGCGGCGCCACGTTCATGCGCTTGGCGAACTGCCGCGCGAACAGCTCGGCGAGCAGCTCGACCTCGCCCATGCGCTCGCGCAGGGGCGGAATGCGGATGACGAACGCCGAGAGCCGGAAGTAGAGATCCTCGCGAAAGCGGCCCGTCTTGGTCTCCGCCTCGAGGTTGCGGTTGGTCGCGGCGAGGATGCGCAGATCGGACACGATCTCCTCGCGGCCGCCGACGCGCATGAACTTCCGGTCCTCGAGCACCCGCAGGAGCTTGGTCTGCATCGTCGGCGCCAGCTCGCCGATCTCGTCGAGGAAGAGCGTGCCGCCGTCGGCCGCCTCGATGTAGCCGATCTTGCGCCGCTCGGCGCCGGTGAACGCGCCGCGCTCGTAGCCGAACAGCTCGCTCTCGAGGAGCGTCTCGGGCAACGACGCACAATTGAGCCGTACGAACGGCCCGGCCGCGCGCGGGCTCTGCCGGTGCACCTGCTCGGCGATGACCTCCTTGCCGACGCCGGTCTCGCCGAGGATCAGCACCGTCGACGGCGCCGGCGCCACCTTGCGCACCAGCTCGAAGACGCGGAACATCGCCGCGTCGGCGACGATGACCCCGGGCGGCCCCGCCGGCCCGACGCGCAGCGCGCTCGGCCGCTTGCTCGTACGGCGCCACAGCTCGTCGACGGTGCGCCCGTCCTCGGGCGCGCGCGCCACGCCCACGACAGCCGCGGGCACCAACTGCTTCACCGCCGCCGCCAGCTCGCCCACTGCGTCGGGATCGTCGAGCAGGAGCGCATAGTCGCCGTCGCTCTGCGCTTCGACGAGCCGCGTGCCGCCGAGCACCGGCGACAGCTGGGCCAGCTCGTTCGCCGTCAGCGACAGCCGCACCAGCGCCGCCCGTCCGTTGACTCCGATCGCTCGCTCGAGCTCCGTGCCGAGCCGCGCGCCGCGGCCGGTCGACGACACGCCGGCGCTCTCGGCGATGACGATCTCCGCGTCGCCCACGCGCACCAGATCCCCCGAGCGAAGCCGGCGGGTCTCGTCGCGCACGGTCTCGTCGTTGACCCGCGTCCCGTTGCGGCTACCGAGCTCCACCAGCTTGACGACGCCGCCCTGTCGCACGATGCGCGCGTGCTCGCGCGACGCCTTGGCGTCATCGATACGGACCGTCGCCTCCGGCGAGCGCCCGAACAAGATGTCGGCGCCTTCGTCGAGGACGATGACCTGCGCGCGCTCGCCCTCGCGTACGACCAGGTAGGCGCGTGTGGCCAGGGCCGCGTCGTCCGACGGTGGCCCCCCGCCAGCGTCTATGGTGGTGGCGTCGCTCACAGCGCCTCTTCAGTGTACGTCGCCTGCACGAGCGTGGTAGAAATTATGCTGATGTCGGCGATCTCTGCGCGGGCATTCCCCTTGCACCATCGGCTGCGTCACGTGCGCGTCCTCGCCACATTCATACGCTTCCTCGTCGTGTCCACGATCGTCATCGCGGGCCTCGGCGCCTGTGAGCAGCACGATGATCCGCCCAAGCCCGGCCAGCTGACGCTCACCTTCACGCCCGCGCCGCCCGCCGTCCCCAACCTGACGCTCGACTCCGGCACCATGCACATCGAGCGCATCAACGTCCTCGGCGACGCGCCGCCGCCAATGCACATGCCGCCGGTGCAGAGCTTCGACCTGGATGTATTGTCGCCGGGCACGAGCCTGACATTCACGATGCTCCCGCCCGGCGTCTACAGCCGCGTGCAGCTCATGTTCTCGAACGTGCAGCTGCAGGGCAGCTGGCGCGGCACGCCGTTCTCGGCCCGGGTCGCGAGCTTCCGCCCGCTGCCGGTCGATCTGCGCTCAGCGACGGGGAAAGAGCTTGCTCACGACGAGAACGTCAGCTTCACGGTCGGCGTCGATGTGACCAGCTGGTTCGCGGCGAACCTGCTCGACTCCGCCGCCCCATCGGCGGGACAGCTCGTCATCGACGAGCAGAACAATGGTGCGGTCGGCGCGGAGCTGATGATGCGCATCGGCCGTTCGTTCTCCCTGCAGTAGCGCAGCTCGCCGCCGCACTCGCTCCCGGCGCAGCAA
Organism: Myxococcales bacterium; assembly: GCA_028287105.1. Classification (GTDB taxonomy): domain Bacteria; phylum Myxococcota_A; class Polyangia; order Palsa-1104; family Palsa-1104; genus JAQBQH01. Next base: position 29,239 of record JAQBQH010000116.1, read on the forward strand.
TCGCGCAGCTGCGCAATTTTCGTGCAGCTGGCGCGCGTACGATGCCGCGCCGTTGCAGCCGATCGTGCTGGAACAAGCTTTGAATAGGGCACGGCACCATGGCCTTGAAGCGGAAGTCTCTCAGCCGGCTCTTCATCGACGACGCCATCAACGTCGCGGTGCTCGGCAGCGGCGTCTCCAAGCTCATGCTCGGGATTAACTTCTAGGCGCACGCGCGTGTCCACCTACCCATGCGCTCTTTGATGCTCGCGCTGGTGCTCGTCGCTGGTTGCGGCCCGACCGCGCCTCCGACCGAGCCCGCGGTCGACGGTGGCACCTCGAGCGGCGGCGATATGGGCTGCTCGACCGCCTGTGACTGCCCGACCGGAGAAACCTGCGCGAGCGGCACCTGCATCGACGGCCTCGTCGAGGTGTATTGCTGCTCGGACGAGGAGTGCCCGCCGCAGCAAATTTGCCAGTCTCCGAGCGGCGAGGTCTCGCTCTGCGGCGGCCTCGGCGATCCGCCTTAGCCGCGCCTGAGCCGCCCGCGCCTGCGCAGTCCTAATCGCGCGACATCGTCTTGATGACGCACTTTCCAGCCGCGCACGCCGGCGTCGAAACCTGTTGCGGCGGCGGACACGGCGGCGCCGCGCAGCGCACCTTGCAGCGCACGCCGTAGGCCGCGAGCGCGTCGGCCGATTGCTTCGTCATGGCCCGCGGCTGACACAGCATCGGGCAGCACTCCCCGTCGGCAAAATTGCTCA
>JAQBQH010000117.1 GCA_028287105.1 Myxococcales bacterium
CCCTTGATGCACATGATCTGCTTGAGCTCGGCGACGACTTCGACGAGGTCCTCCTGGTGCTTCATGACCTCGTCGATTTTCTTGTAGGCGCTCGGGATCTCGTCGAGGACGCCGCGGTCTTTGCGGCACTCGACGCCGGCGGTCTCGGCGCAGAGGTCGGCGAGCGTGAACCGCTTCTTGGCGGCGGTGCGCGACATGCGGCGGCCGGCGCCGTGCGACGCGGACTCGAACGACTCGGGGTTGCCGCGGCCGCGGACGATGTACGAGCGCGTTCCCATCGAGCCGGGGATGATGCCGAGCTCACCGGCGCCGGCGCGGATCGCGCCTTTGCGGGTGACCAGCACCGACTCGCCGAAGTGCACCTCCTCGGCGACGTAGTTGTGGTGGCAGAGGATGGGGGCGTCGAGGGTGACGTCGTCGCGCACGAAGCCGGAGAGCGTGGCGCGATAGAGCTCGAGCATGACCTGGCGGTTGGCGAACGCGTAGCGCTGCGCCCACATGAGGTCGTGGCGATACTCGTCCATCTCGCGCGTTCCCGAGAGGAAGACGGCGAGGTCGCGGTCGGGCAGCGACTGGTTGTGCGCCAGCTTCTTGGCGCGCTTGATGTGGATCTCGGCCAGCTCCTTGCCGATGTTGCGGGATCCGGAGTGCAGCATGAGCCACACGCGGTCCTGGGTATCGAGGCAGAGCTCGATGAAGTGATTGCCGCCGCCGAGCGTGCCGAGCTGTTTGCGCGCGCGCCCTTCGAGCGACTGCACGGCGTCGGTGAGGGCGCCGAACTCGTCGAACAGACTGACGTCGTAGGAGAGCGCGGCGTCGGCGTGCGACGAGAAGCCGACCGGGATCTCGGACTCGATGGCGTTGCGGATCGCGGCCAGGTTCTCCGGCAGATCGCGCGAGGTCAACGACGTGCGCTGCGCGGCCATGCCGCAGCCGATGTCGACACCGACGGCAGCGGGCGCGATGGCGCCCTTCATGGCCACGACCGAGCCCACGGTCGCCCCCTTGCCGAGGTGGACATCGGGCATGACGGCGACGTGCGAGAAGCACCACGGGAGCGCGGCGATGTTCTCGAGCTGGGTCAGCGCCGCCGATTCGACCTCGTCGATGGGCGACCACAGCTTGATGGGGACCTTCTGTCCCTTGAGTGTCGAGAGCGACATAATGGGCTTACTAATATAGGTCGTTATTTGGTTATCGCGCGGCGAGTGACAACGGGATAATTTCCGCGCATGGCGAAGCCTTTCGAAACGTGGACCGTTCTTCCGCACCGGCCGGTTCAGAAGCTCGAGGAGAACCTCTGGTTCGTCGAGGGCAAGCTCGGCAACATTCGACGCGTCATGGTGGTCGCGCGCCTGAAGGACGGGCGGCTGGTCATCTGGAACGCCATCGCGCTCGACGAGGCGCACATGAAGGAGCTCGAGGCGTGGGGGACGCCGGCGTTCCTGGTCGTGCCGAACGCGATGCATCGCATGGATTGCAAGATCTGGAAGCAGCGCTATCCCGAGCTCAAGGTGATCGCCCCGGCGGCGGCCAGGGCCAAGGTCCATCAGCTCATCCCCGTCGATGGCACCGACGGCGACTTTGGCGACGACAGCGTCCGCGTGTTCGCGCCCGAGCCGACGCGCGGACGCGACGCGGCGATGGAGGTGCGCAGTCAGGGCGGCACGACGCTGGTGGTGAACGACCTCGTCTTCAATCAGCGCAATCAGCCGGGGCTCGCCGGGCTGGCGTTCAGGCTGGCGGGGTTCACCGGCGACAAGCCGAGGGTGCCGCCGGCCGCGCGCCTGTTCTTCGTCAAGGACAAGCCGGGGCTGAAGCTGTGGTTCGAGGCGGAGGCGCAGAAGGCGCACAAGCGGCTCATCGTCTCGCACGGCGACATCGTCGACGCGCCGGCCCAGGCGCTGCGCGACGCGGCGGCGTCGTTCTAGCTCCCGCCCCCCTGACACCCGTCACCGACCTGCACTTCCGCCGTCGGTGTGCTAGAACTCCCGGCCGATCATGATCTCTTTTACCAATGTGACCAAGCAGTATGGCGCGCAGGTGTTGTTCGTCGACGCGTCGTTTCAGATCAACGCGGGCGAGAAGGTGGGGCTCGTTGGGCCGAACGGGTCGGGGAAGACCACGATCTTTCGGCTGATCACGGGGGAGGAGTCGGCGGACGACGGCAATGTCGAGCGGCCGCGGAAGCTGCGCATCGGCTACTTCCGGCAGGACGTGGGCGACATGCAGGGGCGGACCGTGTTGGCGGAGACCATCGCCGGGGCAGGCGAGGTCGCGGAGATGGGCGAAGAGCTGCTCAAGCTCGAGCACAAGATGGCCGAGGCCGGCGACGATCTCGACAAGGTCATCGAGCGCTTTGGCGTCGTGCAGGCGCGCTATCAGGAGCTCGGCGGGTACGAGATCGAAGCGCGCGCGCATACGATCCTGGCCGGCCTCGGGCTGCAGCCGGATCAGGTGACCGGCGACGTCGGCAAGCTCTCGGGCGGGTGGAAGATGCGCGTGGCGCTGGCGCAGATCCTGTTGCTCGCGCCCGACGCCCTGCTCCTCGACGAGCCGACCAACTACCTCGACATCGAATCGATCATCTGGCTCGAGGCGTTTCTGCGCGACTATCCGGGCGCGGTCATGATGACCTGCCACGATCGCGACGTCATGAATCGCGTGGTCAAGAAGATCATCGAGATCGATGGCGGTCAGGTGCGCAGCTACACCGGCGACTACGACTTCTACGAGGGCGCGCGGGCGCTCGATGCGCTGCAGCGCGAGGCGGCCTTCGAGCGGCAGCAGGCGATGCTGGCCAAGGAGCTGCGCTTCGTCGAGCGCTTCCGCGCGCAGGCGTCCAAGGCGTCGCAGGTGCAGAGCCGCTTGAAGAAGCTCGACAAGATCGAGCGCATCGAGGAGCCGCGCCGGCTCGTCGAGCGGCAGTTCGAGTTCAAGCGGCCGCCGCGCTCGGGCGACGACGTCATCAAGGTCGAGAAGGTCTCCAAGATCTACGGCCAGCGGCGCGTGCACGACGGCCTCGATCTCCTCATTCGCCGCGGCGAGCGCTGGGCGGTCATGGGCGAGAACGGCGCCGGCAAGACGACGCTGCTCAAGATGATGGCCGGCGTGGTGCCGCCCGACGGCGGCGGCGTGACGCTCGGCGCGTCGGTGACCATGGGCTACTTCGCGCAGCATCAGATGGAGCAGCTCGAGGCGGGCCACTCGGTGTTCGAGGAGCTGCAGCATCACGCACCGACGACGGGCATCGGCGTCCTGCGCAATCTCGCGGGCGCCTTCGGCTTCGTCGGCGACGACGTCGAGAAGCCGGTGCGCGTCCTGTCGGGCGGCGAGCGCGCGCGGCTGGCGCTGGCCAAGATCCTGTTCGATGCGCCGAACCTCCTCGTCCTCGACGAGCCGACCAACCATCTCGACATCACGACCAAGCGCGCGCTCTTGAAGGCGCTCGGCGAGTACGAAGGCACCGTCGTCTTCGTCTCGCACGATCGCGCGTTTTTGCGCGCGCTGGCGACGCGCGTGATCGAGCTGGCTCCGGGCGTGGCGCCGCACGTGTACGGCGGCCCCTACGACGAATACGTCGCCACCACCGGGCACGAAGCGCCGGGTATGCGCGCGCTGGGCTGACGGCGATCCACTTCGACGCGGGCAGCGTATAGTCCGCGGATGCCCATTCCAGCTTCCGCACGCGCCGTCGTCACGGGCGCCGGCAGCGGCCTCGGCCGCGCCTTCTGTCACGACCTCGCACGGCGCGGCGCCAAGGTGCTGTGCGCCGACATCGACGAGGCGTCGGCGAAGAAGACTGCCGACGAGATCGGCCACGGCGCCGCCTCGACCCGCTGCGACGTCTCCAAGCTCGAGGACGTGCAGGCGCTGGCCGTCGCGGCCGAAGCGCTCCTCGGCGGCGTCGATCTCATCGTCAACAACGCCGGCGTCGCCGTCGGTGGCCTGGTGGGCGAGATCTCGATCGAAGATTGGCGCTGGATCGTCGGCGTCAACTTCTGGGGCGTGGTGCACGGCTGCCACGTGTTCGCGCCGATCTTGAAGAAGCAGGGGCGCGGTCACGTGCTCAACGTCGCCTCGGCGGCCGGCCTCTTGGCGCCGCCGTCGATGGGGCCGTACAACGCGACCAAGGCGGCGGTCATCGCGCTGTCGGAGACGCTGCGCGCCGAGTTCCACGGCACCGGCGCCGGCGTCACCGTCCTGTGCCCGACCTTCTTCGCCACCAACATCCACAACAACGCGCGCGGCACCGACGAGAACATGCGCTCGATGGTCGAGCAGATGATGAGCGCGTCGAAGCTCTCGGCGGCCGACGTGGCGCGCATGGCGCTCGACACCTGCGAGCGCGATCAGCTCTACGCCCTGCCGCACGCCGACGGTCGCTGGCTGTGGCGCCTCAAGCGCTACACGCCGGCCGGATTCGCCGCGCTGCTGCCGCGCGCCTACGCCGCCCAGGCCAGGAGGGCCGGCCTCACGCGACCCTGACCGATTGACGCAGCGCGTGGTAATCTGCGCCGGTCATGAGCGAGGAAACGATCCCCGGCTTTCGCGCCGTCCCCCGCACCGGCGTCATCTACGTCACCACCGAAGCGGTACGCCGCGGCTTCTCCGCCAGCGACCCCGACTGGTGCAACCTCGGCCAGGGTCAGCCCGAGACCGGCGAGCTGCCGGGCGCACCGCCGCGCATTCACGACGTGCGCATCTCGCTCGACGATCAGGAGTACGCACCGGTCGCCGGCGTCGGTGAGCTGCGCGCCGCCGTCGCCGATCTGTACAACCGCCTCTACCGCCAGGGCATGAAGTCGCAGTACAAGCCGGAGAACGTGTGCATCTCGGGCGGCGGGCGCACCGCGCTCACCCGTGCCGCCGCCAGCCTCGGCCACGTCAACCTCGGCCACTTTCTGCCCGACTACACCGCCTACGAGGAGCTGCTCGACATCTTCAAGGCGTTCACCGCCATCCCCATCCTGCTCGAGGGCGAGCGCGGCTACGCCTTCTCCGTCGACGATTTGCGGCGCGAGATCCAGGGGCGCGGCCTGTCGGCGCTGCTGTTGTCGAACCCGTGCAACCCGACCGGCAAGCTGATCGACGGCGACGAGCTGCAGCGCTGGGTGGCGACCGCGCGAGAGCTCGACTGCGCGCTGCTCATCGACGAGTTCTACTCGCACTACATCTACCGTTCGAAGCCGGGCACGCTGCCGGTCTCGTCGGCGGCGCGCTACGTCGAGGACGTCGACAAAGATCCGGTGCTGCTGTTCGACGGGCTCACCAAGAACTGGCGCTACCCCGGCTGGCGCGTGACCTGGGCGGTCGGGCCGCGCAGCGTCGTCGACACGCTGGCTTCGGCGGGCTCGTTCCTCGACGGTGGCGGCTCCAAGCCGCTACAGCGCGCGGCGATTCCGCTGCTCGAGTACGACCACGTGGTCAAGGAGACGCGCGCCATCCAGGACGCGTTTCGCAAGAAGCGGGACCGCATCGTGTCGGAGCTGGAGCGGCTGGGCGTGCGCTTCGACCGCGTGCCCGACGGGACGTTCTATGCCTGGGGCAACGTCGCCGATCTGCCGGCGCCGCTCAATGACGGCATGGGATTTTTCCGCAGCGCGCTCGAGCACAAGGTGATCACGGTGCCGGGCGAGTTCTTCGACGTCAATCCGGGCAAGCGGCGGCGCGCGCACGGGTCGCGGTTCGGTAGCCACGTGCGCTTCTCGTTCGGGCCGTCGACGGCGACGATCGATCGGGCGCTCGAGCGCTTCGAGGCGATGATCAAGAATCCGCCGCTCGCGAAGTAGCGCGGCGAGCGCGTCAGGGGCCGATGGCGCAGGTGCTGTTGGTGCAGATGGCCGTCTTGTTCAAGCAGGGATCGACGAGGCAGCTCTGGGTGCCGCTCAAGCACGGCGGGTCGACGTCGCGTGCGCCGAGCGCGAAGCACTGGCACGGGGCCGAGGCGCAGTAGCTCGAGTAGAGGCGGCAGTCGCGGGGCGCGCTGCAGCTCGAAGACGCCGGGCCGCCGGACATGTCGCCGCTCGAGCCGCCACTACCGCCACTACCGCCGCTGCCGCCGGCGCCGCCGTCGGACGATGGCGAGCCGTTACCGCAACCGGCGCTGACGAGCGCCGCGAGGCAGAGGACGAACGAGAGCATTCTCATGGGGAGGGAAATACGAAGGGCGGCCACGCTGGAAGTCTAGCGCAGCCGCCCCTCGGGGGGGCTAGGGGCAGGCGAGCTGGCAGACCGACTTCACTTCACCGACGCAGATCGAATCCCAGCTCGTGGCGCAGCAGTACGAGTCGGCATTGCAGATCTTCGTGACGCAGGGGTCGCAGGTCTTGGTGAGCTTGGTGCCGGTCGCGCACTTCGAGTGGCTGCAGGTCGTCGGCGGAGCGCATTGGGCGCTGCCGCAGACCGAGGAGACTTCGCTGACGCACTGCGCGTCCCACGCGGTCGAGCAGCAGTAGGAGTCCTGAGCGCAGATCTTGGTCACGCACGTGTCGCAGCCGGAGACGAGCTTCGTGCCGGTGGTGCAGAGGCCGTGGGTGCACTGACCGCCGCCACCGCCACCGCCACCGCCGCCACCGCCACCGCCGCCACCACCGCCACCACCGCCGCCGCCGCCGCCACCACCGCCACCACCGCCGCCACCACCGCCACCGCCGCCACCGCCACCACCGCCGTAGTTGCAGGTGACGCCGACATCCTTCCACGAGTCACCGATCGCGGTGACCTGCGCAGCGGTGTAGCCGAGCGCCTTGGCGGCGTCGACGACGCCCTGGCAGCCGGTCGTGAACGTCGCGCCGGCGGTCCAGTAGCTGGCGTTGGCGCTGTACCACGCCTTGGCCGCCGTCTTGACGCCGTCCGGCGTCGCCGTGCCCGTGTCCGCGTTGGCGTTCGACAGGCGCTTCGAAGCGCGGCAGAAGGCGCGGTTCATGACGCCCGAGGAGTAGTGGACGTCGAGGCCCGAGTTGTACTGCGAGGCGTTGTCGATCGACGAACCGTCCTTGGACGGCGTGCACATATAACGAATCGCCTGGTTGGCCTGGAGGAAGATGTCGCCGCCCAGGTCGAACGACGCCGTCGTCGGCTGGAAGTAGTACTTGGCCGTCGTGCCGGCGACGTCGGAGAACGACTCGTTCATGCCGCCCGACATGCCGCTGTAGGTCAGGTTCGAGTGGAACGAGGTGAAGCCGTGGTCGATCTCGTGCGCCACGACGTCGAGCGCGCCGGCCATCTGGCCCAGCTGCGAGCCGTCGCCGTCGCCGTAGGTCATCTGCGTGCCGTCCCAGAAGGCGTTGGCGTACTTCGACGAGTAGTGCGTGCGCGAGAGGATCTTGAAGCCCGCGTTGTTGATCGAGTTGTAGCCCATCCAATCCTTCAACATGTTCAACGTGACCTCGGCGAAGCCGTGGGCGTCATCGCCTTCCTTGTCCGTGAAGTTGAGCGAGGTCGAGGTGAAGGTCGTGCCGGTGCCCGAAGTGCTGCCGCCGAGGTTGGTCGTCTGCATTGCGGCGGTGTTCATCGAATAGGTCGAGCCGGTGTGGTCGACGTCGAGCTGGCTGGTCCAGGTGCGCGGAACGCGCGACGTGCCGCCGGGGCCCGAGCCCTGCTCGACCACCGTGTGGATGCCGTTCCAGCGGGCGACGATGGTGCCGTCGTGCGCATCGATCATGTAGTGCATGAGGGTCGGCTTGATGCCGGCCTGGAGCTCGGTGAAGAACTCGACGTGCCAGACGAGGCGCGCCGAACCGCCCTCGGTCGGGAAGATCATGAGCTGCTGCCCTTCGCGAGCGAAGGCGAGCGGCTCGGTCGTGGTCGCGGCGCGCGCGTAATCGGCCTTGGCGGCGGTCGTCGCCGAGGTGACCGACAGCTGCGGCGCGAGGTCGAGCTGCTGGATGGCGACCACGTTGCCGCCGACGCCGGTGAACATGGCGTTGTCGGAGTGGATGACGAGGTCCGAGCCGAAGATCGGCACGCCGTCATGAAGCTGCTGCACGCGAACGTGATTGAGGCCGTCCATGCCGACGGTGGTGGCCAGCGCCTGGAAGTCGGCGTGGGCCGGCTGCAGGCCGAGGACCCCGATCTGCGTCTTGATGAAGCCGATCGAATCCGCGGTCACGTCGAGCGTCGCGTTGCGCGCCGCCATCGCACGCACTGCGTCGCCAGCCGACGTCGTCAAACCGCGTCCCAACACCCCGCCCCCGCCGCTGGTCGTGGAACCTGACGTTCCATCGATGCTTCCGCTACAACCTACGAGTGCGATCGCGCCGATGATGCATAGCTTCTTCATAGTGCCTCCGGGGGACTGAGCGACGCCTTACCGATTGCCCGCAGGTCGGCAGACCTGACCAGGACCATCGGCAACGCTGATACACGCCTGACCTTTAGGGCACGAGCCATTCTCTCCGCAGCGAATCTCGCAGGAGGTCATGGCGGGGCCGCGAGCGCCCGCTACACCGTAGTAGCGGACGCAGGTCAGACTCTGCGCGCACTTTCCGTTCGCGTCGCAAGGCTCACCCTGCTTCGGCTTCGCGGCGCCGGTCGTGGCGCACGCGAGCAGGAACAGAGCGATGACGGAAAGAGCGCGCATGTCCCGGCTCTCCTACGCAATGCCCGCGCCAGTCGGCGGAAACGTACGTACAGCGGGTACTTTTCGGCTTAGCTCACGAAAACTGCGCAGTTGCGTGTTTCTGACCAATTGTGGCCGCGAGTACCAAAAATTTGACCCTTGGGGCTTTCGGCCACGTGGTTTGTCGTCGGGAAATCAGCGCAGGTGTAGGCGACGGTGGACGCGCAACTCCTGTTTCAGTGCATCACCCGCGATGTGCGATCGACACGCAGAGTTGGATTCCTCGACGGAGAATCGTCACCTGCGCGCTGCCGCCGATCGGTTGCGGACTATTTCCCCAGGCTCGCGGAGAAGGCGAGGCGAAAAGGGACACGCAAAAACGCCGCGTGGGGCTGCGTGCAACGCGGTCACGAGTACGCAGGGTGGGGACTCACTCCCTTGGTGCGCACGAGCGTGGACTCTCGACGGCGCGCGAGCACGAGTGCTAGCGTCAGCGACGATGAGAGCTCCGGTGTGCACGCTCGCGCTCATTTTCGTGGGCGCGTGCAATTCCCGCTCACCGACGGGAAACAGCGAGCCGGCAGCAGGATCGCAATCCTTGACGACGACACGAGGTGCGTCGATTGCGCCGCAAGATCCGACCGGCTCGACTCGTACAGATCGCGACGGGGGCGTACAGGCGACGCGTGATGGCTACGTCGGCTCCGCCGCGTGCGGCGAGTGCCACGGCAAGAAGCGCGCGGCGTGGGAGAAGAGCTGGCACGCGCGAGCGCTCATGCGCGCGGGCGATCGCGGCGCCGTCGTCGGCGACTTTCACGACGCGCATTTTCGCGGCAGCTCGTCGGAGGCATGGATGCACGCGCGCGGCGACAAGCGCGTCATGCGCACGCGCGGCCCCGACGGGGCGATCGCCGATTTCCCGGTGGACTGGGTCATCGGCGGCAAGCGCATGCAGGACGACGTCACGCTCTTCGCCGACGGGCGCTGGCAGGTGCTGCCGATCTACTATCAGGTGACGCAGAAGAAGTGGGTCGACTACACCGAGTCCAAGCAGGGGCGGCTCGAGCCGGACCATCCGTTCTATTGGACCAACTTCCGGCGCATGGCGAACCGCGAGTGCCTCGACTGCCACGTCACCGGGCTCGACGTGCGCTTCGATCGGGCGACGCGTCACTGGTCGACCCAGTTCGTCGAAGCGGGCGTCGCGTGCGAGGACTGCCACGGGCCGGGCGCGCGCCACAGCGACACCACGGCGGCGGCCGACATCTTCTCGCCGAAGAAGGCGTCCAAGGAGCTGGCGCTCGACGCGTGCGCGCAGTGCCATGGCCCGCGCAATCCGCTCTTTCCGCTGCTCGACGCCGACCATCGTTTCCGTCCGGGGCAGCGCTACGACGACTTCTATGATCCGGTGGTGGTGCTGATCGGCGGCAAGATGTCGGGCGACTTCTTCGCCGACGGGCGGCCGCGCGTGTCGAGCTTCGAGTACCAGGCGATGCTGCAGTCGGCCTGCTACCGGAAGGGCGGCGCGACCTGCCTCTCCTGCCACACTGCGCCGCACGAGGAGCACGGCAAGGACGAGCTGCGTCACGCCGGCGACGAGAGCTGTCGCGGCTGCCATGCGGCGGTGTTCGCGGCCGGCCAGGCGCACACCCACCACAAGACGGCGGCGGCGCAGTCGTGCATCGCCTGCCACATGCCCAAGGTGGTCTCCGGCGTCCTCGATAAGTTCGCCGACCATTCGATCGACGTGCCGGTGCCGGCGAACCGCGCGCGGCACGACGTGCCCGACGCCTGCGCGACCTGCCACGCGGGCGCCGACGGCGACGCCAAAGTGTGGCCGGTGCCGCTAAAGCGAGGCGACCGGCGACGGCGGCTGGCCGACGCGTTCGACTACAAGACCGCCGAGCGCAGCGAAGAGGCGCTGGTGGCGGTGCTCGGCGACGGCGACGAAGCGCCGACGTTACGCGGCGCGGCGGCGCTGCTGCTGGCGCAGCGCTTCCCGCAGCGTGCCGGCGCCATCGTGCCGCTGCTCGAGGCGCGCTCGTCGATCCTGCGCGCCAAGGCGTGCGAAGCGCTGGCGGCGGCGCGCGCGCGCCCGGCGGGGGACAAGCTGTTCGCGCGCAGTCAGGACGATCCGGCGCTGCCGGTGCGCCAGGCGGCGGCGCTGGCGCTGGCGGCGCTTGGCGACGATCGAGCCGAGGAGCCGCTGGTGCGGCTGGCGCGTGATCCAGCCTCCGCGCATCTCATGCAGCCGCACTTCGCGCTCGGCCGCCTGTACGCGCGGCGCGGCGACTTCGCGAGCGCGCGGCGCGAGCTGACCGAGGTGGCGCGGCTGACGCCCTACTTCGCCGACGCGCTGCTCATGCTCGCCGACGTGACCGCCCGCCTCGGCGACCTCGACGCCGCCCGCACCTGGGTCGACGACGCGCTCGGCCTCGATGCGCACTACGCCCCGGCGCTAGCGCTGCGCGACAAGCTGCGCGCGAGTGCGCAGTAGGACGCCGGTTACTTGGGCTCGAAGCGCAGCGACAGCGAGTTCATGCAGTAGCGATCTCCGGTCGGCGTCTGCGGCGCATCGGGGAAGACGTGGCCGAGATGCGACCCGCAGCGACGGCAGCGCACCTCGACGCGCAGCATGCCGTGGCTGCGATCCTCGATCTGCTCCACCGCCTCCGACTTCGACGGCTCGAAGAAGCTCGGCCAGCCGCAGTGCGACTCGAACTTGGCGTCGGAGCGGAACAGCTCGTTGCCGCAGGCGCGACACGAGTAGACCCCGACGCGCTTCTCGCCGAGCAGCGCACCGGTCCCGGCGCGCTCGGTGCCGGCCTCGCGCAAGACCCGGTACTCCTCGGGCGACAGCTCCTTCTTCCAGTCCTCTGCGCTCTTCGTGACGTCGTAACGGCGGTCGTCGGCCATGGAGGGAGCATAGGGCCAAATCACGCGCTCGGCACCACCACCTTTGGCGCGCTGGCGTCGCGGGGAGGCGCCATGGGAACTCGAATCTGGAACAGCGCGCCGCCGTGACGGCCGACGCGCAGGCGGACCGTGCCGTTGCGCGACTCGACGAGACGGCGGGCGGTGGCCAACCCGAGGCCGACGCCCTCGCCGCCGTCGACGCCGCGCGCGAAGGCGCCGAACAGCTGATCGGTCTGGGCGATGTCGATGCCGGGACCGCGATCCTCGACCTCGACGACGACCCAGTTGCCGCGCCGGCAGCCGCGCACCTCGATGACCCGCTCGGCGCCGGGCCGGCGGCCATACTTGAAGGCGTTCTCGATCAGGTTTTGCAGCGGCGAGGCCAGCACGATCGGCTCGCACAGCGCGCGGATGGGCTCCGCCTCGACGGTGAGCCGCACGCCCTCGGTGCGAGCCCGTTCGCGGAACCCCTCGGCCACGTCGTCGACGACGGCGGGAACGTCGCATTCGGCGACCGAGCTCCGCGAGGACAGCCTGCTGAAGTCGAGGAGCAGATCGATCATGCGGGCCAGGCGGCGCGCCGATCGCTCGATGCGCTCGGCCGCGCGCCTGACCTTGTCGTCGACGGGGAGGTTCTCGATGATCTGGCTGCCGCTCAGGATCGGCGCCAGCGGATTGCGCAGGTCGTGGGCGACGCGGCCGGCGAAGGCCTCGAGGTCGGCGTTGGTCTGCTGGAGCGTGCGCATGGCTTCCGACTCCGCGGCACAGGTGCGCCGCTCGCGATGGCGGGCGGAGAACAGGAGCGCCAGGCAGCCGCCGCTGAGCAGGCCCATGAGCGTCATCTCCATCCAACGACGGCGCTGCTGGCAGTCGGCTATGCCGCGCAGCTTGCGTACGGTGTCTTCCGAGATGGCCTGGCTGTTGCCCCGCAGCACGTTGTTCATCTCGTCGATGGCGCCGTACAGCTGGCGCGCATCGAGCGCACGTCCGGTGGGGTTGGCGAGCGCGACCCGCTCCTCGAGCTCATGAACGTTCGGCTCGACACTGACCATGGTGGCCAGGCCGGCGGCGCGAGCCCAGCCATCGTACGCGCGCGCGGCCGAGTCGAGCCGCTCGGTCGACTCGACGAGGACGCGATCGTCGCCTTCGGCCCCGACCGTCGCCGCCAGGATGTAGTCGGTCACGGCGAGATCGAACTCCTGCGTCGTGTGTTCGCCCGGGGCGACGCGCATGGCCATTTCGCGCGCGAGGATGCCGAGGTGGTGATCCATCCACATCCCGGCGCCGAGCAGCAACAGCGCCGAGGCAAGCAGCGCCGCGGCCGTGGCCGGCAAGAGCCCGCGGAACAGGTGATGCTGGCCGACGCCGGACAGATGCGTCATGGGACCTCTCCGCTTCGATAAAGATAGCGCAGCGGTGCGGCTGTCCTGAACGAACTTTAGCGACTGTAGAGGCGGCGCGTGGTCTTGCCCATGAAGACGATGGCGGCGCGACGCGACAAGAGGCGGGTCATGAACAGATCGCCGAGGCGATTGACGAATCCGGGCACGACGCTCGGCCGCTTGCCGAGCGAGTCGAGCGCGCGCCGGACGACGGCGGCCGGCTCCATGATCGGGACCCGACCCGACGGGCGCGACGCCTCGTAGTTGGGCGTGCGCGTGGCGCCGGCGCGGCAGGCGAGGACGTCGACGCCGTGCTTGCCGAGCTCTTCCCACAGCCCTTCGGCGAGGACGAGATCGAACGCCTTCGAGGCGGCGTAGGTGGCGACGAGCGGCGAGCCTTGCGCGGCGGCCATCGACGCCATGAGGAGGAGGCCACCCTTGCCGCGCGCGGCCATGATGCGGCCGAACTCGTCGGCGAGCGTGAGCGGGCCGCGGCAGTTGACGTCGATGATGCGCAGCTTGTCGGCGAGCGACTGTTCGAGGAAGGGGCCGATGAGCGAATGGGCGGCGTTGTAGACCACGAGGCCGACCTCGAGGCCGGCGGTGGCGGCGCGCACGCGGTCGAGGAGGTCGGGGGCGCCCAGATCGACGGCGAAGGTGCGCACGTCGACCTTGTGCGCCTCGCGCAGCTCGACGGCGAGCGAATCGAGGAGCTCGGCGCGGCGTGCCAGGAGGACGAGGTCGAGACCGCGGGCGGCGAGCTGGCGGGCGAACTCGGCGCCGAGACCGCTGGAGGCGCCGGCGATGAGCGCGACCTTGCCGTAGCGCGCGGCGAAGTCGGCGCTCACGCGCGCACCGCCTGCGTGAACGGGCGCTCGTGCTTCCAGAGCCGCGCGACCAGGATGGGGGGGATGAACAGCCACGGCACGTTGGCGAGCAGGACGATGGCCGGGCGCGGCGTCGCGTGCGCGCCGAGGAGCTCCTCGAACAGGATGACGGTCACGTTGGTGACCATGACCGCCGCCCACAGGACCGCGGGCAGGCGGATCCAGTTGCGCCCCTTGATGAAGGCGTAGATGGCAAAGGCGTAGAACGGGCCGAAGGCGAGCACGTCGATCCAGATGGTCGCGCGCCACCACGGCTCGCGGGCGATGAGCGCCGGGTCGAAGGTGTGGCCCCACCAGTGGATGAGATCGACGAGCGCGCGCGGCGGCCACAGCGGATAGGTGAAGTGGTTGGCGTCGGCGATGACGAGCTGCTCGAGGTCGACGACGTAGGTGATGAAGCCGATGTTGACGATGAAGAAGGCGATGAAGAGCAGATCGTAGCGCCGCGCCGAGAGCGGGATGGGCTGCATGCGCGGACTATACAGCGGCGGACCGTCGCGATGGAACGTGATCTAGTCGCGCTGGCGTCAGGTCGAGGGCGCGATGACGCCGAGCAGCTCTTCGACCGACGTCGGCTTGACCAGATGATGATGGAATCCGGCGGCGGCGGTGCGCCGGCGGTCGTGCGGCTGGCCGTAGCCGGTCAGCGCCACCAGCCGCATCGCGCTCAGCTCGGGGCGCGCGCGCAGGCGGCCGGCGAGCTCCACGCCGTCCATGACCGGCAGGCCGAGGTCGAGCACCGCAACCTCGGGGCGGAAGCGCTCGACCGCGACGAGCGCACCGGCGCCGTCGTGCGCCACCTCGACCTCGTGGCCGGCCTCGCGCAGCGCCTCGGCCATGAGCTCGACGGCGTCGACGTTGTCGTCGACGAGGAGGACGCGCGTACGCGGCACGGTGCGCTCGACGGCCGACACGGGGACCACGGGCGAGACGACCGCTTCGGTGCGCGCGAGCGCCGGCAGCTCGACGACGAACTCGCTGCCGCGGTTGTGCCCCTCCGACTCGGCGTGCACGCGGCCGCCGTGCATCTCGACGAAGCGCCGCACCAGCGTCAGCCCGAGACCGAGCCCGCCCTCGGCGCGATCGACGCCGCGATGTCCCTGCACGAAGAGATCGAACACCCGCGGCAGGAGGTGGGCCGGGATGCCGACGCCGTCGTCGCGCACGCGAATCATCACCTGGCCGTCGACGCGCTCGCCGCGCACGAGGATGTGTCCCTGCGGCGGCGTGTAGCGGGCGGCGTTGGTCAAGAGGTTCGCCACCACCTGGGCGAGCCGCTGCTCGTCGCCGTCGACGCACAGGCCGCGCGGCACCTCCACCTCGAGCCGATGGCGCTTCTGCTCGTTGGCCGGGCCGGCCATCTCGACGGCACGCGCCACCACGTCGGCGATGTCGACGGCGGCGCGCGCCAGCTCCACCTTGCCGCGCGTGATGCGCGAGACGTCGAGCAGATCGTCGACGAGGCGCAAGAGGTAGCGCACCTGGCGGTCGATGACCTTCTCCTCGCGACCGAGGCTGCCCTCACGCAGCTGCATGAGCTGCAGCGCCGTCAGGATGGGCGCCAGCGGATTGCGCAGCTCGTGGCCGAGCATGGCGAGGAACTCGTCCTTGGCGCGGTTGGCCTCCTCGGCGTCGCTGCGGGCCGCCTGCTCGGCCTGGTGCAGGCGGGCGCGCTCGAGCGCATGCGCCGATTGCGCGGCGATGTTTTCGATCAGCACCCGGTCGGCGGCGGCGAAGAGGCGTGCGCGCACAAAGCGCAGCGCCAGGACGCCGAGGGGCGCGCCGGCGACGGCGAGCGGCACCGTGGCGCCCGTGTCGACGCCGCTCTCGACGTAGAGGGCGCGCTTTCGGCGCAGCGACTCGAGCAGTCGCGCGTCGTACACGTCCGGCTCCCGGTCGGCGGCGGCGCGATCGTCGCGAGCGCGCCAGTCGGCTGCCAGCTGCAGCTCGCCGGCAGCACCGACGAGCCAGAGCGAGGCGCGATCGGCGTCGAGGGCACGCGCGCTGTCGCTCAAGACCTCGAACACCTCGCCGGCCGAGGTGGCGCGCGCCAGCGCCGCCGTCGATGCGGCCAGGAGCTCGGCGCGCACCGCGGCGTCGCGGATCTCGACGTACAGCCGCCAGCGCTCGAGCGCCTGCGCGAACTGGCGCGCGATGACGAGGAGAAAGGTGCGCTCGTCGGCGTCGAGGCGACGCTCGTCGGAGAAGACCACCGCCAGGACGCCGAGGACGCGATCGTCGGCGGCGAGCGGCAGGCAGGCGAGGTTCAGGCTGCGCTTCTCGTCGATGGCGCGCACCTTGGGCGCGAACAGGGGAAAGCGCTCGTCCATGGCGGCGAACGATTCCACGTAGACCGGCAGTCCCGAGCGCATCGCTTCGGCGATGGGCATGGGGTCGTCGAGACCAACGCGCGCCAGCATGCGATGGACCGCGTCGGTGAAGCCGAATGCGCCCTGCAGCCGCGCGACGCCGCCGTCGACGATCCACAATCCGGCGCGCTCGCCGCCGAGGGCGCCGGCGCTCTCGCGCGTGGCCAGCTCGGCGATCTGGTCGGGCGGCAGCGGACGGGAGAGTCGCTCGCTCACCTCTTGGACGCGCAGCGCCTGCGCGACCAGCCGCTCGAGCCGCTGGCGTGCCGCACGCTCGGACTCGTAGGCGCGCGCGCGCGCCAGCGCATGGCCGCACACGCCTGCGATCGCCAGCAGGAACTCGCGCTCCTCGAGCGAAAACGGCGCCGGCACGTCGTACGTGATCGACAGGACGCCGAGGACGAAGCCGTCGACCACAAGCGGCAGGCAAGAGACGCGCGGCGAGCGGTCGGGGTCGTCGCGCAGCCCCTCGTAGGCGTCGACGGCGGCGCGGTCGGGTAAAAAGAGCGGCTCGGCGTGGCGCAGGACGTCGCTCGACGGCAGCGGCGCATCGGCGGCGACCACGCGATCGCGCGCCAGCCGCTCGGGCCCGGGATTGCTGACCGCGAGCGCCACGAGCGTGCCGTCGTCGGCGACCACCGAGAAGCCGGCCGTGCGGGCCTGGCGGACGCGCGCCGCGTGGGCCACGGCGACGGCGGCGATCTGGGCGGGCGTGGCCGCCTCGGCGAGCTGCGCGCTCAGCGCCTGCAGCCGCCCCACGCGCGCCATCACCAGCGCGCCCGCGTCCATCCGCTCGTCGGCGCCGGTGGACACTACCGCACGCGCGCCATCAGGATCCCGTCGACGAAGGCGCCGCCGCGGAAGAAGGCCTTGCGCTGGCGCCCCTCCTCGACGAAGCCGAGATCGCGATAGAGCTTGATGGCGCGGTCGTTGTCGGCGAAGACCTCGAGCTCCACGCGCACGAGGTTGAGCGCGTTGTCGGCGACGTCGAGCAGCGCCAGCGTCAGCGCGCGACCGATGCCGCGCCGCGCGAACGCATCGTGGACGGCGAGGCCCACCCAGGCGACATGATGGCGCTTGCCGTCCTTGACGTGCAGGCCTGCCAGGCCGACGACGCGGCCCGCGGCCTCGGCCACGAAGACGTGATCATTGGGGCCGAGCCGGGCGACGAGGTCGAGCGGCCGCTCCGATGGCATGGCGAAGGTGAAGCGCTGAACCTCTGGTTGGCGGCGGATTTCGTAGACCGCGGGGCCGTCCTCGGGGCGAATCGGACGCACCGTGACCGGATCGCCGGGATTCATGCCGGGATTGTCGCATGCGACGGGCCGGCAAGTGGGCGGAATTGTGCTGGCGCCCACACCCTCCGGGCGATTACGATGAGTCGGTGACCGATACCGTCGACGACGTCGCGGCGCGCCGCTCGCGGCGGCGATTGCTGCGCAAGACGCTCGACGTCGGCGAGATGATCGGCCGCTATCGGATCGTCAGCCAGCTCGGCGCGGGCGGCATGGGCATCGTCTATCGCGCGCACGATGCCGACCTCGGGCGCGACGTCGCGCTCAAGCTGGTCACGACGGGAGAGGAGCCCACCGACACGCTCGCCTCGAGGCTCCTGCGCGAGGCGCAGGCGCTGGCGCAGCTCAACCATCCCAACGTCGTCGCGGTGTACGACGTCGGGCGCGTCGACGGCGGCGTCTTCCTGGCGATGGAGCTGGTGCCGGGCGAGACCGGCGAGGTGTGGATCAAGAGCAAGCCCAAATGGCGCGAGGCGCTGGCGGTGTTCCGCGACGCCGGCCGCGGGCTGGCGGCGGCGCACGAGGTCGGTCTCGTGCATCGCGACTTCAAGCCGGCCAACCTGATCCTCGGCTCCGACGGGCGCGTGCGCGTCCTCGACTTCGGCCTGGCGCGCGCGGCGCAGAGCGGCAACAGCGGCGAGGTGGCGGCGATCGAGCCGCTCGGCGACGAGGTGGCGACCTGGAGCGGCATCGACTCGGGCGCGCAGCCGACGCGGCAGCGGCCGGCGACGCCGGCGGGCGACACGCCACCGACGAGCGAGCTGACGCGCGAGGAGCCCTCGTCGCGTCGCAGCGCGCCGCGCAAGGGGCCGGTCCTGGTCACGCCAATACCGAAGACACCGGCGCCAAACGTGCCCGAGCCGATCAGCGAGAGCCGCTCGTCGGGGCGCCTGCTCGAGACGCCGCTGACGCAGGTGGGCGCCATCGTCGGCACGCCGCCCTACATGGCGCCCGAGCAGCACCTCGGCGCCGGATGCGACGCGCGCACCGATCAGTTCAGCTTCTGCGTCGCCTTCTACCAGGCGCTCTACGGGGAGCGCCCCTTCGACGGCTCCAACTACGCGGAGCTCTCCACCAACATCCTCAAAGGCAACGTGCGCGCCGCGCCGGCGAGCTCCGACATCCCGAGCTGGCTGCGCGCCATCGTGATGCGCGGGCTCGAGGTGGCGCCGGAGAACCGCTGGCCGACGATGGACGCGATCCTCGAGGCCATGGCCAACGATCCGGCCGCGCGCTGGCGGCGCATCGGCCGCTGG
>JAQBQH010000131.1 GCA_028287105.1 Myxococcales bacterium
CGGGACTATGGGTTTCTCTGGCGTGCTCGGCCCGGAGAACGCCATCGTCATGGCCGGCTACGCCCTGTGGCGAGTTCCACTGAACGGCGCGCCGCCGCAGCAGGTCGGCGCATGGAAGGAGCCGCTCACCTGCTTCGAGGTGGCTCCGAACGGTCGCTCGGCCCTCGTCGGGCACGGTGGTATCTTGACGCTGATCTCTTTCCCAGCCGGCGTCCCCTTACACGAATGGAACGAGCCCTGTCTGCGCGGGGATATGTTCAGCTTCAGCGACGACGGGCGACGCATCGGCGTCCGTTGCCAGGGCACGGTGCGCGTCCTTGACACTGTCAGCCACGCGGTCATGAGGATTCCATTTCCGACAGCCGAGCTCGGCAAGGGGCCGGGCGCTTACGCGGCCCAAATCGCGCCGGATGGGAACCGCGTGGCCATCGCCGGCCCGGATGATGCTGTGCGCGTTTGGGACCTCGCCGACGGTAGCCTTCGTATCGTCGGACGGCATTACGCGCTGGCGACTTCGGCGCGCTTCATGCCATCTTCGGACCGCATCGTGTCCGGCGGTCGCGATCGCACCCTTCGCATCTGGCACCTCGATGGGACGCTCGAGCGTGTCATCGCGGCCGGCGACAACGTCTCACCGGATTCGGTCCATTTCACGCGCGATGGCCGGTTCTTCAGCGCGTCCGGGATCGGCAATTCGATTCGTTTGTGGCGGACGCCCGATGCCGTCGTGATGCATCCGGTGTACGACGGAATGTGGATGGCCCAGTCCGCGGACGGACGCTCGCTGCTGCACGCCACGTATTCGGGCTTGCTCACGCTCTTTGACTCGCACACCGGGGCGGTTCCTGCCGCGCGGATCGCGAATGTCTCCTTGCTCGGAGCGACCCTCTCCCCCGACGGGCGATACGCCATGTATTGGACGAATGCGAGCTCGGCCACCAACGAGCTCGGCATCTGGGACACGAGCACGGCCATACCCAAACGCATCGCGGTCAAGAGCCCGGTCGCGACCGCTGCCTTCGCGCCGGACAACAGCCGCATCGTCGCGCTGCACAAGAACGGTGACGTCAACACCTGGACGCTCGAGGGTGAGCTGGTCGCCACGACGGCCTTGCCGGCGGCCACCTCGACCTCGTCGACGGCGCACACCGCGAGCCGTCGTATCGCCTTCGCCGAGCGCGGGCTTGCCGTGATCAGCGACGGGAGCGCCAGCGTGCATGTCTTCGACTGGAGCCGCTCGCAGCTCGTGCGCTCGATCAACCTCGGCGGGGGTCGCGTGACGGCGATGGCGCTGTCGACTGACGGGCACGCGCTCGTCGTGGCTGGCTCGGACCGTCAAATCCGCGTGGTACGGCTCGATACCGAAGGCAGCGTTCGGACGGTCGCCACCTTGTCGGCGGCGCCCAAGGCGATGGCATTGACCCCCGACGGAGCCACGGCCGCGGTTGCGCTCGAAGACGGCTCGGTCGTGGTCATCGACGTCGCAACGGGAGCCGTACGCGCCACGCTTCCACGTGTGGACGTCGTCGGCGATTTGACGTTTTCGCGCGATGGGCGCTGGCTGGCCACAGCCAGCATCGACAGTGCGGCGCGGCTTTGGAGCACCTCGGACTGGACGCTGCAGCGGCTGTTCGCCCACGATCAGAGCGGCGGCGTGCGCAACGTCCAGTTCTCCGTCGACGGAGAGCGCCTCTTCTGGACGGGCCACGAGATCGGGCTCGGCAGCGGCCGCGTTCCCGCGAAGCCCGACGTCCCGGCGACCCCCGAGAAGCTGCTCGGCTGGATCGCGGAACAGACCAGCGCCGTGGCGACACCGGGACACAGCCTGGCGTCGCCGTGACGCTCGAAAAAAAGGGCGACCCCGACGAGATTTGAACTCGTGTCGCCGCCGTGAAAGGGCAGTGTCCTGGGCCAGCTAGACGACGGGGTCGTTGTTGCCGATACCGTTTCCCATGGCCTCCGACTCTCTGTCAACGAAAACCGCCAAACGTTGACATTCTCGGAGCTTGACGCCTACACTCGAAGTCCCTTAGCGAGGCTCCGCCACCTTGAAACGGTCTGTCGCCGTGACCATCGCCGGCCAGCGATACACGATCAAAAGTGACGCCGCAGAGGCGTACGTGCACTCGCTTGCCGAGTTGGTGGATCTCAAGGTGCGTGAAGTTCAGAAGGCGGCCAAATCTGCACCGGCCCACGCCGTCGCCGTATTGGCCGCACTGCAGATCGCCGACGAGCTCACCCGCAGTCAGGAGGAGCTGGTTCGCGAACGCGGCCGCCGCGCCGATCTACGGCGTCGCGTGCGCGAGAAGTCGCGCAACATCCGCGCGCTCATCGACCGCGAGGTCAAGGTATGAGCCGCGTCGTTTTCCCATCTGCCGTCGGGCAGGTGTTCACCATAGATCCTGAGAATCGTTCACTGGGGATCATCCCATTGCGGATACACGCAGGTGCAGGTGTCGAGGGCGGCGGTTGGCGGGCGGAGCGTCCGCCACCGTAGACTTCGACAGCGAACGAAACTCGGGGTCGATGGTGGACCCCAACCGGCGGCCGAGGAGCACGTGAGGTGCACGAGGCCGTGGCCGAAGACGATCGCACGCAGCGCGAAGTGCTGCGACGGAGCTTGCGCGAACGACGCGCGGCTCTGTCGACGCCATCGGTGCGCGCGGCGTCGGACGCGGTGTGTGCTTCCGCGCTGACGCTGCCGCCGCTGGCGCGCGCGCGTCGGGTCGCACTCTACGCGGCGACTCGCGGCGAGATCGATCCGGTCGAGCTGCGCGCCGGCCTGCATCAGCGCGGAGTCGAGGTCGCCTACCCGCGCGTGGTGTCGAGCGAGCCGCCGGTCGTCGAGTTCGTCGCCGTCGCGCCGGACGAGCTGCTGGCGCCCGGTCGCTTCGGCATCCTCGAGCCGCACGGCGGTCCGGCGCTCGATGCGACGGAGCTCGACCTGATCCTCGTTCCCGGTATCGCGTTTTCGCGCAGCGGCCATCGCCTCGGCTTCGGCCGCGGCTACTATGATCGCGCGCTGGCCGCGGCGCCGCGCGCCCTGCGCGTCGGGCTGTGTCACGAATTTCAGCTGGTCGACTCCTGGCCGCCGCGCGCCGGCGACGAGGCAGTCGATCTGGTTCTCACCCCACGCGAGCGCGTCCTCACACGCGCCCGCCCGCTCGCATTCGAGGAGGTCCCCTCGTGACTGTCCTAGGCATCGTCCTGTGCCTCGCCGCGCTCGTCGTCGGCGTGGTCGTCGGGATGATGATGTTCGGAAAAGCAGAATCGGCCGTACCGGAAGCGGAGCGCACCAGGCTCGTCGAAGCGGCGCGGGCGGAGGCCGCCGAGGTCAAACGCGCGGCGCAGCTCGAAGCCAAGGAGGTCGCGCTCACCGCGCAGGCCGA
>JAQBQH010000149.1 GCA_028287105.1 Myxococcales bacterium
ACTCGTTCTGAGCCATCCGATGAACCTCGAAAACGAGCGGGGATCTCCAAGCGCCGGAGGACCTCGAGGCCACCAGGACGGCCGAGCCGCGGGCTGTGGCAAACTCGTGGCCGGTCTGGACGTTGGCCAGCCGGATCGCGCTTTCACAATCCTTCCTGTGCCTACGGATCGCCACGCGGGGTTGGAATCATAGCGCAAGGCGAACGCGTACGTCGCATGCACCATGCCTTGTCGAGCGGCGCCGCACGCCAATGATCTAACGACTTCCGGCGAGGAACGTATAGACGATCATCGTCCGCGTCTGTAGCAGCGTGTCGGGATACGCGTCGGACGAGCTGTCGACGATGACGATGTCGTTGACGCCGTCCTGGTTGGCATCGAACACGAGCGGCAGACCGCTGGCACTGTCGCTGCCCGCCGGCATCGCCGCCTGCACCTCGGCGCCGGTGACCGCATTGCCGCCGCGCGTGAAGTGCCACGGCGTGAGCTTGCCGTGCCCGTCGTTGACATAGATGAAGTTGCGCGCCGCCAGCTCGGGCGCACCCATGGCGTAGGCGCCGAGCACGAGATCGAGATCGCCGTCGCCGTCGACGTCGCGCAACGCATAGGTCTGCGCGAAGCTGACGCCTCTGGTGGTCATGAACGTCGTGTCGTAGCTGCCGAACGCTGCCATCGTGCCGTCGGAGAATTGCAGATTGCCGTCGTTGTGCAGGACCTGGATCGTGCTGCGCTGCGATCCTTCCCAGTTGGCGATGACCTCGGGTTTGCCGTCGCCGTCGAGATCGCCGGCGACCAGGTTGGCGCAGCCGAGCCCGAATGGATTGGCGCTGGGATTTTCGCCGGGAGAAGAGGGGATCGTCTTGAGCGCGTCGGCGATGGGCACGGTCGCGGCCAGCGTGAAGGTGCCGCTCGACTGCTTGTGGATGCGAATCGACTTCATCATGCTCACGAAGTCCGTGTAGCGGTATCCCGCCGTGACGAGCTCGGGCTGGCCGTCTCCGTCGAGATCGGCGGTGACGTTGGTGCCGGTGCCCTGATAGTCCACGCCCATGGCAAAGGGCGTCGGCTCCTCGCGGATCGCTTGCGGCAGGCCCATCATGGATTTCATGAAGCCGCCTTTGCAGTCGCCGTAGAGAATGTACGTGCCGTGCGTCATGAACTGCGGCCCGCCGAGGTTGGTGTCGATGATGTCGGGGCAGCCGTTGCCGTCGACGTCGCCCATCGACGAGACGTGATTGAAGGCCACGTAATTGGGCGGCACCGTCGAGGACATGTCGTGCAGCAGCTTGTCGCTACCGGACAACAAGAGCTTGTTGCGTCCGCCGGGGAACGGCACCGGGTACTCGAGGCCCTGATCGACGACGAAGATGTCGAGCTGCCCGTCGCCGTTGAAGTCGGCCAGAAACAAATTATTGAGCGATCCGATCGTGGGGACCGGCGGCGCGAGGAAGCGTTCGGTGGCCAGCTCGAACGTGCCGTCGCCTTTGTTGCGCCACACCTGCGGCGGCAACTCGGGCTTGGCGTTGTACAGGTTGGGCGCGAAGACGATGTCGGGGAAGCCGTCGCCGTCCAGGTCACCGACGGCGAGGCCCCGCGGCGCCGCCGTGAAGTAATACATGCGCGAGGGATCATTGACCTCGAGAGCGATGTGCTCTTGCGGGATCTTCGACACCAGCACCTTGCCGAGCTCGCCGAAGGTGGGCTTTCCCGCCGGCGCCATGTCCGGCATCGCCGTCGGTGGTGGCTTGCTGTTGCAGGCGGTGAGGCAGACGACGAGGCAGAGCTGGCTCACGCCAAATAGACGCATGTGCGAGCATGATATCACGTGGCAATGGCGCTAGGCTTGGACGCTCCGTCGCTCGCCGCTTTTGACCGTGACCGTGTATTGCCCGCGCTTCGATCGCGCAGTGCAGGCGCAGCGCAACACGCTGACGGATCGGCTCGTGTCGTGCGCCGATGCCGAGCGCTGTCGCGATCCAATCGCGGCCTCGCCCGCCACGTCGCCTGTGGTGACCGATTGGATCGTCCGGCGAGCTTTTCAGCGGGGGGCGTCCGCGGTCGAGATCGTATTAGCGCCAGCCCCGGCACCAAGAAGCGCGGCTCGGACACAATTCGTCGGAGCGCGAATCGCGCCGCATCGCCGTCGGCAGGCACGCCTGGCTCTTTGTCGGCTCCGACGACCACGCCCAAGCCGCGGGCCATCTGTTCTCGCTGGGCCATCGCGCAATCACGTTTGCAGACCTGATTCCCAATTCTGTTCCGCACGCCGCGGTCGCACTCACGCGATCGGGGACCCTGTGTTATAGGTCCTTCTCGATGGCCATCGATTTCCTCGTGATGCCTTTGAGCCGCTATTTGAGCGGAGACTTCGTTACCCCGACAATGCAGTTTGCCTGGAGTCTCGGAAAGCCTTACACGCTCATTGGCGCGGTGACTCGACAGATCCCTCCCGGCGAGCCATTCGGCGGTGCCGACGCTGCAGCACGTCGAAAGGCGTTGTTGGGCCCCGACATGATACCGGCGGATCTCGCCCGGTATCCGGCACCAATCGCTCGCCAGCTTTGGGATGAAACGACCACCGTCGAGCCGCGATTTCATCGCGTCGATCCGCAGTCGTACGGCGCCCTTATCGAGGCCAGTCGGGACCGGATTGTAGAGACCAGATCATCATCGCTATTTGGCCTCCGAACGCGAAGGACCGCGCACCCTTCGCACCTTGCTGCTGCGCTGTTTTTCCCGGTCGCGTTCGACGAACCCTTCACGACGGAGTTCATCTTCGAGGGGTGGCTCGCCGGATCTGCTCCCATCGCCTTGCGCGAACTCGTCGAGACTTCCGGAACACCGGAGACCGAATCTGCACGCGCTACGTTGCTCGCTGCCCTCGAGGATGCCATCGCACTCCGCCTGCCAATTATTGTCGACACCTGAGGCTCGACGACCTGAGGCAGTCAGTTTCGCGCACAGCCATCCGGTCTTACGCCGTCAGATCGACGAGATGGGGTTTGAGCAGCGGATACCTTGTGCTTGTCGAGCGTCAGGTCGGCTACGAGCTAAGCGCGGCCTGGAAGAAGGGCTAGTAGCTCCTGAGTGGTGTGGATGGCGTGCGCGTACATCGGCGCGTTGGTCGCGGCAGCAACCATGCCTTCATGGCTAAACGCCGCCATCGCATCCTTTACCAGCGTGACGTGATAGCCGAGCTCCATTCCGAAGCGCGCGGTTGATTCGATGCAGCTATTGGCAATCAGGCCGACCAGAATGATTCGTTCAACGCCACGCTGCTTCAGTTGCAGGTCAAGATCGGTATTGGCGAAGCCGCTCTGCGCCCAGTGCTCTTTGATGATCACGTCACCCTTCTGGGGGCCAAATTCGGCGTTGAACTCGCCGCCCCAGCTGCCGGCCTCAAATGCCTTTAAGGGCTTGTTCTGCTCTTGAAACATGTTGATGTGCTGCCAGTTGTCGTAGTCGTGACCGTGCGG
>JAQBQH010000192.1 GCA_028287105.1 Myxococcales bacterium
ATCGTGTTCTTCAGCTCGAGGATCTCGCCCTTCACGTCGACCGTGATCTTCTTGGAAAGATCGCCGCGCGCCACGGCCGTCGTCACCTCGGCGATGTTGCGCACCTGGCCGGTCAGGTTCGCGGCCATGAGGTTCACATTGTCGGTGAGATCGGCCCAGGTGCCCGCGACGCCCGGCACCTGCGCCTGGCCGCCGAGCTTGCCCTCGGTACCGACCTCGCGGGCAACGCGCGTCACTTCCGAGGCGAAGCCATTGAGCTGATCGACCATGGGGTTGATCGTGTTCTTGAGCTCGAGAATCTCGCCCTTCACATCGACGGTGATCTTCTTCGACAGATCGCCTTTCGCCACAGCGGTCGTCACTTCGGCGATGTTGCGAACCTGACCGGTTAGATTATCGGCCATCAGATTCACGTTATCGGTTAGATCCTTCCACGTGCCCGCGACGCCGCGGACCTGTGCCTGACCGCCCAAATTGCCCTCGGTGCCGACCTCGCGCGCAACGCGCGTCACTTCCGAGGCGAAGCTGTTGAGCTGATCGACCATCACGTTGATGGTGTTCTTCAGCTCGAGAATTTCGCCCTTCACGTCGACGGTGATCTTTTTCGACAGATCGCCCAGCGCCACCGCCGTCGTCACCTCGGCGATGTTACGAACCTGGCCGGTCAGGTTCGACGCCATCAGGTTGACGTTGTCGGTCAGATCCTTCCACGTGCCGCCGATGCCCTTGACGACGGCCTGACCGCCCAGCTTGCCTTCGGTACCGACCTCACGCGCGACGCGCGTAACTTCCGACGCGAACGAGCTCAGCTGATCGACCATCGTGTTGATCGTGTTCTTCAGCTCGAGGATCTCGCCCTTGACGTCGACGGTGATCTTCTTGGTCAGGTCGCCCTTGGCGACGGCCTTGGTCACCTCGGCGATGTTACGCACCTGACCGGTCAGGTTCGACGCCATCAAGTTGACGTTGTCGGTGAGGTCCTTCCAGGTGCCGGCGACGCCTTCGACCTTCGCCTGACCGCCCAGCTTGCCTTCGGTACCGACCTCGCGCGCGACGCGCGTAACTTCCGAGGCGAACGAGCCCAGCTGCTCGACCATGGTGTTGACGACCTTGGCCGTGCGCATGAACTCGCCCTTGAGCGGGCGCCCCTCGATGTCGAGCGACATCGTCTGCGACAGATCGCCCTTGGCGACGGCGCCGATGACGCGCGCCACCTCGGCCGTCGGCTGGAGGAGGTCGGCGATGAGGCCGTTCAAGTGCTCGATGCGCGTCTGCCACGACCCGCCGGCGCCGCCGATCGAGGCGCGCTGGTTGATCTTACCTTCCTTGCCGACGAGCTGGCTCATGCGCGCGAACTCGGTCGCGGTGCGCTGCTCCAGCTCGATGACGTCGTTGAGCGTGTCGTAGATCTTGCCGGCGACGCCGACGTGATCCACGGGCATGCGCACGGAGAAGTCGCCTTTTTTGACGGCGAGCAGCGTGGCCAGCAAGAGCTTCGTATCGACGCTGGAGCCGCCCTCGGGCTTGCTCTCCTTCTCGCCGCCGTTGCCATTGCCGTTGCCGTTGTTGGTCGTGCGCATCTCTAGACGTCTCCTTCGTTGGTTTCCGCTGCCAAAAGGCGCGTCAATGTCTCGGGGTCCACCGGCTTGACCAGGTGTGCGTCGAAGCCGGCTTCGAACGCGCGGCGCCTGTCCTCGGCCTGCCCATAGCCGGTCATCGCGATCAGCCGCCGCGGGAAGCCCTTGTGCGCGCGGATGTCACGCAGTCGCTGGGCGACCGCGTAGCCGTCGATGCCGGGCAGGCCGATGTCGACCAGCGCCACGTCATGCTCGTGTCCATTGCCGGCCTCGGCGACGGCAGCCTGCCCGTCCTCGGCCAGCGTGACGATGTGTCCTTCGATCTCGAGCAGCTCCTTGAGCGTCTCGCGGATGTCGGCGTTGTCTTCGACGACGAGGATGCGGAGATGTCGGGCGCCGCCGGTGGCCGCCGCGACCTGCTTGACCGCGCGCGCCGCTACCGCCACCGCCTCGACGGCAGCCGCGGTCTCGTCGTCGTCGGCGAGCGGCACGGTGACGATGAACTCCGAGCCCTTGCCCTCGCCCTCGGACTGCGCCATGACCTCGCCGCCGTGCATCTGCACGAGGCGCTTGACCAGCGTCAGCCCGATGCCGAGCCCGCCGGCGGCGCGATCGATGTCGGAATCGGCCTGCACGAAGAGCTCGAAGACGCGCGGCAGCATCTCGGCGCGAATGCCGATGCCGGTGTCCTTGACGCGAATGACCACCTCGTCCTCGCCGCGCTCGGCCGAGAGCGTGATGGTGCCGGGCCGCTCCGAATACTTGGCGGCGTTGTTGAGCAGGTTCGAAACCACCTGCGCCATGCGCGTGACGTCGACATCGACCGGCACCGGCTCGTCGGGCACCGTCACGATCAGCTGATGCCCGCGCGAGTTGATGAGCGGGCGGGCGATGGTCACCGCCTGATCGATCACCGTCTGCAGATGCGTGGGCTCGCGGCGCAGCTCGATCTTGCCCTGCGTGATGCGCGAGACGTCGAGCAGGTCGTCGATGAGACGGATGAGGTGCCGCACCTGGCGGTCCATCGTCCGGTGCGCGCGCACGATGGCGGGGTCGCCGTCCGCCTCATGGTTGAGCACGTGCAGCGCGTTGACGATCGGCGCCAGCGGGTTGCGCAGCTCGTGCGCCAGCATGGCGAGGAACTCGTCCTTGCGCCGATCGGCGTCGGCCAGCTCGGCGTTGCGCGACTGCAGCTCGGTCACGAGCCGCTCACGCTCGAGCGCGATGGCGATCTGGTCGACGACCATCTGCAGCGTGGCCAGCTCGTCGCCGGTGAAGCGCTGGCGACGGCGCGACCCGAACGAGAGCGTGCCGAGGACCTCATTGTGGGCGGCCAGGAGCGGGAAGCAGGCGCACGCGGTGGCGCCGAGCCGGAGCACCTCGGGCGGCGCTTCGCTCGTCGGTCCGTTGACCTCGTCGTAGACGATGCGCCGCCGCTCGGCGGCCGCCTTCCCGGGCAGGCTCTGACCCATCCGGACCGAGCGGCTCTGCTCCGCCAGCTCCGGCGCGACCCCGCCGGAGAGCTCGAGGATGAGCTGGTCGTCCACCAGCCGCCGGTACGAATAGACATCCAGGTCGAGGTGGCCGGTGAGCCGCTGGAAGAGCTCGGTCAGGATCGCGTGCGGCCGATCGCCGACGAGCAGCCGGTTGGCCGTGTCCGACAAGAGCGCCAGGCGCGAGTTCGATTGCACGAGCGCCATCGCGGCCGCGTCGCGGTCGGCGACGGCGATCGCCAGCTCCTCCGCCTTGCGCGCCATCTGCTCGGCCGCGGCGCGCTCGGTCTCCATCTGCTCGCGCAGCGCATTCGCTTCCCAGCGCTGCCGCTCGTCGGCCATGCGGCGCAGGTGGTCGCGCGCCTCCGACTCGCGGATGAGCTGCGCCTGGCGGCGGACCTCTTGCGTCTTGCGATGAAGCTCGACGAAGACCTGCACCTTGGAGCGCAAGATATCCGGCACGATCGGCTTGAACATGAAGTCGACCGCGCCGATGCCGTAGCCACGCAGGAGCGAGCGATCGTTCTGATTGAACGCGGTCAGGAACATGATCGGCGTGTGGCGGGTCTTGTCGCGGCTGCGGATCAGCTCGGCGGTCTCGAAGCCGTCCATGTCCGGCATCTGGACGTCGAGCAGGATGAGCGCGAAGTCGGCGTGGAGCAGCTTCATCAGCGCCTCGCGACCGGAGCGCGCGGTGACCATCGACGCACCGAGCTCGCTCAGCGTCGCCTCCATGGCGAGGAGCGTCTTCGGGTCGTCGTCGACCAGCAAAATCTCGGCCGACGTGGTGATCGCGGGATCTTCAGTCACTGCGCGCAGCTCCCCCATGGGCGTGCGCCCGCTAAAGCAGGAAATGTTCCACCCATAACTGGGTCGCAAATCCACGCGCTGTGCAGGAGTTGCATGGAACCTACATGTCGCACCGTCAAAAGTGGAAGTGCAGTGCCTGCACACGCGGTCGCCCGGTTGCCGGGTAGCTGTGCAAAAACAACCTGTGACGGGCGCCGAATGCACCCTGGTTGGTGCGGCAGGCGGAGGGCCGTCGCGCGGGCCACGGCAATTATTTTACACTGATTTTGGACCCTTTGTCCGGTTGATACCTGACAAATCCCTACAGCGCTAGTTGGGTGGCGGGACGAACTTCGGAGGCGGCGACTTGGACCCGCTCGACTGCGAGCCGTGCGGCGCCAGCATCTGCCCGCCACCGCTCGTGCCGCTCGTCCCCGTGTTGCCGCTGCCGCTGCTGCCGCCATTGGGCGGCCCGACGCCAGCCTGCGACGGCGGCGGCGACTGCGAGACGTGCGAGGCGACGCGCGCCTTGATCGCCGCGAACTGCGGCGCATTCGTCGTCGCGCCATGAAGCTTGTGCTGCGCGATGTACTGGTTGGTGTGATCGATGCGATCGGGCGTGGCCGGGTGATCGCTCAGGATCGCGAGGAACGCCGGCGAGCTGCCTTCCTGGCGCTTGAGCTTCTCGAAGAAGGTCACCAGGCCATGCGGGTCGTACCCCGCCCCGGCGGCATAGCGCGCACCGTACTCGTCGGCCTCGGTCTCGTCGCTGCGCGAGTTGGCCAGCATGAAGCCCTTGGTGCCGACGCCGGCGGCGAGCTGCCCGAGGAGGCCGGGATCTTTTCCGAGCGCCAGCCCCGCGACCGCCTCGAGCCCATACGCGTCGACCATCTGGCGCGCCGAGTGCCGCGCGACCACGTGCCCGGTCTCGTGCGCCATGACGCCGGCCAGCTCCGCCTCGTTGTCGGCGGCCGTGATCAAGCCGGAATAGACATAGAGATATCCGCCCGGCGTCGCGAACGCGTTGACGGTCTTGTTGTCGTCGATGACGTTGACCTGCCAGGTCACGTCGGGGCGATCCTTCTTGCCGAGCGCGATGACCTTGTTGGCCACGCCGCGCACGTACTCGACGACGGTGGGATCGTTGAGATAGACGACCTTCTGCTTGGTCTCCAGCTCGGTCTTGAACTGGAGGCCGAGCTTGTTTTCCTGGTCCGACGAAATCAGCGCCTTGGCCACCTCGGTCTCGACGGAGCCGAGCCCGGTGGTCGCGCATCCGCCGACGGCCAGCATTGCGCACACGAGCTGGATCTTCATCCGCTCCTCCACGAAGAAAGGGAGCGCGCCGCGAACCGGGTGAGGCTCGCGGCGTCGCTCCGAAGATGAACCAAGGATCGTTTCGCTAATTACGTCGCTATTGCGCGGGCGGATAGGCCGGCGCGGTTCCGGCGTCGCTCATGCCCGCCGGCGTCGTGCTGTCGTTCTTCTTGTCGTGGCAGCCGACCACGGTGGCCATCATCAGGCCGACCACGAACAGCCCCGTCAGGATGCGCGCCAACATCAGGTCACCGGCATCTGCAGGGTGAACGTGTAGGTCGACGTGCAGCTGGTGCCGACGGCCGGCATGCAGGCCGCCAGGCGGTTCGACGTCATCTGCGAGAACGAGATGTTCAGCATGTTGTCGCCCACCACGGTGATCGTGTTGGTGCGCGTCATGTTGTACGTGCACATCGCGGACGTGTCGGCCGTGACCATCGTGGTCATCGTCGTCGTCGCGTGATAGCTGTCGGTGAACGTGCCCGAGCCCTGCGAATAAGCGGCCGGGGTATAGCTCGGCGGCGGATCCGACGGCCCGCGCATGGTGCCGAGCTTGACGTTGCCGTTGCCGTCGTTGACCACGGCGAGCGTGGCGAACGGGTTGGTGCCGGTCGTGCTCAACCCCAGCATGCAGCTGTCGGTGCCGACGACCAGGTTGCTGACGTTGTACGTACCCGACTGGACCTTGAACAGCTTCATCGCCATATCGTCGGTGGTGGTGGACGTCGTATCGTCGCCGCCGCCACAGCCGAGGAACGTCGTGGCCACGACGACCACGAGCCCTGCCAATAGATTTTTGCTCATCTTTTAAGCTCCTTTGGTGAGACCAAAATTACATACTGCTGCCGCCGGTATTCGCTTTCTTCTGCTCGACCTGATCGACCTGCTTGGCGGTCGGTGCTTTCGGCGTCGTCTTGCCGCCACCCGCGTGCTTCGCCGGCGGAGTCACGGCGGCGCCACTCGGCGGTGCCACGGGCGGCGCGGCCTGCGCCTGCTTCATCTGATCCATCTGCTGCTGCGCGGCAGCGAGTTGCTGCTTGGTGGAATCGAGCTGGGTCTTGAGCGAGTCACGCTCCGCCGTCACCGACTGAAGCTGCTGCTTGGTCGAGTCCAGCTCCGCCTTCGACTGATCGCACCCGGCGAGGCCGAGCCCGAAGAGCGCAAGCGCCCCCACGACGTTCTTGATCACCATTCATATCCTCCTTGTATTTGAGTGGAGCATCTAAACACGTTTTAGACGGTTGCCAGCAGATTTTCATCCACGCTAATAATGTCCGCGTGCGCACTCTCAGAGTTGCCTTTCTCCTCAGTATCTTATTCAGCCTCGTCGCTTGCGATCAGCTGTTCTCGAAACCGCGAGTCAGCGTACGTCGCGTCGATGTAACCAGTCTGACCTTTCAGGGAATCGGCGCCAATCTCGTCTTCGCCGTCGAGAATCGCAATGCGATCGGAATCGATCTGGCGAAGCTCGTATATCAGCTGACGGTCGACAATCATCCATTCGTGCAGGGCGTCGCCAACAATCCGCTGCACGTGCCGGCCAACGGAACCGGCGAGCTCGCGCTGCCGGTGTCGTTCAAGTTCGTCGAGCTGGCGCAAGCGCTGGCGTCGATCTTCACGAAGCGCGAAGTGCCGTTCACGATCAATACCAAGCTCGGCTTCGGTACGCCGCTCGGGATCCTCGAGGTGCCGCTGTCACACACGGGCACCTTGCCGGTGCCGCAGCTGCCGACGCTGTCGATCGGCGGCGCCAACCTCGGCAGCATCAACGCCACCGGCGCGGGGCTGTCGGTGACGATCAACGTGCGCAACAACAACGCCTTCGTGTTGCCGCTCGGACCGCTGAGCTACGGCCTCGCGATCAACGGCGCGCCCATCCTCAACGCCTCGACCGCGCCTTCGCAGCTGGCGGCCGGCGGCACCTTGCCGCTGACCATCTCGGCGCAGCTCGATTTCTTCCGCGTCGGCAGCGGCATCCTGCGCGCGGTGCAGAGCGGCGGCGCCACCCTGGCGCTCGACGGCAGCTTCGACCTCGGCGGCTACGCGATGCCGGTCCATCTGCAGACCAGCCTGCGCCGCTAGCGCATTCTTCAGCTGCGCAAAGCGGGCGCGCTTGCTACGGTCGCGCCCATGAACCGCCTCGTCGTCACGCTCACCGCGTTCACCGTCGCCATCACGGTCGCGCTCCTCGGTACAACAGCGCGCGCGGCCACCGAGCCGCCCGCCGACCTCGTTCTGCGCAACGGCGACGTCCTCACGCAAGATCCCGCGCACCCGCACGCGCGCGCCGTCGCCGTGCGCGGCGATCAGATCGTCGCCGTCGGTGACGACGCCGCCGTCGCCGCCCTCGTCGGCGCCGGCACCCGCGTCATCGATCTGCACGGCCGCGCGGTCGTGCCCGCGCTCACCGACGCGCACGCGCACCTGAGCGGCCTCGGCTTCGCGCTCGCCGAGGTCGATCTGCGCGGGGTCGCGAGCGCCGCCGAATGCGCGCGCCGCGCCGCCGCCGCCGCCGAGAAGAGCTCGCGCCCCTGGATCATCGGTCGCGGCTGGGATCAGAACCGCTTCGCCGACAAAGCGTTCCCCACCCACGCCGCGCTCGATCACATCGCGCGGCCGGTCTTCTTCGAGCGCATCGACGGCCACGCCGGCTGGGCCAACGCCGAAGCGATGAAGCGCGCCGGCATCACCCGCGCCACCACCGATCCCGCCGGCGGCCGCATCGTGCGCGACGCCGCCGGCGAGCCCACCGGCATCTTCGTCGACAACGCCATGTCGCTCGTCGACCACGCGATCCCCACCGCGACCGACGCCGAGATCGAAGCAGCCATCTTGCGCGCGCAGGAGGTCGTCGCGGCGCAGGGGCTGACCGGCATTCACGACATGGGCGTCGGCCTCGGGACGCTCGCGGTCTATCACCGCCTCGCCGCCGCCGGCCGGCTCAAGATTCGCGTCTACGCGCTCGGCAGCGCCGCCGACGCCGACACGCTCCTGGCGCAGCCGCCCGCCAAGAGCGCGCCGCGCGCGATGCTATCGGTGCGCGGCATCAAGCTCTACGCCGACGGCGCGCTCGGCTCGCGCGGCGCCGCGCTGCTCGCGCCCTACAGCGACGACGCCAAGAACAGCGGCCTCGAGATCATGCCCGCCGCCACCATCGAAGCGCTCTCCCGCCGCGCCGTCGCCGCGGGCTGGCAGGTCGCCATCCACGCCATCGGCGATCGCGGCAACCGCAACGCGCTCGATGCCTTCATGCGCGCCGGCGTCAAACCGGCGCAGCGCTTTCGCATCGAGCATGCGCAGGTGGTGGCGCTGGGCGACATCCCGCGCTTCGCCAAGCTCGGCCTCATCGCCTCGATGCAGCCGACGCACGCGACCTCCGACTCGCCCTGGGCCGAAGCGCGCCTCGGCAAGGAGCGGGTCAAGGGCGCGTACGCCTGGCGCCGCATGCTCGAGGCCCACGTGCCGCTCGCCTTCGGCAGCGACTTCCCCGTCGAGGAGCCGAGCCTGGTCGCCGGGCTGCGCGCCGGTGTCGAGCGCGCCGGCTGGACGGTCGATCAGAAGCTGACGCTCGACGAGACCCTGCGCGCCTTCACCACCGGCGCCGCCTATGCCGCGTTCGAGGAGGCGTGGCGCGGTCGCGCCGCCCCCGGCATGGCCGCCGATCTCACCATCTTCGACAGCCCCGCCGCCACGCTCACGCGCGCCAGGGTCGACGTGACGATCGTCGGCGGCAAGGTGATCTACGAGCGCAAGTGAGCCGCGCGCGCACCGCGTGAACCTTTGCCGGCCATCGGTGTTTTGTACCCATGACCAGCCGCCGCCGCTTCCTCCAAGGCTCGCTCGCCGCCGCCGCCTCCGCCGCCATGACGCTTCGTAGCCGCCGCGGCCGGGCGGCTCCGGCCAAGCCGAAGAAGATCTTGATCCTCGGCGGCACCGCCTTCCTCGGCCCCGCCCTCGTCGCCGCGGCCCGCGCACACGGCCACACGCTGACGCTGTTCAACCGCGGCAAGACCAACCCCGGCCGCTTCAAAGACCTCGAGCAGCTGCACGGCGATCGCGACGGCCAGCTCGACGCGCTCAAGGGGCGCAAGTGGGACGTCGTCATCGACGACTCCGGCTACGTGCCGCGTCTGGTCAAGGACTCGGCGACGCTGCTGGCTGCCAACGTCGGCCACTACGTCTTCGTCTCCACCATCTCGGTCTACGAGGACCCGTCGAAGCCTGTCGACGAGAGCTCGCCGCTCGCCAAGCTTAAGGAGCCGACCGAGAAGGTCGACGGCGGCAGCTACGGCGCGCTCAAGGCGCTGTGCGAAAAGGCCGCCGAGGCCGCCCTCCCCGGCCGCGTCACCATCGTGCGTCCCGGCCTCATCGTCGGTCCCGACGATCCGTCCGATCGCTTCACCTACTGGCCGGTGCGCCTCGCGCGCGGCGGCGAAGTGCTGGCGCCGGGCAAGCCCGACGATCCCGTCCTCTATATAGACGTCCGCGATCTGGCCAACTGGATCGTCTGGACGATCGTCGAGAATAAGCTCCTCGGTACCTTCAACGCGCTCGGCCCCGCCACCACCCTCGGCATGGGCCAGCTCCTCGAAGGCTGCAAGAAGGGCGTCGGCGGCGACGCGAAGTTTACCTGGGCCGACGCCGAGTTCCTCGAGAAGCAGGAGGTCCAGCCGTGGATGAACATGCCGGTGTGGGTCCCGCCCGTCGGTGAGATGGCCTACATGGGTCGCATCAACCGCGACCGCGCCGTCAAGGCCGGGCTCACCTTCCGCCCCGTCGCCGACACCGCGCGCGACACGCTCGCCTGGTGGAAGACGCTGCCGGAGGAGCGCCGCGCCTGTCCACCGACCGCATCCG
>JAQBQH010000211.1 GCA_028287105.1 Myxococcales bacterium
TAGCCGGGACGGATCGCGTCGTACAGCTCGGCGTCGTCGTCGAAGATGCTCTTCACCCGGGAGAGGATCGCACGAGACGGCGAACATGGATCACGCACAGCGCGGCAGCGGCGACGAAATAGACGTACGCGCCCCAGCCGAGGCGGTGCGCGCCGTCTTCGATGCCGATGCGCGCCAGGTGCGTCGTCATCGGCAGCGCCAGCACGACGTACGCGCGCAGCGAGGCGGCGAAGCGACTCCATTGGTCGTCTCGCCGCGCGCGCCACAGCGTCGTGAACGCCGCGATCACACAGCCGACCGCGAAGAGCGACCAGACCCGCTCGCCCGCGCTGACAACCGTCCTCATCCCCATGACGGCGAGGATGACGGCCGACGCGCTCGACAAGACGACCGCCGCCAGCGTCGCCCGCTGAAGCCGCGGCGTCACCCGCTGCCCTGCCAGCGCGACGATCGCCAGCACCGCCAGGAGCTCGGCGAAGAGATAGGGCGAGCAGAAGCCGCTGAAGAAGAGCGGCCCGCCCCTGACGAGCATCGCCGGCGACTCCATGCGCTCGCACGAGCGCACCGTGGGGAGAAAGAGGCAGACGCCGATGAGCCACAACGGCGGCACCGAGAGGAGGACCGAACGGCGACTCCGCTCCATGGCAGATTCTACGCCGTCGGTGGCTTCGAGCTTCCCGGCTGATCGAGGTCGAGAAAGAGGAGCGTTCCTCCGACGATGGCCACCGGCGTCACGATGACGCTCAAGAATGGCACCATCATGAGCAGCGCCACGGCGACGCCGAAGCCGAGCGACTCGGCGGTGTGCTTGCCGATGAACGACCACTTGGCGCCGAAGCCGTAGCCGCGGCGGTGCAAGGGCTCGTTGAAGCCGTCGAAGGCGAAGAAGTAGCCGGCCTGAACGATGCTCGCCACCCACACGAGCGGCGCCAGCAGCGGTACGAACCACTGCAACAGGAAGAGCGGGATCGCGATGGCGAGGTAGATCGAGACGCCGAGGATGGCGTGGCCGACGCCGCGCGCCGACAGCGCCGCCGTCTGCTTCCACGTCGCCGGCAACACCACGTGGCCGGTGCGCGACTGCTCGGTGCGCTCCGACAAGACGCCGGCAAATGGGGCCGTGGCCAGCAGGCACGACGCGACATAGAGGAAGTAGGCCGACGCCAGGACGAGCAGCATGACGCCGAGCCAGACGAGGAGGCCGAACAGCGAGCCGTGGCCAGCCGACTGGCGGTGGATGAAATCGACCGCCCAGCGATAGGCGAGCCAGGTGCCGCCGCCCGAGACCACGACGGTCAGGAGCGCCGGAAGCATTACCCACCGCGTCACGCCAGCCGCACCAAACGCGGTGCCCCAACCGCGTCCGAAGTAGCCCATGCCGCGAAAAAAGCGCGATATCATCTGAACGTGCGCATAACGACCTTAGCCACTCTTTTATTCCTATTCGGCTGTTCGGGCCACCCCGTCGGCGACATCCCGCAGACCGACGTCGTCAAGAATCCGGCGCTGTCGGCCGACGTCGACGTCGTGCGCGACGAGTTCGGCATCCCGCACATCTACGGCGAGAGCGCCGCCGACGTCGCCTTCGCGCAGGGCTACATCATGGCCGAGGACCGTCTCATCCAGATGGATCTGGCGCGCCACAAGGCGTCGGGCACGCTGTCGGAGCTGCTCGGCGACATCTCGCCGTCGGTGATCGACGGCGACATCCAGATGCGCGTGCACCACCTGCGCTCGACGGTGGAGTCGGCGTGGCAGACGCTGCAGGCGTCGCAGGATCCCGACGATCGCGGCATCACCAAGATGCTGACCAGCTTCGCCGCGGGCGTGAACGCCTACGTCGACGACTTGAAGTCGCAGCGCTATCAGCTGCCGCCGGCGCTGGCGTTCCTCTACGACCCGCAGACGATCAAGCCGTGGACCGAGGTCGACTCGCTGGTGCTCGGCCAGCTGCAGGCGTTCTCGCTCTCCTTCGACGCCGACAGCGAAATCTTTCGCACGCAGATGGACGCCGCCGCCAAGGCGCAGTTCGAGAACGGCGCCTCGCCGGCGCTGACGGCGCGCAAGCGCATCGCGGAGGACTTCCAGATCCTGGCGCCCGTCGATCCCACGTACACCTTGCCGTCGGGCTGGACCGGGATGAACGGCGACACGACCACCGCCTCGGTCGCGGGCGGCGTCGGTGACCCGTCGCTGTTGGCGCTCTATCAGGCCACGCGCGCAACGGTGAGCGGCGTCGGGCACGACTCGCTCTTGAACCCGTCGGTCGGCTCCAACAACTGGGTCGTCGGGCCGCAGCTGTCGGCGTCGGGGCATGTCATGGTGGCCAACGACACGCACCTGTCGTTGTCCAACCCGCCGACGTTCTATCTCGTGCATCTGGTCGCGCGCGGCGACTCGCCGCTCGACGTCATGGGCGTGCAGTTCCCCGGCATCCCCGGCGTCATCCTCGGCATGAACGAGCACGTCGCCTGGGGCTCGACGGTGAACTACATCGACAACACAGACGTCTACCAGGAGACCATCGTGAGCTGCGACGGCGGCACCGCGCCCTGCGTGCTGTTCAACGGCGCCAAGGTGCCGCTCGTGCCGCGCCAGGAGAAGCTCGACATCGGCCGCTTCGGGCAGATCGTCAGCAGCATCACCGTCACGCTCTACGACGTGCCGCACCACGGGCCCATCGTTCCGCGCGTAACCGCCACGCACGGCGTCGAACCGCTGGCCGCGACCGAGCTGTCGATCAAGTACACCGGCCATCAGCCGGCGCCCAAGCTCTCGACGGTGGTCTACGGCCTCAACATCGCCAAGACGATGAAGGAGGCGGTGGCGGCCATCGACTCCGGCTTCCTCTACGGCAACCAGAACTGGGTCATCGGCGACGATCAGGGGCACTTCGGCTGGACCCAGTACACGCGTACGCCGCGGCGCGCCGCGACGGCAGCGCCGTGGAAGGTCATGCCCGGCGACGGCACCGCCGAATGGGGCGGCGACATGGATCCGAAGTACATCCCGCACGCCTACGATCCGCCACAGGGCTTCATCGCCACCGCGAACAACGATCCGATCGGCGTCACCGACGACGACGATCCGTTCTTCTCGGAGCCGATGGTCGACGGCGCCCCGCTCTATCTCGGCGCCGACTACGATCCGGGCACGCGCGTCGGGCGCATCACCAAGCGCATTTTGGCGGCGGGCAAGCTGACGCTCGACGACATGCAGTCGATCCAGGCCGACGCGGTGAGCGAGTGGGCGCAGGCGCTGGCGCCGACGTTCCTGAGCGCGGCCGAGGCGCTCGTCGAGGAGATCAACACGCCCGGCTCGCACGCCGATCTGACCGGGATCGTCGCGCAGGCCGACGGGCCGGCCAAGATGCTCGCGCCCGAGGCGCTGGCCTTCGTCAAGGCGTGGTCGAGCTTCGACATGGCCTCGGGCGTGGACGAGGACGCGCCCACCGCGCAGCAGATCGCCGATTCGCAGGCGGCGGCGGTGATGGGCGTGTGGATGCGCCGCTTCGCCGATCGCACCTTCGAGGACGAATACTCGCAGCTCGGCGTGACGCCGGGATCGTTCGCGCAGCTCAAGCTGCTCGTGCGCATGTGCACCCATACCGAGCTGGTCAAGACCGGGCTGCATCCGCTGACCGGCGATCCGATCCTGTTCGACGTCTGGGACACGCCGGCGGCCGAGACCAAGCGGCAGATCGCGGCCTTCGCGCTCTTCGACGCCATGGACTATCTGTACAAGGCGCTCGGGCCCGATGCGGCGACGTGGCGCTGGGGCAACCTGCACACGCTGACGCTCGACTTTCTGGCGCCGATCGATGCGCTGCGCATTCCGCTCAAGACCGATCCCAAATATGCCAACGGCTTTCCGCGGCATGGCGACATCGGCACCGTCGACGCGGCGGGCGACTCGGTCGACATCGGCGACTACAGCTACGCTCACGGACCCGCCATCCGCTTCGTCGCGGAGCTCGATCCCAAGAACGGGCCGCGGGCGCGCAACACGCTGCCAGGCGGCGAGATCCTCGATCCGGCGTCGCCGCACTATCGCGACATGATGGAGCTCTGGCGCAAGAACAAGTCGATCGATCTGCGCTTCTCGGAGAGCGACGTAGCGACGAGCGCCCGGGCGGAGTACGGCACGAACGGTATCGGTCGCGTTCGTTTTACGCCGAAGTAGTTTGGTGCTACCGTCGGTAGCGGATGCGCATCAAAGGTCCAGGCGACGGGCCGCGGCCCACCGACGCGGTTGATGAAGCGGCTCCCATCGATGGCGTCGACGAGACGGCGGCGGCGGAGACCGGCGCGGTCGGGCGGGTCGGCGGCACCGGTGGAACGGGCGGCACCGATCCCATCGCGCAGGTGGCGGCGCGGCTGCGGGCGGGCGAAATCACGTCCGATCAGGCGGTCGACCTCCTCATCGAGGATGCCATCGGGCGTCAGATGGGCGGCGCGGTGCCGAAGGATCTGGAGCCGCGCTTGAGAGAAGTGTTGCGCGACTACGCGACCAACGATCCCTATCTCGCGGCGAAAATTCGGAGGCTGACGCAAGCGAAGTGAGGCGGCTCAGTCATCAGCTGTCAGCTCTCGGTGGTCCCCTCTTGCTCCTCGCCGCGCTCACGACGGCCGCGCGGGCGCAGGAGCCCGCCGCGCAGGCGCCCGCAGCGACGGTGACCAACGGGCCGCAAGCGGTGCGGGTCACGACGTTCCTGCTCAAGCATCCGGGGCTCGACGATCAGACGCTGGTCCCGGTGATGCGCGCGCTCGACGACGGCCTCAAGCGCAACCCGCGCCTCGAGATGAAAGATCTCGACACGCGTCTGGCCGACTTCGCGCAGGAGGTGCCGCAGGAGCAGATCGACGAAGGGCGCGTGCTCCTGCAAGAGGGGCAAAAGGCGCTCACGGCGCTGGAGCTGGACAAGGCGATCAAGAAGCTGGCGCAGGCGGTCGACGTGCTGTCGAAGGTGCTGCCCTACATCAAGAAGCAGGAGCTGGCCGACGCGATGATGGCGCTCGGCGCCGCCTACTTCGAGAACGCGGAGAAGAAGGAGGCGCGCGCCACCTTCGCGCGGCTCTTGATCTGGCGCAGCGACTACAAGGTCGACCTGACGAAGTATCCGCCGGCGATGCTCTCGGTCGTCGAGGACGTGCGCAAGGACGTGGAGAAAGCGCGGCGCGGGTCGCTCGAGATTCGGTCGGAGCCGGGCGCGGCGCAGGCCTACGTCGACGGCCGCTACGTCGGGGTGACGCCGACGTTCGCCGAGGGGCTGGTCGTCGGCGAGCACTGGGTGACGCTGAAGAAGGAAGGCTTCAAGAAGGCGGTCATGCCGGCGCAGGTGTCGGCCAAGGTGCAGCAGCTGGTGTCGCTGGCCATGGAGCGGTCGACGAAATACCTCCTCGTCGAGCAGGCGCTGGTGGGCGCGGAGAAATCGGTCAGCCAGCAGACGCTGGACCCGAGCGCCGACAATTTGAAAGAGGTGCTCTTCGTCGACCACGCGGTGTTCGTGCGCGCGACGCCGAGCGGCAATGGCCAGATCAAGGTCGACAGCTTCCTCTACGATCTGCGCACGCGGCGCCGGTTGACGCGCGTGACCAAGACGGTGCCGGCGGCGAAGGCGGAGAAGGAGCTGGCGACCCTGGCGTCGGCGCTCTATCTGAACGTGAGCTACGAAATCGAGCTGGTCGAGTCGAAGGATGCGCCGCCGCCGAAGCCGATCGTGCGGAAGCCGTTCTACAAGACCTGGTGGTTCTGGACGGCGGCGGGCGTGGCGGTGACGGGCGTGGTGCTCGGTGCCGCGCTGGCGCCGCGGCCGAAGGACTGCGGCTCGGCCAACGTCTGCTTCGGCGTCGTCTACTAACGCCCATGCCGGTCAGTTAAGAACGAATAGCTTCGGGACGGCTGGGGTCGCGGAGGTAGCAAGGCGCGCTGCCGGCGTCGGAATTCGTCGCAGTCGCCGCTGCGCGGCGTGCTCCTCCAGCGGACCCGCTGATGTCGAGCTGCGCGCGACGCGGGTCCTTTACGCCGCCGGCAGCGCGCCTTACTACCTCCGCTCTGCGCGTTGAGGACGTGGCCAATGAGCGAGGGAGCGCTCTAGTACCAGGCGCAAGAGCGGACGCAGGGAGGCGACCTCCCGGCGGAGAGGGGGCCGCGTCGCGCGAAGCGCGACCTGGGCGGGTCCGATGGTGGAGCACGCGGCGCAGCGGCGACTGCGACGGATTCCGACGCCGGCAGCGCGCCTTGCTACCTCCGCGACCCAGCCGTCTTTTCGCGGCCTTGGCGCTAGTAGACGACGCCGAAGCAGACGTTGGCCGAGCCGCAATCCTTCGGCCGCGGCGCCAGCGCGGCACCGAGCACCACGCCCGTCACCGCC
>JAQBQH010000416.1 GCA_028287105.1 Myxococcales bacterium
AACCGCCACCTTGCGGCGGGTAGCCACCACCTTGCGGCGGGTAACCTCCGCCTTGCGGCGGATAACCGCCACCTTGCGGCGGGTAACCTCCGCCTTGCGGCGGGTAGCCACCACCGGACGGCGGCGCAGCGCCACCACCCTTGTTCTTGCTGAACATCGCCTTGGCCTCTTCATAGGCCGCGGGCGACGCCATCATGAGCACGCCGAAGTACGCGAGGATCGGCAGCAGCATGTGCGCCATGATCAGGATCGCGCTGATGCCCGCGTGCATGTGCACGAGGAGCGCGAGGCCCATGAGGACGACCGAGAGCGGCAGCCACAGGATCAGCACGGCGCAGATCAGCGGACCAAACGCATCGACCGCTTGCAGCGCCGGCGGCAGCTTCTGCGGCGGCACGACGAACAGTACGCAGAGCACTCCGAGCAGCGTGACGATGAAGTTCAGGAGCACGTAGATGATCATCAGCGCGGGCACGCCACTGAAGTGGAACGCGTAGTCGAACATCTTGAACAGGCCCGGCGCCATCATGACGGCGCCGACCGCGATGATGATGCGCGCGATCTGATCTTGTGGTTGTGCGATCCGCGCGAGCAGACCGAACACGAGCGTCGCGTATCCGAGCATGTGAAGCGTGTCGGACGCGCCGCTCGACATTGGACCACCCGCACCAGCGCCGCTGCCCATCAAGATGCCGGCGAACGCGACGCCGAACGGAATCCAATGCAACACCGCCGGCGGCACCTTCGCCCGCATGTCTGCCGGAGCAGCCGCGACGAGCAAGTACGCACCGCCGGAGATGATCGGCCAGATCAGGAAGTCCCACTTCGGCATCCCGCTCGAGATCGTGATGATCGTCGGCGATAGCGAGAACGGCACGACGATCGAAGCGACGAGCGCGACGCCGGCGAGGAACAGGATCTTGCGCTGCAGCGATGCATCACGCAGCGCGCTGATCGGAAATCCGAACAACGTGCCGGGCGCCGATTGCGGGATCTTGCGCGCCATATCGTCGAGTGGGCCGGGCAAGTCTGCTTGCGGCGGCGCGAACGGATTCTGCGCCTGCGGATAGCCTTGGTTCTGGCCGAAACCTTGCTGAGGCTGCTGGCCGTACGCCTGCTGAGGCGGCTGCTGGCCGTAACCCGGCTGCTGGCCGTACGCCTGCTGAGGCGGCTGCTGGCCGTAGGGCTGCTGCGGCTGTTGTCCGAACGGTTGTCCGGCAGGTTGTCCGAACTGCTGGCCGGGCGGCTGGCCATACGGCGCGGGCTGTTGCGGCGGGAATCCAGAGCCCGGCTGCTGACCGAAACCTTGTTGCGGCGGCTGTCCGAACTGACCGGGCTGCTGACCCTGAGGCTGTCCATACGGCGGCTGCTGCTGAGGCTGTTGGCCGTATCCCGGCTGTTGGCCAGGCGGTTGTCCGAATTGCTGACCGGGCGGTTGGCCGTACGGTTGTTGTCCCGGCTGCGGCGGATATCCCGGCTGTTGCGGTTGCTGACCGTATTGCGGCTGCGCCTGTTGCGGCGGCTGCTGCGGATAACCGCCTTGCTGCGGCGCACCCGGACGCGCTTGCTGCGGCGGAGCAAATCCCTGTTGCTGCGGCGGCTGAAACCCCTGCTGCTGAGGTGGCGGCCCCGGCGGCTGACCCGGTCCGGCTGCACGGCTCGCGGCGATCTGCGCCGGCGTCGGCGCGGCGTAGCCGAACATCGTCTTCGCCGGCTGCTGGCCGCCCGGAGGCGCTCCCGCTTGCATCGGCGGCATCGGTCGTCCGCATGTGCCGCATGCAGGTGCATTCATCAGCGCGGCCGCACCGCAGTAGGGGCACGGCCTAGTTGGAGTTGCCATTCTGGAATCCCCTGTTCTTTCGAGCTGAACGGTATCGCGGAGCAGGAAGTGAAAGCAACGAACCGACACGGTTTTGGGG
This sequence comes from Myxococcales bacterium, assembly GCA_028287105.1. Taxonomy (GTDB): domain Bacteria; phylum Myxococcota_A; class Polyangia; order Palsa-1104; family Palsa-1104; genus JAQBQH01. The sequence continues at coordinate 1,920 of JAQBQH010000416.1, forward strand.
GCACCGATCGGCGTGATATTGCTACAGACCTGTGGCCCGCCGCCTCCCCGCAAACGACTCCGACCGAGGTGAAGCCATCGAGGTCCGCATTGCGGACACGACGGTTCGGGCATATCCGTCCGAAAGCATCGCCGCGGCGACGCTCGCCAGCGGCACGCGCGTGATGTCGCGATCGCTCAAGTATCACCGCCCACGCTCCTTTTTTTGTCTCGAAGGTCACTGCAGCGGATGTCTCGTGCGGCTCGGTGGCGTTCCGAACTTGCGCGCGTGCCTCGCACCCTGCACGCCCGGCGCGGAGGTCGAAGGCCAGAATGCATTTCCCTCTGCCGAGGTCGATCTGCTCGGCGCCGTGGATTTCCTGTTCTCGCGCGGTCTCGATCACCACACGCTGATGACCGGCTCTTCGATGCTGAACCGGCTCGCGAACAAGGTCGTGCGCCAGCTCTCCGGTCTTGGCAAGTTGCCGGCACACGCCGCGACCGAGCTCCCAGCCGTTGCAGAACGCGCGATCGATGTCTGTGTGATCGGTGGTGGCCCTGCAGGTCTCGCCGCCGCGACGACCGCTGCGGTGCGCGGCTTGCGCGTATTGCTCGTCGA
>JAQBQH010000422.1 GCA_028287105.1 Myxococcales bacterium
GCGTTCTCCGGCGCCGGCGTGCACCACGCCGCCTTCGCCACCGACGACATCCACCGCACTCTGGAACGGCTGGCCGCTGCGGGCGCGCAGACCCTGCCCATACCCGCCAACTACTACGACGACTTGCAGGCCAAATGGGACCTGGACGATCCGATGCTGGACCAGCTGCGGCAGCTGAACCTGCTGTACGACCGCGACGAGAACGGCGATTTCCTGCACGCCTATACCGGCACGTTCGAAGACCGGTTTTTCTTCGAGATCGTCCAGCGCCGCGGCTACCGGGGCTTTGGTGCGGTCAATGCGGGTGTCCGCATGGCCGCCCAGGCCAGCCGCCGCGGCATCTCCACGCTGATGCTGTGACCGGCTGCTATGACTGGCGCCTCCCCAACGACCCATTTGCAGGACCGGCTGGCGCACACCAACGACTGGCTGATGCGGCAAGGGCGGCCGACGCGCGACAATTCGACCCTGCTGCAAGCGTTCTGCGAACATCTGCGGGATCAGGGGGTGAAGCTGGACCGGTGCTGGCTGCACATCCGCGCCCTGCGTCCGAATTTTGCCGGGCTTTCCCGCCTGTGGCAGCGCGGCGAGGCCATCCGCGACCGGCCGCTCGAATACGGTTTCGAAAGTACAGCCGCCTATCTGCAGAGCCCGGTGCGGTTTGCCGCGCAGAACAAAGGCTTTCACCACTGGCGGCTGGGCCTGCCGGGACAGCCCGAATTTCCAGTTTTCGAGGAACTGCGGGCCGAGGGCTATGCCAGCTACGCCATCACCCCCCTGGTCTTCTCGGACGGGGCGGTGAACGTGATTTCCTGGGCGACCCGAGAGCCGGGCGGCTTTGCCCCGGACGATCTCGCGCTGCTGGAAGGCCTGCTACCAAGCCTTTCCGCGGTGGTGGAGATCAACAGCCTGCGCCGCTTCACCAGCAACCTGCTGACCACCTATGTCGGGCGCGAGCCCGGCGAGCTGATCCTGAGCGGCCAGGTCCGCCGCGGCGATGTCCGCACCACCACGGCGGCGCTGATGCTGGCCGATCTGCGCGGCTTTTCGGAATTGTCCGACAGGCATTCGCCTGACCTGGTGATCGAAACCCTGAACCGGTATTTCGATTGCCTCATGCCGCCCGTCCGCCGGCGCGGCGGCGAGGTCATGGAGATCATGGGCGACGCCATGCTGGTGATCTTCAACGAAAATGGGGAGCGCGATTCCCGCGAAGCCTGCCGTCTCGCGTTCGAGGCCGCGAAGGAAGGTCTGGCGGCGCTGGAGCAGTCGAACGAGGCCCGCAGCGGCCCCGACCGGATCGTCCTGCAAGCCGGCATCGCGCTGCATCACGGCCAGGCCTCGTACGGCAATATCGGCGCCGAGGATCGGCTGGACTTCACCGTCATCGGCCCTGACGTCAACCTGACCAGCCGGATCGAACGGATCTGCCGCGAGATCGGCCGGAACCTGATCATGTCGGCCAATTTTGCGGCCCTGCTGGACGAGCCGTGCTTCGAGATCGGCCATTTCGACCTGCGGGGTTTTGCCCGCAAGCAGCTGCTGTTCGGGCTTTGATCGCCCGCCCCGGCGCTGCCCAAAGCGGGGATTTGCGTCCGGCGCCGGGCTTCGCTATAGGGAGCGCCCGCTGATCCCGGATAGCTCAGTTGGTAGAGCAAGCGACTGTTAATCGCTCGGTCGTAGGTTCGAGTCCTACTCCGGGAGCCAGCGAGGCTCTCCACGTGTGCCACTCGCGCCCCGGCGATGGCGATCGCACCCGCGAACGTCGCGCTCTGCATCCATTCTAGTCGGCTTCAGGTCGCTGCAGGGTCAACGCGCTCATGGTTGTAGCCGATCCTCAATATCCGCCAATTTGAAGGCGTTCTGGATCGCCTTCTGCTGGAGCGCCGCCACCTCCTCCTCGATTCGAAGATAGCGGTTGTTCGATGCCTTCACCTGCTCGCCGATCTGCCGCATCGCCTCGACCAGGTGGTTGAGTACCAGGAACCCGCGACGTGCTCACTCGGCGCGGCCGTTGCGGTGGGAGAACGCGGTCTCGGCGCTGGTCATGAATTCCAACAGGGCGGGGCGGCCTTCCTCGGTCTGCCGGCGGGCGCGCAGGATGGCGTCGGCGATGCCGCCGGGGTCGGAGACGCGCTCGCTCCAGCCGCCCAGATCCTTCGCCAGATTGGCATAGTTGCCGCCGAGGTCGCGGGATTTGTGCAGTTCGTGCGAGAGCTTCATGTGCGGGATCTCGATCGCCATCGTGCTGTTGTTCAACACGATCGTCAGGATCGGGATGCCGGCGCGCACGGCAGTTTCAAAATCCAGCCCGACCATGCCAAACGCGGCGTCACCCATGAAATTGACGCAGAATTTTTCCGGCGCCGCGACTTTTGCGCCGATGGTCAGGCCCAGCCCGGTGCCAAGTTGGTGCGACTTGCCCCAGCCGAGATAGCCGCGCGGTCGGGTGGCGCGATAGAACGGCAGCAGCTGGTCGCGCGGGCTGCCGGAATCGTGCGTCACGATGGCGCCGGCGGGATCGACCACGCGCATGAACTCATTCATCACCCGATACGGCGTCATCGGGGTTTCGGCCGAATTCAGTTTGGCCTCCCACCGTTGCAGCCAGATCGCCCGCTCGGCCGCGATTTCCGCCGCCGGGTTGCGGTTGAGCCGCTTGCCGCCCAGCCGGTCCTTCACCGCGGCGATCAGGCATGACAGCGTCAGCCGGGCGTCGCCGAGCAGCGCGATTTGGGTGTCGAAGGATTTGTGCAGGTCACGGGTGTCGTTGGTGGCGTGGATGATCGGCACCCCCTTGGGCAGCGGCGGGGTGGTCAGCGGGTGGCGGTTCAGGCCGGTGCCGATGCCGAAGATCAGGTCTGTCCTGGTGTACAGAAACAGCCGGCCGGGACCGCTGAACGTGTTGCCGCCGGAGCCGAGCGCGAGCGGATGGTCCTCGGGGAAGCTGCTCTTGCCATCGACGGTGGTCATCACCGGGGCTTGCAGCAGCTCGGCCAGTTCCACCAGCTCCGCGGAGGCTTCGGCATACAGCACACCTTGGCCGGCCAGGATCAACGGGCTGGATGCGGCCAGCAGCCGCCTGGCGGCGTCCTCCACGTCGCGCGGATCGGGGGCCGACAGGGTGGGACGGACCGGCGTGTAGTGCAGCGCATCGGTGCCGATATCCAGGTCCACGAGGTCGCGCGGAACTTCGACCATCACCGGGCCAAGGCGGCCGTTCTTCAGCGCACTGAAGGCACGCCGCATGACCGCCGGCGTCGATTCCGGCAGCCTGATTTCCTCGATCTGCTTGGTGACCGAGGCGTAGCTCACGTTGGAGCGGAAAGTCGGAAAGATCTGCGACTGGTCCCGCGCCTGGGCGAGCGGCAGGAACAGCACCGGCACGGAGTCGGAAAAAGTGGTGGCGATGCCGGGGTAGGCGTTTTCCGAACCGGGGCCATACTGCATGGC
>JAQBQH010000253.1 GCA_028287105.1 Myxococcales bacterium
GGTGGCGGCGCGGCGGGCGGCGGCGGCGGCGGTGGCGGCGGCGGGCAGACCGGCTGCGAGGGCCAGGGCAGCGGCTGCTACACGGTCTACGCGCACTCGAACGACACGCTCTACTCGGTCGATCTGATGGCCAAGTCGCTCATCACCGTCGGCAAGTTCAACACGCCCAAGGTCGGCTCCAGCGCCGACGTCATCACCGATCTCGCGGTCGCACCCAACGACACCATCTACGTCGTATCGAAGACCAACCTCTACACCGCCAGCGCCACCGACGGCCACGTCACCCTCGTCGGGCCGGTCACAGTCTGCGGCATGGACAACGTCGCCATGACCACCACGCCCGACGGCAAGCTCTGGGTGGGCGACTTCAGGGGCGCCTTCTGCCGCATCGATACCGCGACGACGCCACCGACGGTGACGCAGGTCGGAAGCCTCGGCATGGGCATGGCGCTCTCGGGCGATCTGGTCGCCGTCTCCGACGGCACGGTCTACGGCACCGCCTACAAGCTGGCCGATCCGGCGACGGGCGGCTCCAACATCGACAACATCCTGGTCAAGCTCGACACCGCGACCGGCCAGGTCACGAGCGCGGTCGGCTCGACGGGGTTCCCCAAGCTGTTCGGCGTCTCGTATGCGCTCGGCAAGGTGTTCGCTTTCACGCACGACGGATCGGGCGACGTCATCACCGTCGATCCCGCGACCGGCGCCGGCACGCTCTTCGGCTCCTTCAAGGATCCGTTGACCATGAAGGGCATCGCCTTTGCCGGTGCCGGCGTGAACTCGATGGTCCCCCCGATCATCCAGTAGAGAGCGCCCGCCTGCCTTCCGTCCGCCGGACCTTCAGTAGCGCTTCCGCGATGTTGTGCCTATGATGCCCGGCATGTGCCGTCTGGCCGCCACCCTGATCGTCTGTGCCGCGTCGGCGCGCGCGTACGGGGCGCCGCTGGGGTTGCAGGAGACGCTCACGCGCGTGGCCGAGGTCGGACCCGATCAGGCGGTGGCGCAGTCGCTGCTGCCGATCGCGCAGGCGGAGGTGCGGTCGGCGCGCATGTTCCCCAATCCGACGCTCGGCGTGAATGCCGGGCGCGCCGAGCCCGTCTTCGCCGCGTCGCTGACCTTGCATCTGCCGCTCCTCGGCCAGCGCGGCGCGCACGTACGCGCGGCCGAAAAGGCGCTCGAGCAGTCGCGCCTCGAGTCACTCTCCTCACTGTGGCAGCTGCGGCATGACGCGCGCATCGCCTACTACACCGTCGCGCGTGCCGAGGAGGAGCTGGCGATCGCGCAACAGGTGGAGCAGCTGACGCGGCGCGTGGCCGACATCGCCGCCACGCGCTACGACGCGGGCGCCGGCTCGATGCTGGAGAAGCTGCAGGCGCAGCTGGTGCACGACCGTGGGCTCCAGGACGTCAGCGATCGCGCGGCTGTGCTCGGCGTGGCACGCCTGGAGCTCGCGCGCCTGGCCGCGCTGCCGTCGGAGACGGTGACGTCGCTGAGCGATCCGCTCTCGGCCGTCGGCACCACGCCGTCTCCCGAGTCGCTCCTGGCCGACGCGGCCAAGGCGCATCCGGAGCTGCGCGCGCTCGAGGCCGAGCGCTTCGCCGCGCTGGCGCGGGTGCAGGCGGCGCGTGCCGACCGCCGGCCGCTGTTTGCGCTCGATCTCGGAGTCGAGATCCTCGATCCGTCGACCTGCGGCGGGGCCAGCTACTGCGTGGGGCCGCGCGGCGGGCTCGCTTTCGATCTGCCGCTCTTCAACTTGAATGGCGGACCGATCGCGCGGGCGCAGGCGGAGGCGCGCGCGGCCGAGCTCAAGCGTAACGCGGTGTCGCGACGCATCGAGACCGCCGTGCGCGCCGCCTGGGCGACGTACTCGGCGGCGACGACGCGCGCCCGCTTCTTCGAGTCGCGCTACGTGCCGTCGGCGACGCAGGTGGAATCGATGGCGCGCGAGGGATTCGCCGCCGGCAAGACCGGCCTTCTGCCGCTCATCGAGGCGCAGCGTGCGCTGCTCGACTCGCGGCTGGGTCAGACCGAGGCGCGCTTCGCGGTACAGGCGGCGCGCGCCGATTTGGAAGGAGCCTCCGGTGTGGCGCTCTCTGCTCCTTAGCGCGGCGCTCTTTTGCGGCTGCAAGCACTCGGGCGGCGAAGAGCCCGAGCTCAAGAAGCCCGAGGTCAAGGTCGCCGTCGTCGCGGAGGAGAAGATCTCGCCGCGCACGACCGTGGCCGGCGTGTTGGCGCCGCTGCCCGGCAAGGACGTCAAGGTCGGTGCGCTGGTGCCGGGGCGGGTCGACCGCATCTTCGTCGCCGAGGGCGACGCGGTCAAAGTCGGCCAGCCGTTGGCGCACGTCGAGGCGGAGCCGCTGCGGCAGAACGTGAGCCAGGCGGCGGCGCAGCGCGATCAGGCGGTGGCGGCGCTGCAGAATGCGCGCACGCGCCTCGATCGCGCCGAGCGGCTCTTCAAGGACGGCATCTCGGCCAAGCAGGAGGTCGACGATGCGCGCGCGGGGCTCGTCGCCGCCGAGAGCGCGGTTCGCTCGGCACAGGCGACGGGCGGCATCGCCGGCGTACAGCTCGACCGCGCCACCTTGCGCGCGCCCATCGCCGGTGTCGTAGCCGCGATCCTGGTGCCGGCCGGGCAGCCCGTCGATGGCAACGGCACGCCGGTGATCGAGGTGGCCGACACGCAGATCTTGAACCTGCGCGCGCCGGTCTCGGCCTCGCTCGTCGGCGACGTCAGCGTCGGACAGCGCGCGGAGCTCGAGGTGGAAGGGGTCGGTACCGTCGGTGGCGAGGTCGAAGCGATCGCGCCGCTGGTCGATCCCACCACCAACACCGTCGTGGTGCGCATTCGCATTCCCAACGCCGCCGGCAAGTTGCGCGGCGGCATGTTCGCGCGCGGCGCGATCCTGGGCGCGCCGCATCCCGCGCTGGCGGTGCCGCGGACGGCGCTCCTGCCCGGCGACGGGGGCACCGCCACCAGCGTCGCCGTGGTCGACGGCGAAGGGGTGGTCTCGCATCGCGGGCTGACGCTCGGGGTCGAGGCCGGCGATCGCATCGAGGTCAAGCGCGGGCTCGTCGCCGGCGAGCGGGTCATCGTCGCGGGCGGCTATGCGCTGCCCGACGGGACCAAGGTCGACGTGACCAAGTGAGCGGCACGGGCGCCATGCGATGAGTCTGGGCGGCTGGGTCGCGCGGCACGGCAAGGGCATCGCGCTGGCGGTGGCGCTCCTGGTGCTCGGCGGCGTCCTGTCGTACGGGCTCTTGGCGCGCGGCCTCTATCCCGAGCTGGCCTTTCCGCGCGTGATCGTCGTCGCTACCTTGCCCGACGCGACCACCGACGTGGTGCTGCTCAACGTCACGCGGCCGCTCGAGGAGGCGCTGTCGCCCGTGCTGGGCGTGCAGCGCGTGCGCTCCAAGACGATCCGCGGCGCCGCCGAGATCTCGCTGCAGTTCGATCCGTCGAGCGAGATGGTGACGGCGCTGCAGCTGGTGCAGGCCAAGCTGACCGAGGCGCGCAACGACCTGCCGGCCGGCACCAGCGTCGTGGCCGAGCGTCTGACGCCGACCTCGTTCCCGGTCCTCACCGTGTCGGTCGAGGGGGCGCTGCCTCCGGAGAAGCTGCGCGACCTGGCGCTCTACCAGGTGCGGCCGGCGCTCTCGCGCGTGGCGGGCGTCGGGCCCATCACCGTCACCGCCGGCGAGGTGCGCGAGGCCGAGGTCGAGGTCGATCCGTCGCGCGCCGAGGCGGCCGGGCTGACCGCCGACGTCATCGCGCAGAAGCTGGCCGCGACGAACAAGCTCGTCACTGTCGGCCGCGCCGATGTCGCCTACCGTCGCTACGCGGTCGTCGTCTCGGGGCTGGCCCCGAACGTGGCGCGGCTCGGCGACCTCGTCGTCGGTGGCAGCGAGCGCGCGCCGGTCAAGCTCGCCGACGTCGCGACCATCCGGGAAGGGCACGCCGATCCGCTGCTCTTGGTGCGCTCCCCGCGCGGGGCGTCCGCCGTCGTCAACGTGGCGCGACGCATCGGTGGCGACGTCGTCGCGCTCGACGAAGGGCTGCGCGCCGCGCTCGACCGGCTGCGCGGCGAGATGCCGACGGGCGTGGTGCTCACCCCGGTCTACGAGCAGGCGACGCTCATCGGCGCCGCGACCGGGGCCGTGCGCGACGCCATCCTCATCGGCGCGCTGTTGTCGGCGCTGGTCATGCTGATCTTCTTGCGGTCGTCGCGCGCCACGCTGGTGGCGGCGATGGCGATTCCCTCGTCGCTGGTGGCGGCGTGCGCGATCATCTACATCACGGGCGGCTCGTTGAACTTGATGTCGCTCGGTGGGCTCGCCATCGCCGTCGGCCTGGTCATCGACGACGCGGTCGTGGTCGTCGAGGCGATCCATCGCGAGCTCGGCACCGGCAAGACGCCGCGCGAGGCGGCCGTCGCGGGGACGTCGCTGCTGGCCGGGCCCGTCGTCTCGTCGACGCTCACGACGGTCGTGGTGTTCGCTCCGCTCGGGCTCCTGTCGGGCGTGGTCGGCGCCTTCTTCGCGGCGCTGGCAGTGGCGCTGGCGGCGGCGGTCATCCTGTCGCTCGTCATCGCGCTGACGGTCATCCCGATGCTGGCGGCGGCGCTCCTCAAGCCCGGCCACGTCGCCGGCGACGAGCGCCTCTCGGCGCGCTACGTACCGCTCCTCCGCAAGGGCCTCCGGCGACGGCGCGCGGTGTTGGCCGTGACGGTGGTGCTGGTGGCGCTCGGCGCGGTCGCCGCCTCGCGCGTCGAGTCCGGCTTCATCCCGGAGCTCGACGAAGGCGCCTTCGTTCTCGATTTCTTCACGCCCATCGGCACCTCGCTCGACGAGGCCGATCGACTGACGGGGCAGATCGACGAGCTCCTCAAGGCCGATCCGGACATCGAGACCTGGTCGCGCCGCCTCGGCGCCGAGCTGGGGCCGCCGGCCGCGACCGAAGCCAGCCGCGGCGACTACATCGTGCGGCTCAAGAGCGGCAAGCGCGATCCGATCGACGACGTCATGGAGCGGCTGCGCAAGCAGCTGGCGGTGCGCGCGCCCGGCGTGCGCGTCGAGCTCATCCAGGTGCTGCAAGACATGCTCGCCGATCTCGAGGGTAGCCCCGAGCCGATCGAGGTCAAGCTGTTCGGCGACGACGAGCCGGAGCTGCGCCGGCAGGCCAAGCGCGTCGCCGACGCGATCAAGGACGTCGGCGGTCTCGTCGATCTCTTCGATGGCCAGGTCGCCTGCTCGCCGCTCAGGTTGGTCACCATCGACCCGCTGACGGCGGGGCGGCTCGGGCTGACGGCGGACGCGGTGGCGTCGCAGCTGCGGGCGGCGCTCGTCGGGATCGAGGCGACGCCGCTGCCGCAGCAGGATCGCCTGCTACCGGTGCGCGTGCGCTGGGACGACCGCGCGCGCTTCGATCCGGCGGTCCTCGAGCGGGTGCGCCTGCGTACGCCGGCGGGGACCCTGGTGCCGCTGGGCGGCGTCGCTCGCTTCGAAGATCGCTGCGCGTCGTCCGAGATCACGCGCGAGAACCTGCGGCTCATGGTCGCCGTGACGGCGCGGCTCGAAGGCACCGATCTCGGGACCGCGGTCGCGGAGGTCTCGAAGCGCATCGGCAAGATCGACCTGCCGCGCGGCTACTCGTTCGAGATTGGCGGTCAGAAGCTGTCGCAGCGGCGCGCCTTCACCGCGCTCGCCGAGGCGCTGGCGGCGGCGCTGGCGCTCGTCCTTCTGGTCCTGGTCTTCCAGTTCGGCGGATTCGCGCCGCCGCTGGCGATCCTGGCGGCGACGCCCATCGCGCTCACCGGCGGGCTGGTGGCGCTGCTCGTGACTGGAACGGCGCTCAACGTCTCGTCGCTGCTCGGCGCCATCCTGCTCGTCGGGCTGGTCGTGAAGAACGGGATTCTCCTCCTGCATCGTGCCGAGGAGCGTCGCGCCGAAGGGTTGAGCCTCGAGGACGCGCTGGCCGACGCCGGTGCGGTGCGCTTGCGCCCCATCTTGATGACCACGCTCTGTACGCTGGTCGGTCTCGTTCCGCTGGCGTTCGGATTGGGCGCGGGGGCCGAGATGCATCGCCCGCTGGCGGTGGCGGTCATTGGAGGGCTGGTGCTGTCGACGCCGGCGACGCTGTTCGTGGTGCCGGCGCTGTACGCATGGTGGGCGCGGAGAGGCGAGGATGTCTGAGAGCGGGGCACGTGACGCGTGGATCACCGAAGCGGCCGAGGGCTGGGAGCGACGCAAGGCCGACGAGCAGGCGCGACTCGAGGCCGACGAGCGCCGCGCCGCCGAGGAGCGCGCCCGCGCCGAGGCGGCCGAGCGGCGCATCGCCGAGGAGCGACGGCGGCTCGACGACGAGGCGCGGCGGCTCGATGACGATCGGCGGCGGCTCGATGACGAGAGCGCGCGCCGCCGCGCCGAGCGTCAGCGCATCGAGGAAGAGGGCGCGCAGCTCGAGAGCGCGCGGCGCCAGCTCGAGGCCGAGAGCAACGAGGAGCTGGCGGTCGCGGCGGCGCGGCGACAGCTCGACGAGGCGCAGGCGCTGCGGATCGAGGAGCGGCTTCGCATCGACGAGGAGGCGCTGCGCATCGACGAGGAGCGCGCGCAGCTCGAGGCGGCCGAGGCGCTCGACGCCGAGGAGCGGCGCCTCCTGGCCGACAAGGCGGCGCGGCGGGCCGACGACGAGCAGCGGCTCGAGCTGGCACGCCAGCGCGACGGTGAGCGCAAGAGGCGCGCGCTCGAGGAGCGGGCGCGGCGCGACGAGGAGCGGCGGCGGGCGGTGGAAGAGGTGGAGCGGCGCAACGAAGAGCGCAGCGGCGCCGCGCCGAACATGCAGGCGGCGGCGTCGTCGGCGACGGGGACGCGCCGGCGCAAGCGCATCGAGCTGTGCGCGTCGGTGCTGCTCAAGGACCGCAACAATCAGGTCATGGTGCTGCCGGTGATCAACATGTCGTTGAGCGGGCTGCTCCTGAGCTCCGAGGGGCACGATCTGTCGTCGCTGCCGGTCGGCGCGCCGCTCGAGTTCATGCTCTTCGACACCGCCAACGTGTCGAACGAGGTCGACGTCAAGGCCAAGGTCGTTCGTCATGGCGACGACGGCATCGCGGTCGACTGGTCGGAGGATCCGTCGGCGACCTACCGCATCGCGATGCTGATGGAGGGGCTGCCGACGCGGAGCTGACGTTCGGACCGCTTAGCGTCGCTGGGCGGCGATGCGCTCGAGCCGCTGCTTCATGCGCACGACGTCGGCCAGCGAGCGGTCCGCTTGCGCACCGCGCACGAGGAAGGCCGGCACGCTGCCGCCCGGCTCGCTGAAGGCAAAGTATCCGAGCCGCGTACCGCCCTTGCCGTTCGGCTCCACCTGCCAGCCGGCGGAGATGCGCGGGATGCGCACGTAGCCGCGCGCCGGCGGCGGCCCCTTTTCGTTGGTCGTCTCGCAGCGGAACTCGGTGCGCGCGCCGTTGCTGATGCGGCGCATCGTGATCGTGTAGTCGCGATCGGAGACGATCGGCGTGCGGATCTGATCATAGATGACCAGCTCGTCGGGCGTGTCGCGAAGGAGGTCGCGGTGCTTCAAGCTGTCCATGTCGCCGCCGCGCAGCGCCGCCCAGATCTCGGTGACCGCGCGCGCGGGATCGATGGCCACGTCGACGAACGAGCGATATTCGTGGAACTTGGAGCCGGCGACGGCGCGCCACTCGAGCGTGACTCCGTCGCGCGTCGCCTGCGTGGCCCAGCCGTCGTGGGCGTCGAGGTCGCCAAATTGCACCGCCGCGGCGAGCAGGATCGCGAACGTGCGCATGCTACTTCTGCGGCGCGCCGGTCGGCGTCGACGTCAGCGAAGAGGGCGGAGGGGAGGGCGCTGTCGGCGGCGACGGTGCCGGCGCCGACGGCGGATCGACGCGAAACACGAAGTGGCGATGCATCGGGAAGTTCCAGCCGATGCCGACCACCGTCGAGGCCAGGACGCGCGCCAGCACGTACTGCAGGTGCCAGCGCACCAGCAGCCACTCGCCGCCGGCGTTGCCGATCAGGCTCACCGTCGACACCAGCGCGTAGCGCAGCGCCTGCGACCGCAGATTGCCGCGCCGCGCGTCGAAGACCCAGCGCCGCCCCAGCGTAAAGCTGGTGACCGCGCCGCACAGCGCGCCCACGACCGTGCCGAGCACCGGCGACAGCCCGAACACGCTGACGCACACGATCATGATGCAGTAATCGACGCCCGTCGCCACCAGCGAGCTCAATTGATGCTGGCTGAGGAGCGTGACGGTGCGGTTCACGTCCCTGCGAGCGCCGCTGTCTTCGCCGCCGGCCAATGGCGCCGCAGCCACGGCGCCAACGTGCACGCCGTCACCGACACCGTCCACCCCATCAAGCAGTCGGGGATCCAGTGGTGGCGCAAATAGACCGTCGAGGCGAAGAGCGACAGCTGGATGGGCAGGACGATCCAGAAGAACAGGCGCTTGCGATTGGTGAAGATGCCGTCGCCGAAGCGCCAGGCGTAGATGATCGTCATGAGCCCATACGAGCAGTGCAGCGACGGGAACGCCGAGCGCACCAGCAGCGGATCGTAGGTGTCCCAGGTGCCCTGCAGGTAGTCGTTGATGCCGAAGAGCGACGGCAGCCGGGTCGCGAACTCGGTGTGGCGCAGGAGCTCGTAGTAGCGCGGCGGCCCGGCCGGGAAGCAGATGAAGAGGAAGAAGCCGATCCACATCTGCAGCATCACCGACGTGGCCATCTCGCGGAAATCGGCGCCGCGCCCGCGAAGGCACAGGGTGATGCCGAGGAACATCGGCACGATGAAGAAGATGCCGTAGCAGAAGGCCATCCAGTCGGTGAGGAGCGGATGGTAGAGCCGCTTGATCCAGACCGTCGGCTCGATGCCGAACACGGCCATGTCGATGCGGTAGAGCCAGTTGTCGATCGGCACCTTGCGGATGATGCCGGTGTAGTCCTCGAGGTTGTCGAACACCGTGGCCACGAGGACGAGCGGCAGCCAGTCGCGGACGGTGCCGAGCGCCATCTTGCGCGCTTCCTCGCGGGCGCCGGGCGCGTCGTTCCACACCCGCTTCCAGCGCGAGAACATCTTGACCAGGATGATCCCCGGCGCCGCCAATCCCGGCAGCAGCATCGTCGACAGGCGCACCACGTAGTGCGCGCCGAAGACGCGGCCGACGACCACGAGGATGGTCAGGAAGAAGAAGAAGAGCGTGAAGTCGGGGCCGAGCAGGACGAAGCCGCGGCGGAAGCGCGACGAGCCGGCGGCTTCGGCCGGCGACGGAACCAGCGGGGGGAGCTCGAGTACGGGCTGGGCCATACCGATTACGGCACGGCGTTGGCGATGCCGTGCACGACCGGCGACAGCGACATCTCGAGGCAGCCGGAGCGCGACGAGGCGTACGCGGTCTCGATCAAGCGAACACAGGAGACCGCGTCGCGCGCATCCGGGCCGACCCATTCGCCGACGTTGATGGCGGCGCCGAAGCTGTCCAGGATGGCTCCGAACCACTCCTTGTGGCTGGCATCGCCCCAGTGCGACGCGATCGAGCGGCGCTCGATCCGCTCGCCGCGAACGGTGATCTCGACGTCGTCATCCTCGAGGCGGATGGCGCCCTTGTCGCCGTGGATCGTATAGATGACTTTGCGCACGGCGGCGTTCCAGGTCAGGCGCGCCATGGCGACGCCGGTGGGGAAGGTGACGGTCGCCGTGAAGTTGTCTTCGGTGTCGTAGGCGCCGCGGCTCGACATCTTGGCGGTGATGCTGAGCGGGTGCGAGCCGAGCCAATCGAACACCAGATAGAACGTATGCGCGCCGTGATCCATGGCGATGCCGCCGCCCGCGTAGGAGCGGATGCGGCGCCAGTCAGGGAGCCATTCGGCGACGCCCTTGGCATGCTGGGTGCGGAAGGTGTCCAGCGTGACCAGGCTGACCGGGCCAATGCGACCGGAGTCGATGATCTCACGGACCGCCCGCATCGACGGCGCGTGCTTGTAGTTGTGCACGGGGAAGAAGACGCGGCGGTTACGCTGCGCCTGCTCCAGGACCGATTCGGCGTCGCGCACCGAGGTCGCCAGCGGCTTTTCGCACAGGACGTGAATCCCGTGCTGCATGGCCGAACAGGCGATGGGGGCGTGGTCCTTGGGCGGCGTGGCGATATCGATGAAGTCGAGGCGCTTCTCGGCGGCGAGGAGCGATTGCGCGTCATCATAGATGCGCACGCCGGGGATCAGCTTGCGCGCCAGCTCGCGGCGCGGGCCGCAAATGTCGGCCACGGCAGCAATCTGGAAGTCGCTACGGTTCTGGTACGCCGGTAGGTGCCCCTTCTCGGCGATGAACCCGAAACCGATGATCGCGCCCTGGCGGGCTTTACCCATGACCGTGAACACGTAGCGAAATTACAGGATGGTGTCAAGGCGCGCGAATTTTACGCAACGACGGCGGGTGCGCGAAATCACAGGCTGGCTACGGTAGAGTGCGCGTAGGATGCATCGATGTCCATGACGCGCGCGGGCGCGTGCGTGATCCTGCTCGCGGCGGTGATGGGGTGCACCTCCGTGCCGCGCGCGTTCCGTTGCGCCGATTCGGCCGCGTGCGTGGCGCCGGGCGGGCTCGAGGGGACCTGCGAGGGCAGCGGCTGGTGCAGCTTCGCCGATGCGAGCTGCGTCGGCGCCGGGCGGCGCTATGGCGAGTTCGCCGGCGACGGCCTGGCGCGCACGTGCGTCGGCGCGAGCGACGGCGGCGTCGCCGACGGCTGCGGGATCCTTGGCGAGGTTTGCTGCGCGGGCGACGTCTGCTCGGCCGGCGGCACCAGCTGCGTGGGCGGGATCTGCGTCGGCTGCGTCGCGCAGCTCGCCGTCGGCGATGGACACGGCTGCGCGCTGCGGCGGGACGGCACGGTGGCCTGTTGGGGCAAGAACGATCACGGGCAGCTCGGCAACGGCTCGACCAACGACGCCGCGGCCGCGGTCGCGGTGGTCGACGGGCAGGCCAAGCCGATCACCGGGATCACCGCCATCACGGCGGGCGCCAACCATACCTGCGCGCTCAAGAGCGATCGCACCGCCTTGTGCTGGGGCGACGACGCTTCGGGGCAACAGGGGCGCGGCGGGTCGGCGGCGGTGAACCCGGTGCCGATGGCGGTGGCGTTGACGACGATCACCTCGCTCTCGGCGGGCGCGCGCCATACCTGCGCGACCATCATGAGCGGCGAGGCATGGTGCTGGGGCGCCAACGAGCTGGGGCAGCTGGCGGCGGCGCCGTCGGCGGGATCGGCCATGCCGCTCGAGGTGGTCGACCGCGCCGGCCTGGCGATCGACGCCACGGCGGTGGCGGAGGGCGCGACGCACGGCTGCGCCAAAAAACGCGACAACAGCCTGTGGTGCTGGGGCTCGAACGGGAGCGGCGAGTTGGGCGACGGCACCGTGTCGCCGACGGCGCTGCTCACCGAGGTGGCGACGCTCGGCAAGCGCGTGAGCGCGGCGGCGGCCGGCTCGAGGGTCACCTGCGCGCGGCTCGATGACGGCAGCGTGTCGTGCGTCGGGCTCAACGACAAGGGTCAGGCCGGGCAGCCGGCCGGTACGACGGTGGCGGTCCCGACCAAGGTGATGATCGAACCGGCGACGGCGATCGCGGCGGGCGGAGCGCACGTCTGTGCGCGGCTGACCGGCGGACGGCTGAGCTGCTGGGGCGACGGCGCCGCGCCGGCGGTGGTGCGACAGGGCGTAGGCGCCATTGCCCTCGGCGCGACCGAGACCTGCAGCGCGCGCGGCGACGGCGTCGATTGCGCGACCTTCGGAGATCCGCACCTCTCCTGTCCCTGAGGCGCCTGCCCGAGGCGATCGTTGACTCCGTCAAGCAATTGGTTGACTCTGTCAACCAATGGACCCGCGAGTCGAGGCGGTGCGGCGCTTCAACCGCTTCTACACGCAGAAGATCGGTGTGCTCGAAGAGCGGCTCCAGGGCAGCCGCTTCTCGTTGACCGAGGTGCGCGTCTTGTGGGAGCTGGCGCACGGCGAGGCGCGGACGGCGACGGCGCTCGGGCAGACGCTGGCCATCGACGCCGGCTATCTGAGCCGCATCTTGAGCCGCTTCGAGCGGGAGCGCCTGGTGACGCGCGCGCCGGCGGCGGCCGACCGCCGTCGGTCGCTCCTGGGGCTGACGGCGGCGGGTAGAAGGGCGTTCGCGCCGCTCGATGCCGGAGCACGACGCGAGGTGACGGCGCTGCTCGAGCCGCTCGGCGCGGCGGAGCGGCAGCGGCTGGTCGAGGCCATGCGTACGGTCGAGGCGCTCCTCGGCGGTGCGGCGCCGGCCGACGCGGCGACGACGGAGCTGGTGCTGCGGCCGCCACGGCCGGGCGACCTCGGCTGGGTGGTGCAGCGGCACGGCGCGCTCTACGCCGAGGAGTACCGCTGGAACGCCGAGTTCGAGGCGCTCGTGGCCGGCATCGTCGCGCGCTTCGCCCACAAGCACGACGCCACGCGCGAGCGCTGCTGGATCGCCGAGCGCGACGGGCAGAACGCCGGCTGCGTCTTCGTGGTCGCCAAGTCGAAGCTGGTGGCGCAGCTGCGGCTCCTCCTCGTCGAGCCGTCGGCACGTGGACACGGGCTCGGGGCACGGCTGATCGACGAGTGTGTGCGCTTCGCGCGCGACGCCGGCTATCGCGAGCTGACCTTGTGGACCAACAGCGTCCTGCACGCGGCGCGGCGGCTGTACGAGCGCGGCGGGTTCACGCTCGTGGCCGAGGAGGGGCACCACAGCTTCGGCACCACGCTCATGGGGCAGAGCTGGTCGCGCCGACTGTAGCTGCCGACTCTCTAGTGATGGCGCGCGACCCAGGCCCAACGCGCGACGCCGGCGACGACGAGCGCGCCGCCGATGGCGACGGTGATGATGCCGGCCAGCCGCTCGCGTTCGAAGGCGTCGGCGTCGGCGGAGCGCGCGGCGAACTGGTCGTAGCGCGTGGCGTCGGCGATCGAGCGGGCGCCCGTCTCGCCGAGGCCCCACAAGACGGCGCCGGCGACGAGGGCGGCGCCGCCGAGACCGGCGAGCACCGGCGCCGCGCGATCGCGCTGCCAGCGACGGGGCGGGGGTGCCGTGACGGCCGG
>JAQBQH010000267.1 GCA_028287105.1 Myxococcales bacterium
TTCCTCGGGCTCAACGAGATGCTCACCGAAGCGATCGTGATGGGCCACGATCTCGGCCATACGCCGTTCGGCCACGCCGGCGAGAAGGTGCTCGCGCATCTGATGGAGGGCGGCTTCCACCACGTCAAGCAGTCGCTGCGCGTCGTCGACCAGCTCGAGCACGACGGGGTCGGGCTCAACCTGACGCAAGAGGTGCGCGACGGCATCTTGAAGCACTCCAAGGGCAAGGGCGCCATCTTCAGCGACAACCCGAACCTGACGGCGATGACCCTCGAGGGGCAGATCGTGCGCATCGCCGACATCTCGGCCTACGTCAACCACGACTACGACGACGCGGTGCGCGCCGGGCTCATCAGCGACGGGGATTTGCCGGAGATCGTGACGCGCGAGCTGGGGGCGACGCATTCGGCGCGCATCAATTCGCTGGTCACCGATCTGGTCGAGAGCTCGCGCTTCGAAGAGAAGCGGATGATCCGGATGTCGGAGGAAAAGCTGAAGGCGCTCTATGCGATGCGCGACTTCCTGTACGAGCGCGTCTACGAATCGAAGGACGTGCGCGAAGAGTTCGCCAAGGCGCAGCGCATCCTCGAGGAGCTGTGGAACCACTTCCACGAGCATGCCGACGAGTTCCGCGCCGAGCACTGGCTCAAGGCCACGCGCCAGGACGAGAGCCTCGATCGCGCCATCGGTGATTTCCTGTGCGGCATGACGGATCGCTACGCCATGCGCCTCTATCAGGAAAAGCGCCTGCCCAAGCCCTGGACCGTCTACTAGGACCG
Organism: Myxococcales bacterium; assembly: GCA_028287105.1. GTDB lineage: Bacteria > Myxococcota_A > Polyangia > Palsa-1104 > Palsa-1104 > JAQBQH01. Next base: position 780 of record JAQBQH010000267.1, read on the forward strand.
TCGCGTCGACGGCCGCGCCTTGCTCCGGGGCTGGCGAGCGTTAACTTCGCCCTCATGGAAACGATCGATTTCGGCAAGGACGCGGCGAACCCGTCGGGGGCGCCGGAGGCGGGCGGTTCCACCGCGCGAGGTTCGGTCTTTGGCGGTGGGTCGCTCATGGCGAGGTTGCTGCGCATGGTGGCGCGGGTGGCGCGCGATCTCGAGGCGACGGCCTATCGCAGGCTGCGCGATCTCGAGCTGCGCGCCGACAAGAGCGGCGGCGGCGTTCGGCCGGGCATCCCCAACCGCGTGCGCCAAGCGCGGCGCCCGACTGGCGTGAAAGGCGAATCGCTCATTCAGTAAGCCGAGCTGCGCACACGAACCCGAGAAGCCGAGCTGCGCACACGAACCCGAGCTGCGCAGTAACGCGGCGACTGCCGACGACGACAAAGCTGATACGCTGCCGGGCATGCTGGATCTCAGCGCTCGGCAGCGCGTCTATGTCTACCTGTGCGGCGTCTTCCTCACCGCGCTCATCGTCGGCGATACCATCGGCTCCAAGCTCTTCACCTGCGACATCCCGCTCGGCTTCACCACGCTGCACGCGACGCTCTCGGCGGGCGCGATCTGGTTTCCGATCACGTTCCTCCTCACCGACGTCATCAACGAGTTCTACGGCTCCCGCGGCGCGCGCTTCGTCACCTTCCTCGGCTTCTTCATGGCCATCCTCGCCTTCATCATCATCTACGTCGCGCGCAAGATTCCGGCCGCCCCGTTCTCGCCGGTGCCGCAGGCGGCGTTCGACACGGTGCTCGGCGGCGCCAACCGCATCTTCATCGCCTCGATCATCGCCTATCTGATCGGCCAGCTCATCGACATCGCCATCTTCCAATCGGCCAAGCGGCTCACGCAGTCGCGCCATATCTGGCTGCGCTCGACGGGATCCACGCTCATCTCGCAGCTCATCGACACCGTGGTCGTGGGGTACATCGCCTTCTACGGCAAGATCCCCAACGCCAACCTCAAGCAGGCGATCACGACGAGCTACATCGTGAAAGTTTTGCTCGCCGTCGGCCTGACGCCGGTCATCTACGGCCTGCACGCGCTCATCCACCGGCGGCTGCATATCGAGGAGGCGCCCGCCGACGCGGAACGCGTGCACGCGGTGAATCCCTGACCTATGATGGCACCGCAATGTTCCACGGCCCGCGCGCCCTAGCCCTACTCGTTGCTGCCGTCGTCGTGGGTGTCGTGTCCGGCTGTGGCGCCAAGAGCGACGCACCCAAGAAACGCCCGCCGCCGCTGGTCACCGTCACCACGCCCGAGGTGCGCGACGTCCCGATCCTCCTGACCTATACCGTCGACATCCGCCCGGTGGAGCAGGCGGACCTGCAGTCGAAGGTGCAGGGCTACGTCGAAAAGATCTACGTCGATCGCGGCGACGCCGTGAAGAAGGGGCAGCTCCTCGCCGAGATTCGCCCGTCCGATCTGCCGCAGCTCCTCGGTCAGGCGCGCGAGAACGTCGGCCAGACCGAAGCGAGCTTCCGACTCGCCGGCGAAAATGCGCGACGCGCCCGCGAGCTCTTTCAGCGCGGCATGGTCTCGCGCGCCGACCTCGATCAGGCCGAAGCGCAGCTGCAGATCGCCGAGTCCGCGCGCGGCAGCGCCCGCGCCGGCATGGGCGTCGTCTCGACGCGCCTGTCGGAGACGCGCCTGGTGGCGCCCTTCAGCGGCTGGGTCTCCGAACGCAAGCTCGACCAGGGCTCGCTGGTGCAGCCGGGTCCGCAGAACTCGACCATCCTCACCGTCGTGCGCATCGATCAGGTGCGCGTCTTCGTCAGCGTCCTCGAGGCGCAGGCGCCGCTGGTGCGTCGCGGCCAGCCGGCGACGGTCACCGTCGACGCCGTGCCGGGCAAGCTCTTCCAGGGCACCGTCACGCGCGTGCCGCCGTCGCTCGACACCAACACGCGCACGCTCACCTGCGAGATCGTGATTCCGAATCCCGACGGCACGCTCAAGCCCGGCATGTACGGCCGCGCCGCCCTCACCGTCGACACCCATCCGCGCGGCGTCGTCTTGCCCGTCGAAGCGGTCGTGGCCGAGGAGGCGGAGCGCAGCGTCTTCATCGTCGACCAGATCAAGCCGGCCGCCGACGGCAAGGGTCCAGCGACCGGCATCGCCCACCGCGTCCTCGTGCAGACCGGCTTCGACGGCGGCGAGTGGCTGGAGATCACCAAGGGGCTCACCGGCACCGAATCGGTGATCGTGGCCGGCGTCGACCTCGCGGCCGACGGCATGCCGGTCGGCGTCGCCAAGAAGAAGAGCGCGCCGCCGTCGCAGGCCAAGGTCGACTAGCGATGTGGCTCACCCGCCTGGCGCTGCGCAATCCGATCTTGATCCTCATGATCTCGATCGGCGCCTGCGTCCTCGGCGGCACCGCGGTCTCGCGCCTCCCGGTCGATCTGTTTCCGTCGATCTCGCCACCGCTCGTGCAGATCGCGACCTTCTATCCCGGCGCCTCCCCCGGTGACGTCGAGAAGACGATCACCTACCCGATCGAAAAGGCCGTCTCGTCGGTGTCGGACGTGGAGCACGTCGAGTCGACCTCCAAGCAGGGCGCCTCGATCGTGCGCGTCTGGTTCAACTGGGGCGGCAACCTCGACGTCGGCGAGATCGAGATCATCGAGCGTCTGCAGCAGGTGCTCGCCTCCCTGCCGCCGGGCGTGCAGCAGCCGTATGTCCTGAAGATCGATCTCTCCAACATCCCGGTCTCGATCGTGACCGTTACCTCGGTTGGTAAGGGCGGCCCCGACGAGCGCGATCTGCGCGATCTCGCCTTCAACAACATCGAGCCGCAGCTCGAGCATCTGCCGCACGTCGCCTCCGCCGACGTCTCGGGCGGCAAGACCCGCCAGATCAACGTGGTCCTCGATCGCGAGGCGCTCAAGTCGCGCGGCCTCGGCGTGCAGGACGTCGTCCGCGCCGTGCAGAGCTCGAACCTCCTGCTCCCTTCCGGTACGCTGCGCGCCGGCAGCCGCAACTACAACCTGTTCACCAACACCCAGTTCGTCGACGTGCGGCCGATGAACGACATCGTCGTCAAGCTCAGCCCCAGCGGCGAGGCCGTGCACATCGGCGACATCGGCCACGTCGAGGACTCGGCGCAAGATCAGAGCGACATGGTGCGGATCCTGACGCGCCACGAGGTCGACGACCCCGACCATCCCGGCCAAAAGAAGCTGGTCCTGCAGGGCGGCCGCGGCGTGCAGATGCGCATCTTGAAGCAGCCCGGCGCCAACACCGTCGGCGTCGTCGACGCGCTCAAGAAGCTCCTGCCCAACTTGCGCGGCATCCCCGACAGCGTGCGCACCGGCGTCTTCTTCGACCAGTCGACCTACGTGCGCGCGTCGCTCTCGTCGTTGCGCGAGGAGGCGCTCACCGGCTCCATCCTGGCGATCCTGGTCATCCTGCTCTTCTTGCGCAGCGCGCGCTCGACCATCATCATCGCCGTCGCCATTCCGCTGTCGATCGTCGTCACCTTCATCCTGCTCTACTTCCTCGGCCAATCGCTCAACGTCTTCACGCTCGGCGGATTGGCGCTCGGGGTGGGCCGCCTCGTCGACGATTCGATCGTCGAGCTGGAGAACATCCAGCGCCACCTGAACGAGGGCAAGCCGCGCGAGCAGGCGGCGCTCGAGGCGGCGCAGGAGGTCGCGCTCCCCATCCTCGTCTCCACCATCACCACCATCGTCGTCTTCTTCCCGGTCGTCTTTCTCGTCGGGATTCCCAAGCTCCTCTTCATCCCGCTGACGCTGACGATCGCCTTCTCGCTCATCTGCTCCTTCTTCGTCTCGCGCACGGTGACGCCGATCTTGTGCGTGCGCCTGCTCAAGCGCGAGGGCGGCTACGATCTCGCCACGCCGAAGGGGCGCTTCCTCGCCAAGATGGAGCGCTTCATCGACGGCATCGACGAGCGCTACGAGCGCATCCTCCACTGGGCGCTGCACCACCGCCGCACCATCATCCTCACCACCATCGGCGCCTTCATCCTGAGCTGCTTCTCCTTGCGCTTCATCGGCAAGGACTTCATCCCCGACACCGACGAGAGCCAGTTCTCGGCGTCGATCAAGGCGCCGGTCGGCACGCGCGTCGAAGAGACGGAGAAGGTGGTCAAGCGCGTCGAGGAGACCATCGCCGAGGCCATCGGCGTCGACATGATCCAGAGCGTCGTCTCCTCGGTCGGGATTCCGCAGGGACGCAGCGGCATCTTCTCGCAGAACACCGGCCCGCACGCCGCCAACGTGCAGGTGAACCTGGTGCAGCCCGGCGAGCGCAAGCTCTCGGACGTGCAGTTGATGGAGAAGGTGCGCAAGGTCGCCGGCGACGGCCGCTTCGCCGGCGTCGCCGTCTACTTTCAATCGGGCGGCATCGTCAAGCGCATCCTCAACTTCGGCTCGCAGGCGCCCATCGACGTCGAGGTGACCGGCTACGATCTCAAGAACGCGCGCGAGGTCTCACGCAAGGTGGCCGACGCGATGCGCGGCATCGAAGGGCTCACCGACGTCCAGATCAGCCGCGAGGAGAACTACCCGGAGCTCGACGTCGTCGTCGATCGCGAGAAGGCCTCCAAGCTCGGCTTCTCACAGACCGAGATCGCCAACACCATCTTGACCTCGATGTCGGGCGACCAGAACACGCCCTCGATGTACACCGACCCGACGACGGGCAACGAGTACTTCATCATCGTGCGGCTCCACGATCGCTGGCGCTCCAACGTGCGCGACCTGCACGAGGTCTTCCTGCCGGCCAAGAACGGCGGGGCGCCGGTGGCGCTGTCGACCTTCGCGCGCATCGAGCGCTCGAGCGGCCCGGTGCTGATCGATCGCAAGTATCAGGAGCGCGTGGTGCACGTGTACGGCAACGTGCTGGGCCGCGATCTCGGCGGCATCACCGACGACGTCGAGAAGGCGCTCGCCTCGATCCCGCTGCCGCCCGGTTTCAAGTTCAACCTCTCGGGGCAATCGCAGACGCAGAAGGAGGCGTTTCAGTCGCTGCTCTTCGCCGCGGGCCTCGCGCTCATGCTGGTCTACATGGTCATGGCGTCGCAGTTCCGCTCGCTGCTCGATCCGCTCATCATCATGTTCTCGGTGCCGATGGGGCTCATCGGCGTCTTCCTCTCGCTCCTCATCACGCACACGTCGCTGTCGGTCAACTCGTTCATGGGCATCATCATGATGGTCGGTATCGTCGTCTCGAACGGCGTCCTGCTCATCGACTACACGCGCGTTCTGCGCGAGGGCGGGGTGCCGCTCGAGGAAGCGGTCATCCGCGCCGGGCGCACGCGGCTGAGGCCCATCTTGATGACCACGCTGGCGACGGTGCTCGGGCTCATGCCCATGGCGCTCGGCCTCGGGGTCGGCTCGGAGACCAACCTGCCGCTGGCGCGCGCGGTCATCGGCGGCCTCACCGTGTCGACGGCGCTGACGCTCCTGCTCGTGCCGAGCTTGTACGTGGCGATGGAGTCGCGGCTGGAGAAGCGGCGCGCCCGGAAGGCTGCGTAGGCGCGCGCTACTTGGCGGCGTACTTGGCCGGGCTCTTGGCGAACGTCGGCTGGCAGTCCGCGCAGCAGAAGGCGTAGCGCTTGCCCGCGTAGGTCACCTGCACCGTGCTGTCCTTGACGGTGAAGTCTTCGCCGGTCACCGGGCACTTGGCGGCGCTGCCGACGGCGATCTTGGCCACGGCCGGATCGTCACCGACGGCTGCGGTCGTCGCACCCGCGGCGCTTGGGGCGGCGGCGGTCGGCTGCGAGGTCTGCGACTTCTTCTCGCAGGCAGCGAGCGGAAGCGCGAAGAGAAGGCCCACGAGGATGGTCTTGTTCATGAGGCAGTAGGCTAGCAGGCGTGGCGCGCCGCCTCAACCCGCACAGCAAGAACGCCTCACGCCGCGTCGAAAAACCATTGAAATCGATTGAATAAAATCTGAAATCGGCAGCAATCGGGCATATCCAAACGTGGCACCGTCGCTGCAAAAGCGAACGGGCGGAGCGCACCTCAAACCAGCGCTCGTCAAACGGAGAATACACATGAATCGCATGATGACTGCGCTCGCTCTCTCTGGTCTGTTCCTCGCCGCCCCCGCGTTCGCCAAGACGTCGCATCACGGCCGTCAGCCGGTCGCCTCGGCGGGTGACAAGGCTGCTGGTAGTGAGAAGACGACCGTCGGCGACAAGGCCGGCAGCACCGAGACCAAGACCGAGACCAAGACGGAAGCGCCGGCCGATGGCGCCAAGCCGATGAAGAAGGCGAAGAAGTCGAAGAAGGTCGAGAAGACCGAGACGACGTCGGAGAAGCCTGCCGAGGCGCCCGCCAAGTAACACGTCGTCGTGTGTGGACCATGGGCCGGCCAGCGTGAGTCTTCGGACTGACGTTGTCCGGCCTTTTTTTGCGTTCAGAATACCGCCATGGATTGGAAGCTATTGGCCACGACGTTCGGCGCGGTGTTCATCGCGGAGCTCGGCGACAAGACGCAGCTGGCGACGCTGTCGATGTCGTCGGGGCAGGTCAATCGTCTCTCGGTGTTTCTCGGCTCGGCCTCGGCGTTGGTATGCACGTCGCTCCTCGCCGTGTTGGCAGGCGGGCTCATCACGCGCTACGTGCCGCCGCAGTATCTGCGTCGCGGCGCGGGTGCGATCTTCATCGTGCTGGGGCTCTTGTATATCTTTCGGAAGGGCTAGGAGCGACGGCGCCGTCGGAGTCTAGGCGGCGGCGAGCAGGCGGCGTGACCAGGCGCACTGGCGCGTCGACGGATCGAGGTCGACGATGATGCCGGACGCGCCGACCTGGCAGACGACGGTCACGACCTCCATGCGCGCGTCGCCCGTCACCTGCGTCGCGCGCGCGCGCTCGCTCACGCCGAGCGTGGCAATCGCGCGGTCTGCTTTGTCCTCGCTGGTGAACGCGAGGAGATACTGGCTTCCCCACGCCTCCGCTTGCAGATACGTGACCTCTTCGAAGCCTCCCGCCTGGCGCGTTTCGATGAGCCACAGAGGCGCTGCTAAAGAGAACGTATCGAACGCGGAGACGCTGTCGGTTGTGGTTTCGCTCACGCATCGTGACGATGCAAGACGAGGTCCCAGCCGACCGAGCAGGCACCTGCTCGCAGCGACCGTCACACTTATTTTTGCGAGGAGAAAAGATTTGAAACGAGAGAGGAGCTAGCTAGTAATCGTCGTTGCCGTCCCAGCGCCACTTGCCGCGCTCGCGATCTTCTTCCTTGGGACGCCCTTCGCCGGGCTTCTTCTTGGCGTCGCTGCGCTTCTCGGGGCGAGCTGCGCGACGAC
>JAQBQH010000283.1 GCA_028287105.1 Myxococcales bacterium
GCGGCCGGTCCCGCCGACGTCGAGGCCGCGGTGGCGGCGGCGCGGCGCGCCTGGGACGAGCGGGTGTGGCGCGGCCGGTCGCGCGGGGAGCGCTCGGCGGTGCTGGCGCGGATTGCATCCGCCATCACCGAGCGGGCCGACGAGCTGGCCGCCGCCGAGGTCGCCGACGGTGGCGGCACGATGCGCAAGGCCAACATGGCCGACGTCCCCGCCACGGCGCAGACGTTCCAGTATTACAGCGACCTCATCGCCGCCTCGAGCGACGAGGAAGAATTCGAAGAGGACGTCCCCGTCCACAGCCGCAACATCATCCGCAAGGAGCCGATCGGCGTCTGCGCCTGCATCACGCCGTTCAATTTCCCGATGGCGGCGGCGTCGTGGAAAATAGCGCCCGCGATCGCGGCCGGCAACAGCATCGTGGTCAAGCCGTCGCCGTATACGCCGGTGACGACGCTGCTCCTGGCCGAGATCTGCACGCAGGCGGGCGTGCCGGCCGGCGTCGTCAACGTGCTCACCGGTCCCGGCGCGGCGCTGGGCGAGGCGCTCGTCACCCATCCACGCGTCGACAAGGTCGCCTTTACCGGCTCGACCGCCGTCGGCAAGCGCATCATGGAGTTGGCCGCCCCGTCGGTGAAGAAGCTGACGCTGGAGCTCGGCGGCAAGTCGCCCAACCTCGTCCTCGACGACGCCAACGTCGACTGCGCCGTGCGCGGCGCGCTCTTCGGCACCTTCTTCCACTCGGGCCAGGTGTGCGAATCGGGCACGCGCGTCCTCGTGCACGCGAAGGTCTACGAGGAGTTCGTGGAGAAGATGGTGACGACGGCGCGCGCGATCAAGGTCGGCGACCCGATGGACTTCGCCAGCGCGATGGGGCCGCTCGTCTCGGCGCAGCAGCGCGAGAACTCGGAGCGCTACGTGCACCAGGGCCGCGAAGAGGGCGCGCGCTGCGTCACCGGCGGCCGGCGCCCGGCCGATCTGCCCAAGGGCTACTACTACGAGCCGACCATCTTCGTCGACGTCAAGAACGACATGCGCATCGCGCGCGAGGAGATCTTCGGACCGGTCGTCTCGATCATCAAGGTCGCCGACGACGACGAAGCGCTGCGGCTGGCGAACGACTCGATGTACGGCCTGGGCGCCGCGGTCTGGTCGCGCGATCTCGAGCGCGCCAAGGGGCTGGCCGATCGCATCGAGGCCGGCACGGTCTGGATCAACGACTACCACTTGATCAACGTCCGCTTCCCCTTCGGCGGCTACAAGCAGAGCGGCTTCGGACGCGAGCTGGGGCCGTGGGGCCTCGGCGAGTTCGAGCAGCTCAAGCACATCCATGTCGGCCAGGCGACGGACGCCGCCGAGAAGAGCTACTTCGCGCTGCTCTTCGACGACTGAGGAGGCAGGAAGAAGCATGGCCGCCGACGACGAGACGCTGACCGCACCGTATCTTCTGACCTACGACTACCGGCGATCGTGTGGGCCGGTCATCGGGCGCTTTTTAGCCGGGCTGCGCGCTGGGCGCATCGAGGGCGTGCGCACCGCCGGTGGGCGCGTGATCGTGCCGCCGGTCGAATACGATCCCGACAACGGCGAGCCGACTGGCGACTTCGTGGCGGTGTCCTCGACGGGAACCGTGGTGTCGTGGGCCTGGGTCGTCGAGCCGCGGCCGAACCATCCGCTGGCACGGCCGTTTGCGTGGGCGCTCATCAAGCTGGACGGCGCCGATACCGCGATGCTGCATGCCGTCGACGCGGGGCGGCCGTCGCGCATCAAGACAGGCGCGCGGGTCAAGGCGCGCTTCGCAGCCGAGCGCAGCGGGCACATTCGCGACCTCGCCTGCTTCGAGCTGGAGGACGCATGAGCGACGGCGGCGCGGATGACAAGATCGAGATCGTCAAAGGCTTCATCGCCCCGGTGCGCCTCCGGTACACGGTCAACGCCGGGCGTGCCAGCTCGCGCTTCCTGCGCGGATTGACCGAGGGACGCATCCTGGGGCAGCGCTGCCCCGTCTGCCACAAGGTCAACGTGCCGCCGCGCGGCGCCTGCCCGACCTGCGGCGTGCCGACGGAAGAGGACGTGCAGCTCGGCGAGGTCGGTACGGTCACCACGTTCTGCATCATCAACATCAACTTCGACGCCAAGGCGCGCGAGCTCCCCTACGCGGCCGCGTCCATCGTCCTCGACGGCGCCGACACCACGCTCTTCCACTTGATCCAGGAAGTCCCCGTCGCCAAGGTGCGCATGGGCATGCGCGTGCGCGCGGTCTGGGCGGCCGAGCGCGGCCCCAGCCTCGAGAGCATCGATCACTTCAAGCCGGCCGGCGAGCCCGACGCGCCGTACGACTCCTACAAGGACCACCTATGAGCGCGCGTCGCGAGGTCGCGATCGTGTCGTACGCGCAGACGTCGTTCGCGCCGCACACGAAGCTGAACGACGCCGAGCTGGTGATGGAGGCGGTGACGGCAGCGCTCGAGCGCGCGCAGCTGCCGCGGAAGCAGATCGGCTTCTGCGTCTCCGGGTCGAGCGACTACCTCACCGGCATGCCGTTCTCGTTCGTCGGTGCGCTCGATGCCGTCGGTGCGTGGCCGCCGATCCAGGAGTCGCACGTCGAGATGGACGGCGCATGGGCGCTCTACGAAGCGTGGGTGCGTCTGCTTCACGGCGACATCGACACCGCGCTGGTCTACGCGTTCGGGCGCTCCTCGCTCGGCGATCTGCAGGACGTGCTGGTCGCGCAGCTCGATCCCTATTACCTCGCGCCGCTGGGCGTCGATCCCAACAGCCTGGCCGCGCTGCAGGCGCGCGCGCTCCTCGACACCGGTCGCGCCAGCGAGCGCGACTTCGCCGAAGTGGCGACGCGTTGCAAGCGCACGGCAGGCGGCGCGCCGCTGGATGCGCCCTACGTGGTCTCGCCGCTGCGGGCGCACGACTGCCCGCCGGTCAACGACGGAGCGGCGGCGATCGTATTGGCGGCGGGCGACCGCGCGCGGGCGCTGTGCAAGCGGCCGGCGTGGATTCGCGGCATCGACCATCGCATCGAGGCGCACTCGCTCGGCGCGCGCGATCTGACGCGCTCGTCGTCGACGACGCTGGCCGCGGTCGAAGCGGGCGTGCACACCGCGCCGATCGAAATCGCCGAGTTGCACGCGCCCTACTCGCATCAGGAGCTGATCGTGAAGGAGGCGCTCCAGCTGGGCGACGGCGTGCGCATCAACCCATCGGGCGGCGCACTGGCGGCCAATCCGCTCATGGTCGCCGGGCTGGCGCGCATCGGCGAGGCGGCACAGCAGATCCTCGACGACAACGCGCGCCGCACCCTCGGCCACGCCACCTCGGGACCGTGCCTGCAGCAGAACCTCGTGTGCGTCATGGAGGCGTCCTCGTGAACCGCTGCGCCGTCGTCGGCATCGGCCAGACCAGGCACGCGCAGAAGCGCACCGACGTCTCGATCGCGGGGCTGTGCCGCGAGGCGGCGCTGCGCGCGCTCGAGGACGCCGAGCTCACCTTCCGCGACATCGACGCGGTCGTCCTCGGCAAGGCGCCCGACATGTTCGAGGGCATCATGATGCCCGAGCTCTACCTCGCCGACGCGCTCGGTGCCGTCGGCAAGCCGATGATCCGCGTGCACACCGCCGGCTCGGTCGGCGGCTCGACCGCGCTGGTCGCCGCGCACCTCGTGCAAGCGGGCGTGCGCAAGCGGGTCCTCGCGGTCGCGTTCGAGAAGCAGTCGGAGTCGGACGCGATGTGGGCGCTCTCGCCCAAGCTGCCGTTCCAGCCGCCGCTCATGGCCGGCGCCGGCGGCTACTTCGCGCCGATCATCCGCGCGTACATGAAACGCTCCGGTGCGCCCGACGAGGTGGGCATGCTGGTGGCGGTCAAAGATCGGCTCAACGCGCTCAAGAATCCATACGCGCATCTGCAGATGCCCGACATCACGCTCGACACCGTGCGCGCCTCGCCGATGCTGTGGGATCCGATCCGCTACCTCGAGACCTGCCCGTCCTCGGATGGCGCCTGCGCCGTCGTGCTCACCGACGAGGACGGCGGGCGGCGCGCGGCCCGGAAGCCGGCCTGGCTCTGGGGCGCGGCGATGCGCTCGGAGCCGACCATGTTCTCGGGGCGCAACCTCGTCGACCCGCGCGCCGGTCGCGACTGCGCCGCCGATCTGTATGCGCAGGCGGGCATCACCAACCCGCGCCAAGAGATCGACGTCGCCGAGCTCTACGTCCCGTTCTCCTGGTTCGAGCCGATGTGGCTGGAGAACCTCGGCTTCGCCGAGCAGAACCAGGGCTGGCGCCTCACCGCCGACGGCGTCACGGCGCTCGACGGCGATCTGCCAATCAACCCGTCGGGCGGGGTCATGTCGTCGAATCCGATCGGCGCGTCGGGCCTCTTGCGCTTCGCCGAGGCGGCGCTGCAGGTGCGCGGCCTGGCCGGCGCGCACCAGGTCGACGGCGCCAAGGTCGCGATGGGCCACGCCTACGGCGGCGGCTCGCAGTACTTCGCCATGTGGATCGTCGGAAGCGAGCCGCGATGACGTTCAACCTCGCCGACCTGTTCGAGTCCGTCGCCGACGTGGTGCCGGAGCGCGAGGCGGTCGTGTCCGGCGCGGTGCGGCTCAGCTACGCGGCGCTCGACGAGCGCGCCACGCGGCTCGCCAATCACCTGCGCGCGCACGGCATCGGCGCCGGCGACCACGTCGGGCTCTATCTCTACAACGGGCACGAGTTCATCGAAGCGGTGCTGGCGACGTTCAAGATTCGCGCCGTGCCGATCAACATCAACTATCGCTACGTCGAAGGCGAGCTGCGCTATCTGTGCAGCAACGCCGACTTGAAGGCGCTCTTGCATCAGCCCGAGCTGGCGGCGCGCGCGGCCACGGTCGCGGCGGAATTGCCGTCGCTGCGCCATCGGCTGGCGAGCGGCGGCGAGTACGAGGCGGCGCTGTCGGCGTCGTCGCCGGCGCGCGATTTTCCGCGGCGCTCGGGCGACGACCGCTACATCATCTACACCGGCGGCACGACCGGAATGCCGCGCGGCGTGATGTGGCGGCACGAGGACGTCTTCTTTGCCGGGCTGCAGGGTGGCAATCCGGGTGGCCCGCCGCTCGGCGATCCAGCGGAGCTGCCGCCGCTGGCGAAGAGTGGCGACAAGGCGCTCACGTTCCTGCCCGCGGCGCCGTTCATCCACGGAGCGGCGCAGTGGGCGGCGCTCATCGGTCTCTACGGCGGCGGCAAGGTGGTGGTCAAGCCGGGTTCGAGCTTCGACGCGGCCGAGGTGGCGCGGCTCATCGGTCAGGAGCAGGTCAGCACCATCACGCTCGTCGGTGATGCGATGGCGCGGCCGCTCGCCGACGCGCTGCGCGCGACGCCCGAGGTCGATACCGCGTCGCTGATCGTGATCGCGTCGGCGGGTGCGATCTTGTCGCGCTCGGTGCAGGAGGAGCTGCAGCGCCTCTTGCCCAACGTGCTCATCCTCAACAACTTCGGGGCCAGCGAGACCGGGCATCAGGGCAACGCCGGCGGTGAGGCCGGCGCGCGACCGAAGTTCTACATGGACGACACCACCGCGGTGCTCGACGAGGCGCTGGCGCCCATCGCCGCCGGCTCGGGTGCAATCGGCAAGCTGGCGCGGCGCGGGCGCATCCCGCTCGGCTACTACAACGATCCCGCGAAGACCGCGGCGACGTTCGTCGTGGTCGACGGGCGGCGCTGGGTGGTGCCGGGCGATCTGGCCACCGTCGAAGCGGACGGCGCGATCACGGTGCTCGGCCGCGGTGCGGTCTGCATCAACTCCGGCGGCGAGAAGATCTTTCCCGAGGAGGTCGAGGAGGCGCTCAAGGCGCACCCGTCCGTCGAGGACGCCGTCGTCGTCGGCGTGCCCGACGAGCGCTGGGGCGAGCGGGTGGCGGCGCTGGTTCGCGCGCGCGACGGCGCCTGCCCGACGCTGGCGCAGCTCGACGCCCACTGCCGCGCGCTCGTGGCCGGCTACAAAGTGCCGCGCGAGCTGTACGTGGTGACGGAGCTGCAGCGCCATCCGAGCGGCAAGCCCGACTATCGCTGGGCCAAGAGCGAGGCGCTCGCGCAGCGCGCCGCCGAGCCCAAGGTGACGGTCGAGCGCAGCGACGACGCGGGCCTGTCGGCCTGGGATCTCGGGCAGCAATCTCCCGGACCCGCGTGGGCGGCGGGACGGCGATTGGCCCGCGCCGTGCGCAGCTTGATCGACCGCTGCGTCACCAGCGACGCCACCGACGACGCGCACGCGGCCGACGTCGTCGCCATCGCCGAGCGCCTCGAGGCCGAGGCCGCCCGCCTGGCGGCGCTGCCGTCGAAGAGCACGCGCGCCGGGTTTCTCGACGGCACGTATGCCAAGCAGCAGGCGCTCTTCATGGATCGCGGCCCGCTCATCGGCCACTCCAACCCGGTCGCGCCGCCGCTCGCGCTCGCCGCCGAAGCCGGTGGCGCGGTTGGTCGGGTGACGTTCGGCGCGGCGTTCGAGGGCGCTCCGGGCTTCGTGCATGGTGGAATCGTCGCGGCCGCGTTCGATCAGGTGTTCGGCTATCTCGGCGTGCTGCGCGGCGTGCCCGCGCTGACCGGCAGCCTGACGGTGAACTATCGCAAGCCGACCCCGCTCGGGGTCGAGCTGCGCTTCGAGGCGACCGCCGTGCGCACCGACGGGCGCAAGAGCTTCGTGAGCGGCCGCTGTCTGGCCGGCGACGAGCTCACCGCCGACGCCGAGGCGCTCTTCGTCTCGATTCCGACCGAGTGGTTCTCGGCGCTCATGCAAGCGCGACACTAGAGGGAGCGAATGCAGATCGAGTACACGCCCGAACAGAACGCGCTGCAGACGGAGCTGCGCACCTATCTCGCCCGCCTGCTGACGCCCGCGCTCGAGGAGGAGCTGACCGGGGGCGAAGGCGGCGGGCCGCTCTATCGCAAGGCGCTCGAGCAGATGGGGCGCGACGGCTGGCTCGGGGTCGGCTGGCCGAAGGAGTACGGCGGTCAGGGCCGCCCGCCGCTCGACCAGTTCATCTTCTTCGACGAAGTGCAGCGCGCCGGCTTTCCCATTCCGCTTCTGACGCTCAACACCGTCGGGCCGACCATCATGCGCTTCGGCACGGCGGCGCAGCGCGATCGCTACCTGCCGGCCATCCTGCGCGGCCAGCTGCACTTCTCGATCGGCTACACCGAGGCCGAGGCCGGCACCGATCTGGCGTCGCTCAAGACACGCGCGGTCAAGGACGGCTCCGACTACGTCGTCGACGGGCAGAAGGTGTTCACCAGCCTGGCGACCCACGCCGACTTCATCTGGCTGGCGGTGCGCACCAATCCCGATGCGCCGAAGCACAAGGGCATCTCGCTGCTCATCGTCGATGCGAAATCGAGCGGGCTCTCGATGACGCCGACGCCGGTCCTCGGCGACAACCCGCTCTGCACGACCTACTACGAGGGCGTGCGCGTGCCGCAGGCCAACCTCGTCGGCGAGGAGAACCAGGGCTGGAAGATCATCACGACCCAGCTCAACCACGAGCGCATCGCGCTGTTCTCGCCCGGCATGGTGGCGCGCTCGCTCGACGAGGTCCGCGGCTGGGCGCAGGCGACCCGTGACGGCGACGGCGCGCGCGTCATCGATCGCGCGTGGGTGCAGGCGAGCCTGGCGCGGGTGCACGCGCGGCTCGAGGTGCTGCGCCTCATGAACTGGAAGCAGGCGTGCGCCATCGGTCACGGCGCGCTCTCGCCGGCCGAAGCGTCGACGGTGAAGGTCTACGGCTCGGAGCTCTACGTCGAGGTCTATCGCTCGCTGCTCGAGGTGATGGGACCGGCGGCGGCGCTCCAGCGCGGCTCGGCGGGCGCGCTCTTGAAGGGCCGGCTCGAGCGCTACTACCGCTCGCTCCTGGTGCTCACGTTCGGCGGCGGCACCAACGAGGTGCAGCGCGACATCATCTGCATGGCGGGTCTCGGCATCCCGCGCGCGCCCTACTAAGGAGACGTGGGATGGACTTTTCGTTCGACGCGGATCAACAGGCGCTGCAGGCGCTCGCCAAGGAGGTCTTCGGCGAGAAGCGCGCAGCGACGGCGGACGGCCTCTGGGAGGAGCTCGCGCGAGCGGGTCTGAGCGGGCTGCCGGTGCCGGTCGAGCGCGGCGGCAGCGGCCTCGGCGTCATCGAGCTGTGCCTGGTGCTGGAGCAGGCCGGGCGCGCGGCGGCGGCGCCGTCGCTGGTGCCGGCGTTCGTGGGCGCGGCGGCGTTGGCGCGATTCGGCACGCCGGCGCAGCAGGCGCGGCTCGACGCGGTGGTGAGCGGCGCGTCGGTGGTGACGCTGGCGCTGCACGAGAGCGGCGGCGAGATCGAGCGGCCGGCGGTGCGTGCGGATCGCGACGTCGCCGGCTTTCGCCTGCACGGCGTCAAGGTGGCGGTGCCGGCGCTCGAGCGGGCGAGCGTCATCGTCGTGCCGGCGCGGCTCCCCGACGGCACCACCGGGCTGTTTCTGGTCGCGCCCGGCGAGAGCGGCCTCCGTCGCGACGCGGCCCGCGCCACCGACGACACGACGGTCCATCAGCTGACGCTCGAGGGCGTCCACGTCGGCGAAGCGGAGGTGCTGGCGGCCGGTCGCGGCGACGAGGCGCTGGCCTGGTTGGTGCGGCGCGCGAGCGTGGCCTGGTGCGCGTATGAGCTCGGCATCGCGGCGCGGCAGCTGGCGATGACGGCGGAGTACGTCGTGCGGCGCCAGCAGTTCGGAAAGCCGATCGGGACCTTTCAAGCGGTCGCGCAGCGCGCGGCCGACATGCACATCGACGTCGAGTCGCTGCGACTGGCGACGTGGCAGGCGGCCTGTCGTCCCGACGATGCGCTCGCGGTCTCGACGGCAGCGTGGTGGGCGGCGGAGGCGGGCGCGCGCGTGGCGCTGGCGGCGCAGCATCTGCACGGCGGCATGGGCTTCGATCGCGCCTATCCGCTGCATCGCTATTTCCTCATCGCCAAGCGCGTGGAGCTGGAGCTCGGCGGCGCCAATCGGCAGCTGGCGCGGCTCGGCAAGGTCCTGGCCGCGACGGAGGTGCAGTCGTGAAGAGCAAGCTGGCCGCCGAATTCGGGCTGCGCCTGCCGCTGTTCGCGTTCACCAACTCGCGCGAGGTGGTGGTCGCGGTGAGCCGTGCCGGCGGCATGGGCGTCCTCGGCGCGGTGCCCTACTCCGCCGACGAGCTGGCCGAGCACCTCGACTGGATCGACGCGCACATCGACGGGCGCCCGTACGGCGTGGACGTCGTGATGCCCGCCTCGACGGCGGCCGAGGCCGCGCAGTCGGACGGCGCGATCGACAAGTCGATCTTGCAGGACATGATCCCGGAGGCGCAGCGCCGCTTCATCG
Organism: Myxococcales bacterium; assembly: GCA_028287105.1. Lineage (GTDB taxonomy): Bacteria > Myxococcota_A > Polyangia > Palsa-1104 > Palsa-1104 > JAQBQH01. Next base: position 9,360 of record JAQBQH010000283.1, read on the forward strand.
ATCAGCTGCTCGAGCGCTACCAGGTGCCGCCCTTGCCCGATGGGGTGCGGCCCTATTCTGATCTGCCGTCGTGGGTCGATGCGCTGACGCGGGCGCAGGTCGAGATCTCCTTGCGTCATCCCATCAAGCTCCTCGCCAACGCGCTCGGCCCGCCGCCGGCCGACGTGATCGCCGCGGCGCACGCGCACGGGGTCAAGGTCGCGGCGCTCGCCGGCAACGTGCGTCACGCGCAGAAGCAGATCGAGGCGGGCGTCGACATCATCGTCGCGCAGGGCACCGAAGCGGGCGGTCACACCGGCGACGTCGGCACCATGGTGCTGGTCCCCGAGGTCGTCGACGCGGTCTCGCCGGCGCCGGTGCTCGCCGCGGGCGGCATCGGCTCCGGGCGTCAGCTCGCGGCGGCGATGGCGCTCGGCGCCGACGGAGGCTGGAGCGGATCGATCTGGCTCACCGCCGCCGAGAACCAGATGTGCCCCGCGGCCGTGAAGGACAAGCTCGTCGCCGCCACCTCGCGCGATACGGTGCGCTCGCGCGCCATGACCGGCAAACCGGCGCGACAGCTCAAGACGGCCTGGACCGAAGCGTGGGACGCAAAAGACTCGCCCGGCACCCTGCCGCTTCCGCTCCAGTTCATGGCGACGTCCGACGCCATCAATCGAATCCATTACCACGCAGCGCACACACCGACCTCCAGGGCGCACCAGCTGCTCGGCTCTGCCGTCGGACAGATCGTCGGCCGCATGAACGCCATCCGCCCCGCCGCCG
>JAQBQH010000287.1 GCA_028287105.1 Myxococcales bacterium
GCGTTCGTGCCGACGGTAGCGCTACGTGCAGTCGGCGCGGACGCGGCCAACATGCTCGAACGAAAGCTTCGCCGAGAAGCGCGTCAGCTCGATCGTCGCGCCCACGGTGCCAACGACGCGCCGCCCCTCGGCTTCGAGGCGCTGGTCGATGAACACGACGCGGCACGCGCTGCCGCCGCCGCCGATCGCGCTCGGGTCGACGATCAGGCGGACCCGATGCGCCACGCGTAGCTCGTCCGCACGCGCGTGCAGAAGCATCCCCGGCGCCAGCGACGATACGACGACGCCGTCGAAGTCGCTCTTGATGGTCGCGGTGCCCGGCTCGCTCGAGAGCTCGTCGGCGATCGCGTGCGCGCGCCGGATCAACTGCGGGTTGCTGTCGTCGTCCTCGAGCTGTTCATTGACGCGTTCGAGCTCTCGCTGCTTCGCGGTGTTGTTGCGCCGGATGCGCACGAGCTCGTCGCCTTTGCGCACCGGCGTGCCGCGCGCGGCCGCCCACTGAACGCTGCCTCCGTCGCGGGCGGCGAGCGCCACCGCTCCGTCGACTTCGACGCGCGCGCGCACCGTTGCCTCGGGCGGCGCGGTCGCGGCGCTCGCCGGCGACGCGGGGATGACGCCGGGCGCCGGGCGCGTCGTGTCGCTGGCCGCACGTGCCGAAGGATGCGCCGCGTGCGCCTTCTCCGCCGTGCGATGGCTCTGCCGCGTGATGGCAAACGCGAGCAGCGTGCCGGTCGAGATTGCCAGCAGCGCGACGGCGCCGAGGCCAATCGGGCCGAGCGGAGCGCCGAACGGCCCGCGATTCGTGCGCTGCGGCGTCGACACCGACAGCGCCTCGCTGGCCGGGCCGTCGTACACCATCTGGCGATTCGCGCGCACGTCGAAGCGCACCTCGAACGTCTGCACACCGATGCGGATCCTGTCCCCTTGCTTGAGCGCCGTGAGCCCGTCGATCAGCTGCTCGTTCACACGCGTGCCGTTGAGCGTCTGCAGATCCTCGACCCAGTATCGCCCGGCGCGATAGCGCACGACCGCGTGCCGCCGCGAAATCTCACTCAACGCCAGGCGGATGGCGCAGCTGGAGCCGCGGCCAATCGTGATGACGTCGCCGTTCGTGCCGAAGACGCTGCCCGCCATCGGTCCGTCGCGGGCGACGAGCGCGAGCGACGCCGCGTCCCCCTGCACGCGGGTCGCGGCTTCATCGTCTCCCCAATCCAACGGTTTCCCGCGCAGCCCGGGCGGCAACCGCGCCATGAACACCTCCGAACCGCACCTGCGGCGCCAAGCCGCAACCCTTGATGCTACGCCGTCGGTGAGCTATTTCCGTAGCTCACCGAACAGAATATACAAGCGGCCTGCAAGTGCGCGGGTGGCGCGGCTTCAATGCCGGTTCGTGAAGGAAATCAGTGGAGACGCCTGGAGTCGAATCTGTTTCAGTGGAATAGGAAAAACATGATATGCGGCGGTGGCTTGCGTCTATTGTCTCATGATTCCGCATTATTCGTTCAACACGCGCGAATCCGATCCCGCGTGGCATCCGGTGGCACGGCTCTCGTCGTGCACGAGCGACGTATCCGGCGGCGCCCAGGAGTCGCGCGATGGCGAGCTTGACTTTGTCGCCCTCGGCGGCGACTTCAACAGGTCCTCCGTCGACGCACCGGTTTCTATGCGCTCTTCTGTAGACGAGGCGTGAAACGGAGCTTCACTGCAGTCGGAGCCTCGCGGATGTGATCAGCTAATACTCGTGGTGGTATGAGTGGGAAATGAACCACGGGGACGACTTGTCGGGGGGCGAGGCAGAAGCGACGATCACCGCCACCGGCGTGACCACGTCGAGCCCAGCCTTGGAGCGCGGCGCCAGCTTCGGACGTTACCTCGTGCTGGAGCGGCTTGGAGCGGGCGGCATGGGAGTGGTCTATTCCGCGTACGATCCGGAGCTCGACCGCAAGGTCGCCATCAAAATCTTGCGCCCCGACGCGGTACGAGATCAGTCGCGCTTGCGGCGCGAAGCGCAGGCGATGGCGCGGTTGCAACACCCCAACGCCATCTCCGTCTACGACGTCGGCATGTTCCAGGATCGCGTCTTCGTGGCGATGGAACTGGTCGACGGCACTACGTTGGCCCAGTGGCTGAAGGCAGAAACGCGCTCCTGGCGCGAGGTCGTCGACGTGTTCCTCCAAGCGGGACGGGGGTTGGCGGCGGCGCACGCTGTCGGGCTCGTCCATCGGGATTTCAAGCCTGCCAACGCCCTCATCGGTCGGGATGGGCGGGTACGCGTCGTCGACTTCGGTCTGGCGAGGTCCGTCGATTCGAGCAGCGACCCCCTGGAGCGGGCGCCTTCGACATTGCAGTCGCCGATCCTCCAGGAAACCGTCACGCGGACGGGCGCTCTCCTAGGCACGCCGACATACATGTCCCCCGAGCAGTTCCTCGGCATGCCGACGGAGGCCAAGAGCGATCAGTTCAGCTTCAGCGTGGCCGTCTATCGGGCGCTCTACGGGGAGCGACCGTTCGCCGGCGACGATCTGTCCAGCATCTGCGACGAAGTGACCAGCGGCCGGCTAAAGGCGCCGCCCAAGGACAGTCGGGTGCCCGCGTGGGTGCGGGAAGTGGTGTTGCGCGGCCTGGCAACGAAGCCCGAGCAGCGCTGGCCGTCGATGGCCGTGCTGCTCGCGGCATTGTCACACGATCCCGTGCGCGTGCGTCGGCGCTGGATGCTGCGGGGCGGTGCTGTCGCGGTGCTCGCCGTGCTGGGGCTCGGCTACAGCGCGTTGCAGCATCGCGAGAGCCTCGTCTGTCGCGGCGCGGAGCGGAACCTTGTCGGCGTATGGGACCAGACGCGCAAGAATGCCATGCAGGCTTCGTTTGCCGCGACGGGAAAGCCGTACGCCGAAGCTGCGTTTCGCAGCGTCGCGCGCACGCTCGACGCATTTGCAAACGCATGGACATCGATGCACACCGAAGCGTGCCAAGCGACGCGCGTCCGCCGCGAGCAGTCGGAGGAGTCCCTCGACTTGCGGATGGAGTGTCTTGGACAGCGATTGCGCGAAGCCAAGGCCCAGGTGGACCTGTTGACAAACGCGGATGACCAGGTCGTTCAGAACGCGGTGCAGATAACCTCGTCGCTGAACGTTAGCGACTGTAGCGACCTCGCCGGGTTGCGTGCACCGGTGCGACCGCCGGCCGACCCGGCTACCCGGGCGCTGGTCGATGAGCTCCGCAAGAAGCTCGCGCAGGCCAAGTCTCTGAAGCTGGCGGGAAAGTACAAAGAAGCGTTGACGATCGCGGGGCCGGCGGTGGCAGAGGCGCACGCGCTGGCGTACCGGCCGCTGGAGGCCGAGGCGCTGTACTGGCAGGGAACGCTGCAGAAACTGCTCGGGGACTTCAAGGCGGCCGAAAAGGCCATGGACGAGGCCACGTTCGTCGCTAGAGCGGGGCGTCACACGTCCATCGAAGCACACGCATGGGCGGGTCTGATCGGGATCGCCGTACTCCAGGGGCGCTTCGAACCGGCACACGTCTATCAGCGACGCGGTCTCGCCGCGGTCGAAGCGCTCGGCGGCAGCGATGAGTCGGCCGTCGCGGATTTGCTCGGAAACCTGGCGCACTTGAGCCACGAAGAGGGGAAGGCCGAGGAGGCGCTCGACTACCGCAGACGTCAGCTAGCCATCTTGGAGAGGAGCGGGCCGGAAAATCCCGCGCTTCCGGTCTTGCTTGGATACGTGGGCCAGCTCCTCGGCGAGCTGGGCCAGCATGAGGAGGCAGAGCGCCAGATTCGGCGTGCGCTGACAATCTCCGAGAAGGAGCTCGGCCCGGACCATCCCGAAGTCGGAAGTACACTGCTGAGCCTCGCCGCAACCCTTTTTGGCCAAGATCGGTTCGACGAATCGCTGTCCTACTATCGCCGCACCCTGGCCGTCTGGGAGAAGACGCTGGGTCCAGAGTATCCTCGCCTGGTCGACCCACTCGTCGGCATCGCGGCCATTCTCACCATCCAGGGCAAGTACGAAGAAGCGCTGGCAGCCGCTCGCCGTGTGATGGCCATCAGCGAGAAGCAATCTGGACCGCTTTCCAACCGAGCAGGATATGCGCTCCTCGCCATCGGCGATATTCTTCGCGTTCAGGGCAAGTACGACGACGCGCTGGTGCATTTTCGTCGCGCGCTGGCTGTTTTCGAGCGGGTATACGGCGTCGACCATCCGATGGTGGCGTTTCCGCTCATCGGAATCGGCCGCTGCGATGTGGAGCGGCACAAATCTGCCCGCGCTCTACCCTTCCTCGAGCGAGCGCTGGCGCTCGGCGATAAGCAACCGAGCAACGCGTCCTACCTGGCAGAGGGGCAGTTCGCGATGGCGCGTGCGCTGTGGGATACAGGGCGCGACCCCCAGCGTGGGCGGAGCCTGGCGGCACAGGCGCGCTCGGGATACGCCGGCGGGGGCGCCAGGACGAAGAAGGACCTTTCTGAGGTCGACGCGTGGCTCGTCGAGCACCGCTGATCGCTCCGAAGTGATTGTCCCGTCGTCGACGGTAAACAGAGTGCGACCGCCTCCCGGAGGCGCAGCAGCTTCGACGCTCACCGCATCCCTTGCTGAACAGCGTCGCCAAGCACTCCTCGCCGGATAGGGAGCGACAACATGACGACGCATGAGATCGGACCAAAGCGTCGGGACGCTCACGAACGCTGCGTGACGGCGCTTCCCGAGCGGAGCGTACGGCGCTTGGTCGAGTGTATTTTGGCGCGCGCGATGCACTCGGCTCGGGTATGCAACGGATATTTGCAATCGCGATTTGCGTGCTCAGCCTTGGTGCGCTCATGACGGCTTGCGAAGGAGTATACGCCGGCTATCCCGGCGACTATTACGCCGGCTATCCCGGCGACTATTACGCTGGGTATCCCTACGGTGCTTACGGATACTACGGCTATTACTCCGGCGGGCCGTATTACCGCGGCGGGCCGTACTACCGCTTCAACGGCGGACAGCACTTCTCACACGAAGGGCATCAGCACTTCGGTCACATCGGCGGCACGCAATTCGCCGGGCCCGGTTACTCGCGCGGGGGAGGCGGCGTGCACGGCGGCGGTGGCGGCTTCCACGGCGGCGGAATGGGCGGCGTGCACGGCGGCGGTGGCGGCTTCCACGGCGGCGGAATGGGCGGCGGTCACGGCGGCGGCGGCGGGCACCGATAAGCAGCGAGCGTGCGTCACGGCACGCACGGCAGCTCCATGTGCGGTGCGCCTGGCGGCTCGAGAGCGAAACCCGTAAACTGCGGGCGCCGCATTTGGGCACGCCACCTGCTCTGTAGACGCGGCAGAGAGGAGTCCCCCAATGGCGACCAATCGCAATCAACTTCCCTCAGTGGTTTTGGTTCACGGCGGCTTCGTGGATGGCTCTGGCTGGGAGGGCCTGTACGACCTCCTCCGCGCCGATGGGTATGACGTCACCATCGTGCAGAATCCGACTCTCACTCTGGACGATGACGTCGCAGTGACCAGGCGCGTGCTCGATCAGAAGCAGGCGCCCGTCATCCTCGTCGGTCACTCCTACGGCGGCGCGGTCATCTCCGAGGCAGGCAACCACCCGAAGGTGGCAGCACTCGTCTACGTCACGGCATTCGCGCCAGACCGCGGAGAATCGGTGCAGACGCTGATCGCCAATCCTCCGCCCGGTGCCCCAGTTCCTCCAATTCTCCCGCCACAGGCGGGTTTCCTGTTGCTTGACCGCGAGAAGTTCGCGGACTCGTTCGCGGCGGACTTGCCGCCCGCGCAGGCCGCATTCATGGCCGACTCGCAGGTTCCTTGGGGCGTCGAGGCGCTC
>JAQBQH010000044.1 GCA_028287105.1 Myxococcales bacterium
CCGCTGTGGTGGGATGGTGCGCGCGGCGGGCCGAGCTTTCGTCGCGCACCGCAGGCGCCCTACCGGCTCGACGCGGCCGACGTCTCGCGCCCGGGTGGCGGCGCCGTCGTCGAGGTTCCGGCCAGCGCCGGATTCGTCGGACGCCTGAGCGCCACGCTCGAGTGCGCCACTCGCCTGCTCCCGGCGGCGCCGGGTCTGCGTCGCGTGCTGGTGCGTCTCGGCCTGTGTGCGCTGCAGCCGGAAGCCTATTCGCTCGACGCGATGCGCGCGCTGGTCGACGAGCACGTTGCGCGCGGCATGCCGGTCCTCAACATCACGTTCCATTCGAGCGCGCTGTTACCCGGGGCAACACCCTTCGTGCGGGACGTGCGCGCGCTCCACGCGTTCATGGCGCGGCTCGAAGGTATCTTGGAGCACGCGCTCGGTCGTCATCAGGCGATCGCGCTCGCGCTGTCCGACGTACCTGCCCATCTCGGCGACGCGCTCTTGCCGCGCGCGCGCTAGCTCCCGCGCGATCTCCGCACTCCGACACGAATACTGGCGCGACCTGACAAAAGTATTTGCACGCGCCGACTCCGGCGTTCATAGCACCTGCCCGTCCGTAGAGCGCCCGAGCGCTCGACTCACAAGGAGGCAGCGTGCACCGGAGCTACATTCTCTTTCTCTCGATCACCGCACTCGTTTCTTCCGCCTGCAGCAACAACGGCATTGCCCCCAACGCGACAGCGCCCAATACTCCATCGAACGGCACGGGCGGAAACGGCGATGGCACCAGCACTGGCGTTGGCGATCCTAATCTCCTCGATGCCGGCCGGCACCGCCACGATCTCGGCCTCGTCCACGACCTCAGCACCGGCGGCGGCGCGCCCGACCTCGCCACGGGCGGCGGCGGTACGGGCGGCGGCGGCGGTACGGGCGGCGGCGGCGGCACGGGCGGCGGCGGCGGTACGGGGCCGTCATCGCCCTTTATCGATACGGCGAACGCGATCCACGCATTCTTGACGTTCGACTACCGGCTCGCCGTCACGCAGATTCCGCAGATCGCGTCGCGCACCGACTTCGTCTGGGGCTCGGGCTGGCCGGCGGAATGGCACGCCGCAAATCCCAAAACCTACGTCAGCTTCTATCTCACCTGGAACCAGGACACGACCGGCCAGCCCCTCTCGTGGTGGAAGGCGAACCATCCCGACTGGGTCCTATACCAGTGCGACCAGCAGACGCCGGCGCTGGTGTCGGGCTATCCGCAGATGATCCTCGACATCTCGAACCCGGCGGTGCAAGCCTGGCAGCTCGCCCAGGTCAAGACCGCAGCCGCGAAGGGATATGACGGCATCGGCTTCGACCTCTACGCGCTCGACAACCACCGCAGCGCCTGCGGCATCTTCCGCAATGGCCAGTGGGTGCAGCTCTACAACGGCACCCGCAGCGACGCGAAGTACACGGCCGACGCGCTGAGCTGGTTGAAGAACATGTACACGGCGATGCACGCGCTGCCGAAGCCGATGGGGGTCATCCCCAACTACGCCCTCGATCGCGCCGCCAGTGACCCGCTGATCGCGCAGGTCATCGCCAACGTCGACGCCGTCCTCGACGAGTACGCCACGGGCAACGACGGCAGCTACGTGACCGACAGCTCGTGGCTTCAGCGCATGCAATTCGTCACGAACCTGCAGCGCGCAGGCAAGGCCTACTTCGCATTGAGCGGCTTTTCGACACTCGATACCAACGCGATTCAGTGGGCGCTCGCTTCGTACCTCATGACCAAGGAGAACCACGCCGCCCTCTACGTCGCCCAGGTCTCCGGCGGGACCTACGGCTCGGACGCGTGGCGCAACGAGTACTCGGCGGCGGTCGGTGCGGCCTGCGGCGCGATGAGCCAGTCGGGCAGCGTCTACGTGCGGCCGTTCGCCCGCGGGTTGGCGGTCGTCAATCCCAGCTCATCGAAGAGCGCGCAGTACGCGCTTCCCGCGGGCACATACACCGACCTCTACGGCAAGGCCGTGAGCGGCTCGGTGACGCTGGCCCCGCACAGTGGCATCGTGCTGCTCGTCGCCGGCGCGCCGCGCTGCTGATCGGCTCAGGAGCTCCCTGATTTCCCCTCCGCCGTCCGTGCCTATCACGGCGGCGGAGGGGGAACATGAGCGAGCTGGCAGTCTCGGCCGATCCGGCAATGCTGCCGACGGTCTCGGTGGTGATGCCCTGCCTCGACGAGGCGCCGCACATCGAGGCGGCGCTCACCTCGCTCCTCGACGACAGCTATCCATCCGATCGCCTCGAGTGTCTCGTCGTCGACGGCCTGTCGCGTGACGGCACGCGCGAGATCGTCGCCGCCTTCGCCGCGCGCGATCGGCGCGTCCGACTCGTCGACAATCCGCGCCGCATCACCCCGAGCGCGCTCAACGTGGGCATCGTCGCAGCGCGCGGCGAGGTGCTCATTCGCGTCGATGCGCATAGCCGCTATCCGCCGGGCTACATCGCCTGCCTGGTACGGGCGCTCATGGCGACCGGCGCCGACCTGGTTGGATGCGCCGAGAAGGAGACCTGCGCCTCGACGGGCGTGATGGCGCGGGTGATCGCCCTGTCGCTCGGCGGCGCGTTTGCCACCGCCAGCCCGTTCCGCTATCGCAGCACCTCGGGAAGCGCCGATACGGTGCCGTTCGGCTGCTGGCGACGCGCGACGTTCGATCGCGTCGGCCTCTTCGACGAGCGCCTCGTGCGCAACCAGGATTACGAGCACGCGTGCCGCCTGCGCCGCGCCGGCGGCCGGGTCTACCTTTTAGCCGAGCCGCGCTACGAGTACGTCGCGCGCTCGCGGCTGCGCGACCTGTACCGCCACGCCGCCGAGACCGGCAAGTGGAACGCATTCATGCAATGGCTCCACCCGTACACGTTTCGCTGGCGCCACTTCTTGCCGGGACTGTTCACCCTCGGCGTTCTCTTCTGTCTCTTCCTGGCGCTCGGCGGTCTCGTCATCGGGCGAGGATGGATGCCGGCCGTCGCCGCCGGCCTGCTCGCGCCGTACGCGCTCGCGAACGGGGCCAGCGCGCTTTGGCAGACGGGGCGCGCGCGCAGGCTTCATCTGGCGCCGCTCGTCGCCTGCATCGTCTTCGGACATCACTTCGTGTACGGCTGGGGCATCTGCACGGGATGGTTCCTCGTCGCGACCGGCGAATACGAGCGCCATCTCGGCGGAGGCGGGTCATGAGCGCCGCCGTGGCGCGCTTCCGGGCGGCGCTCATGCAGCAGCTCGGCCCCGGCGTGTCGGTGAGCCTCTTTTGGAAGGGACGAGTCGCGCTGCACGCGATCTTGCGCGCGCTCGGCGTCGGGCCGGGCGACGAGGTGGTGCTCCCCGGCTTCACCTGCGTGGTGGTGCCGAACGCGGTCCTCTACACCGGCGCCCGGCCGGTCTACGCCGACATCGATGCCGCGACCTACACGCTCGATGTGGCCGGCGTCGAGCGCTGTCTGTCGCCGCGGACCCGGGTGATCCTCGCGCAGAACACCTTCGGGCACCCACCCGATCTCGATCCGCTGCTCGCCCTCGCGCGGGCGCGCGGCATCCACGTCGTCGAGGACTGCGCGCACGGCTTCGGCGCGCGCTATCGCGGCCGTCCCGCCGGGACCACCGCCGATGCCGCGTTCTTCTCGGGGCAGTGGTCGAAGCCAATCTGTACCGGGCTCGGCGGCATCGCGGTCACGCGCGACCCCGCGCTAGCGGCGCGCCTGCAGGAGCTCGAGACGACCGCGCTCGCCCCTGGCCGCGCCGAGCGTCGCATGCTGCACGCGCTGTGGTGGGCGCGCCACTTCTTGCTCACGCCCGAGCGGTACGTGCGGGCGCAGGCGCTGTATCGCGCGCTCGGCCGCTGCGGGCTCGTCGTGGGCTCCTCGCGAGCGGAAGAGCTCTTGGCGCCCGTCGAGCCGCGCGGGTTTCACAAACGCCTCTCGCCGGAGCAGGCGGCGCGCGGCGTCGACGAGCTGGCGGCGCTGCCGAAGCGTCTCCGCCACCGGACGCGCGTCGCCACGTGGTGGCGGACGGCGCTGCGCGCGCGCGGCTTCGCGATCGCAGATCCGCCCGCGTGGGCGACGCACGGCTGGCTGCGTCTGCCGATCGAGGTGACGGACAAAGCGGCGCTGCTCGACCGTGCGGCCGCGCACCGCCTCGAGCTTGGCGATTGGTTCGGGTCGCCGCTTCATCCTGTCACGCACAGTCTGTCGAGCTGGGGCTACCCTGCGGGGAGTTGCCCGGTGGCCGAGGCGGCGTGCCGGCGGATCGTGAACCTGCCGACGCACGAGCGGATCGACGAAGCCTACGTCGAGCGAGCCGTGATGACACTGAAGCCGCAACCGTCGCGACGGGAGTAGCCGCACGCGGCCGGCTGCTTACGATGGGCCCGGCTTCGAACAAGGGAGGTGCGTCGTGTCCATCACCACCGACGTCGACCATTGGGCACCTTGGACCCTCGACGAATACGCGCGCCGCTTGATCGTGCGCCGGTTCCCGGTTCACCGGCACGACGGAGTCTGGTGGCAGCAGGTCAAGCCACAGTTCTGTTGGCCGCTCGATCTGTTGGCCTGCATCCCCGAGTCCGGTGTCGCACCGGCAGCGCACTGCTCGCTCTTCGGATATCAGTTCGTGGTCGCAACGCAGACGGGGGCGACCTCTTACATGAACCCGATGGTGTGCGGCGACGTCGCGACCTACGGCCTCGAGCGCATGGAGGGAACCCGCCGCAACGTCGTCCGACGAGGCCTGCGCAGCGTCGAGGTGCGCCCGCTGACCCGCGACGAGCTGGCGCGCGACGGCTGGCAGATCAAAGTGGAGTTCAATCGACGCACCGGTTGGGGTCGGCCGCTGGCGCGAGAAAAGTGGCAGGCCGGCGTCGATCGACAATTTCAGGAGCCGGTCATCGATCACTCGCTGGGCGCGTTCCTCGGCGGTCGTCTGGTCTCGTTCATGACCTGGTATGGCGCCGAGCGCACCGCACACCTGACGCATATCGCGGCCAGCGATGAAGCGCTTCGTTGTAGCGCCAACGACGCGCTGTTGTACTTCTGGATGTGCGGCGTGCGTGACTCGGGCTTCTACGATCGCGCAGGCTACAGCGTGCGCTCGCTGAAGCCCTCGCTCGACCTGTTCAAGGATTCGCATCTGTTCCGCATGCAGTCGCTGCCGGCGCGACTGCATCTGAATCCGCTGGCGCGCCATTTTCTACGCGCGTCGAGGCCGGCGGCGCTGGAGCGGCTGGCGGGCCTCTCGAGCCAGGGCACGCGCGATTGGCTGAAAATGGGCAAGCCGCCCCGCCCGTCGGCGCAACCTCATCCCTGACGGCGCCAGAATCCCTGGTCGGGCCGCTGATCGAGCTCCCGACAGATGAGCTCCAGCGTCGCCACCCTCGGCAACGCGACCTCGTCCGCCGGGGCGCCGTCGCGCCCCAACAGCGCCGCCAGCCCCTGCTCGCCGTAGAGGTCGCGGCTGAAGAGGGTGTCCGGATTCATGAGGGCGCGCAGCTCGGCGGTGACGTAGGGGACGCGCGGGCGCGGCCGCGGCACCTTGCGGAACGGCGCGAGCAGTCGCCCTGAGAAGAGCGCGCGATCGAGCTTGTCGCCCAGGTGCGCGGCGCGGAGCAGCGTCTGCTGCGCCTCGCGATGCAACGTCGCCACCGTCGGAGGCGCGGCGCTCGAGCCGTACTGCGTGCGGAAGGCGGCCGCCGCCGGGGAGAGGCGCGCGTGAACCGCACGGGCGAGCTGAGAGGTCAACTTGTGGACCCAGGGAATTTGCAGCGAGGCTTCGATGTACGAAACCGCGTTCAACGGCGGAACGGTCGTCAGCAGCCCCGACAAGGCGCTCGAGTAGGCGGAGAAGTGTCCCGTCATCTTCCAGACGTGCACGCAGTCGAGCTGGGCCGTGGTGCGCGCGTCGGCGCCCTCGCGACAGAGCTCCTCGACGCGCCCCGCCAGACGGCGGCGGAACTGATCGAAGACCCCCGCGGGCAAGAGGCCCTCGCGCAAGCGGCCCTGCAGGAAGCGGTAGCGAACCGCGTTTTCGACGTTGGCGAGGCGCCGCCTGCCGATGCCAAAGAACTCCTGCCCCCAGGGGTGATAGCGCGTCGTATCGTTGCCGCCGCCGGTGAAGTGCAGGCGATACGCGTTCGACAGCTGCGGGCGCGTCAGCAGCTGGTGGTAGCCCTCGGTGAAACAGAGCTCCCCCGCCGTGCGGTACACCAGCTCGCGGCGCATCTCGGGATCCACCGGACGGGTCCAGATCTCGCGCTGCACGAAGCGATGGATCGTGATTCCGAGCGCGTCCGCGATCTCCGACGCGACGCGTACCTCGATCTGGTCGCGATCGCCGTTGACCGTGACCGCCAGCGGCAGGCCGGCGGCGAGCGCCGCGCAGAGAACCATTCGTGAGTCGTAGCCGCTCGTGAGATCGGCGACGATCGGAACGCCGACCGCCTTGTGTCGTCGCATGACCGCGCCGGCGCGCTCGGCCAGCACCTCGGCAGCTTCGGAGAAGCGCCACGGGCGCTCCTTCTGATAGGGCCGCCAGCGTCGCACGCGCCGCACGCCGCCACTGTCGATGAGCGCGCATTCGCCCAGGCCCAGTCGATTCGCCCCGGCATACAGCGACGACGGCGCGATCAACTGGCCGCGCACGAGGAGCTCGAGCGCGCCGGCGGGATCGAGGCCCAGCCCGAGACAGCGGGCCAGCACCAGCCCGTTGGTCGCGATCACCACGCGCCCCGCCTTCTCGGCCCAGTGGAGGTTGTAGGTGCCCACGTGATCGTTGAGGGCCAGCCCCGTGCCCTGGCGCTCGTTCCAGGCGGCGAGCGCAAACGTCCCTTCGAAATCGCGCAGCCCGTCGAGGCCGCGCGAATGGAACGACTCGAACAGCCTGCGCGCGTCGACCGGACGATCTGTCGCGGGGTCGAACACGAGGCCCTTGCAGACGAGGAGGCCGCGCGCGTCGCAGTGAACGCGCGTCACACCGCCGGCATCGTCCGCCGCGACCAGCCGCGCTCGTTCCCCGTTCGTCACGCTCGTCCGCGCCTTGAGCGGACTTTCGAACAGCGCCGCGGCCCGCCGAGCGATCCCGCCATCGTCGACGAGCGGCCCTCGCGGCGTGACCTGGAGCAAGAAGTCCGGCATGACGCCGAACCTAGACAGCCGGCCGTCCCCGTCAAGGACGACTAGGTTGGGCAACCGATTGCAGAGCGCGCTGCCGCTGCCGATGGTCCTCCCAGCATCCATGTGCGGCTTCACCGGCATGTACCAACCCGAAGGGGCCGACCCCGACGCGACGGCTACGTTGCGGCGGATGACGCTGGCGCTGCACCATCGCGGCCCCGATGCCGCGGGCGAATGGCTCGACCCCGATCGCGGGATCGCGCTCGGCCACCGCCGGCTGTCGATCCTCGATCTCTCCGTCGAGGGAAGCCAACCGATGATCTCGCCGAGCGGGCGCTGGGTGCTCAGCTTCAACGGCGAGATCTACAACTTCCTCGACCTCCGCGCCGAGCTGAGCGCGCGCGGCGTGCGCTTCCGCGGACGCTCGGACACCGAGGTCATGCTGGCCGCGTTCGACGCCTGGGGGCTCGACAGGGCGCTCGCGCAGTTCGCCGGAATGTTCGCCTTCGCGCTGTGGGATCGGAGCGAAGCGACGCTGCACCTGGTGCGCGATCGGCTCGGAGAGAAGCCGCTCTACTACGGCTGGATGGGGCGCACGCTCCTCTTCGGATCCGAGCTCAAAGCGCTGCGGGCCCACCCGCGCTTTCGCGGCGAGATCGCGCGCGACGCGCTGTCGCTCTACTTGCGCTACGGCTATCTGCCCGCGCCCTACTCCATCTACCGCGACGTGAAGAAGCTGCAGCCGGGGACGCGGCTCAGCCTTTGCGACGGCGAGGAGCGGCCGACCACCTACTGGTCCGCGCGCGAGATGGCGGATCGAGGGCGGGCCGATCCGCTCCGCGCCGACGAGCGCGAAGTGGTCGATGAGCTCGAGCGTCAGCTGCGCCGCACCGTCCGTCAGGAGATGATCGCCGACGTCCCGCTCGGCGCCTTCCTCTCGGGCGGCGTGGACTCCTCGACGCTGGTGGCGCTGATGCAGTCGGAGAGCACGCAGCCGGTGCGCACCTTCACCATCGGCTTCGAGAGCGCGTCGTACGACGAAGCGCCGCACGCCCGGTCGGTGGCGGCCCATCTGGGAACCGCGCACGAAGAGCTCGTGGTCACGCCGACCGAGGCGCGAGCGGTCATCCCGCGCCTGCCCGTCCTGTATGACGAGCCGTTCGCCGACACCTCGCAGATCCCGACGCTCTTGGTGGCCGAGCTCGCCCGGCGTCACGTCAAGGTCAGCATCTCCGGCGACGGCGGCGACGAGCTCTTCGCCGGATACACGCGTTACCTCGAGAGCGGGCGGCTATGGTCGCAGCTCGGCCTCTGCCCCGCCAAGGCGCGCGCCTGGCTCTCGCAGCGCATCCTCGATCACGCACCCGAGCGCTGGCAGAGGCTGCGCCGCCGCGCCGAGGTTCTGGGCGCGGCAACTCGTCGCGCGCTCTATCACACCGTGGTTTCCGTCTCGAATGCGGAGCGCTTCGTGTTGGGCGCGCACCCGCTGACGACGCGGTGGCTCGATGCGAACGCGGGCGCGCCCGACGACTTCGTGCACGAGATGATGCTCCTCGACCTCGTCACCTATCTTCCAGACGACATCCTGGTGAAGGTGGACCGTGCCACCATGGGCGTCAGCCTCGAGTCGCGCGCTCCCTTCCTGGACCACCGCATCGCCGAGTTCGCCTGGCGCGTGCCGCTCCGGCACAAGGTGCGCCGGCGACGGGGCAAGTGGGTCCTGCGCCAACTGCTGTACCGCTTCTTGCCGGCCGCGATCGTCGACCGACCGAAGATGGGCTTCGGCGTGCCCATCGCAGCATGGCTGCGCGGCCCCCTCCGCTCGTGGGCTCGCGATCTCCTGGCCCCCGGGCGCATCCAGCGCGACGGCTTCTTCGACGCGCCGCTCTTGCAACGCTGTTGGGCCGCGCACGACGCGGGCACCCACGACTTCGGCCAGCTCTTGTGGTCGGTGCTGATGTTCCAGGCATGGCTCGACGAGCAGCGCGTGAGTTGGCCGTGAGCTCGATGCTCGTCGTCTGGCTTGCCCTGCTCATCGGTGTGAGCCGAGCGGTCGTCGCGCGTCTGGGAATGCCCGGCCTTACGCCGGTGTTGGCGCTGTGGCTGGTCGCGCTGCCGCTGTGCCTCGGCCGGTTGCGTTCAATCTTCTTCGCCGAGATCGCTGCCGCCGTCTCCATCTTCGCCGTCGTGGGTTACGTCCACGTCCTCGACGAAATCCTCGAGACCCGCCTCGCCATCAACGGCTTCTTCCTGATTTGCGGCCTCGTGCACCTGGCTCGCCACCGTCGCGAGCTCCGCCCCGTGATGCGCTCGCCGATCGTGATCGCGCTCGCGCTCTTCGTGCTGCAACAGCTGGCGAGCGGCTGGCTCGCCGGGGCGTCGGATCTACCCGGGATCGTCCGCGACCGCATCCTCATGCTCCTGGTCTTCTCGTGCACGGCCGTGCTGGTGTGCCGGCCCGGCGGCCGGCGGCTGACGCCCGCCTTGATCCTGTTCGGCACGCTCATGTCGCTGCCCGTGATGCTGCAGGAGATGAGCGATCCGATCCGCGGCCTCACCGAGGATGGGCGCGCCGGCGGATTCTACGGGCAGGCCAACGTGGCCGGCATCATGCTCTCCTACGGCGTCGCCTGCGCCGGGGTGCTCTACCTCGAGCGCGCCATCTCCGCGCGCACGCTGGTGGCCCTGTACCTCCCCCTCTTCGTCGGCCTGTGTTGTACGGCCTCGCGCGGTGCGCTCATCAACGCGCTGGCCGCGCTATCGGTCACCTGGATCGTGGAGCTCCATCGGCGCTGGGGCAGGCGCGGGCTGGTGACGGCGCTGGCCGGCGTCACCGCCTTCGTGCTCGTCATGGCTCCCGTGTCCGAAGAGCTGGTGCGCGCAACCAACCGTCTCGACGGAGTCAGCAGCGCCAACGTCGAGCGCCTGCAAGACACCGTCCTCGCGCTCAGCGGCTCCACCGACGCGAGCGACTCCATGATGACCCACGACTCGGGACGGCTCACGCTCGTCGACGAGGCGCTCGGGCTGATCGCACGGCGGCCGCTCTTCGGCTACGGCACGGCCAATTTCATGCAGGAGTCGGCGCGATCGCATGTGCAGTTCCTCGAGGTGCTCGGGGAAAACGGCTTCGTCGGCGCCGCGCTGTACCTCGCGCTCTTGGCCACGATTGCGACGGCGTTGACGCGGATGCCCCCACGCATGCGGCCGTGCGCGGCGGTCGTGATCACCCCCTGGTTTCTGACGCACTTCCACAACCACAATCTCGCAGAGTCGCTGCAGATGAACGTGGCGCTCGGCTACGTCGCCGGCCTCGCCACCCTCGCGCGAGTGGACGCTCGCGGTCTGCCCGACAGAGCCCCATGATCCAGATCCTCCGCGCGCAGCAGCAGCGATGGGAGACCTGGCAGTCGCGGTCCCCCAACCGCGGCATCTTCGGTGCCATCGTCACCGTCGGTGGCTTGACGTCGCTGGTGCGTCTGTCCGGCCTCTTCAAGCACCAGCTCATCGCCTATCGCTTCGGCTTGTCCGACGATTGCGATGCGTTCATCGTCGCCTTCGCGCTGCCCGCGTTCCTCGCCGGCCTCGTCGAGAGCATCTCGCAGTCGGCCTTCATCCCCACGTTCGTGAGCGTGCACAAGCGCGAGGGGCAGACGGCCGCGGCCTGCCTCTTCGCCAGCATGATGGCGAGCGCGCTCGCTCTGGTCCTCGTGGTGCTGGCGCTGCTGCTCGTCGGTGAACGGCCCATCCTCCACCTGCTCGCCGGCGGCTTCGGCTCCGACAAGCTCGAGCGGGTTCGCCAGCTCTTTCATTGGCTCCTGCCCATCCTGTTCCTCTCCAGCGTCGCGGGCCTGTGGTCCTCGGTGCTGAACGCGCAGGGCCGCTTCGCGCTGGCCGCCGTCGCGCCGCTGATGACGCCCCTTTGCCCCATCCTGGCGATGGTCGGGTTCGCACGTTTCGGCATCCGCGCGCTGGCCGCGGGAACCGTGCTCGGCGCGTTGGTGCAGTGCGCGATCCTCGGCGTCGGCCTGCACCGCTACCGATTGCCCATCCGGCCCCGCTGGCACGGCGCCTCGCCGGCGCTGCGCACACTGCTCGAGCGAGCGACGCCGATGTTGATCGGGGCGCTCATCTTGAGCTCCAACGGCATCGTCGATCAGACCATGGCGTCGCGGCTGGCGCCGGGCAGCGTGGCGGCGCTCGAATACGGCAATCGACTGAGCTCGTTCGTCGTCGGCATCGCCTCGATGGCCCTCGGCACGGCTGTGCTGCCGCATTTCTCGGACATGGTGGTCGAGCGCAACTGGCTCGGGATCCGTCACACGCTCAACACCTATGTCCGCTGGATCGCCGTCGTCTCCGTCGCCGGCACGGTCGTGCTGGTGCCCCTCTCGATGTCCATCGTGCGGCTGCTCCTCGAACGCGGCGCCTTCACCGAGGCCGACACGCGGATGGTGAGCCACGTGCAGATCTGCTACCTCGTGCAAGCACCGTTCTATCTGATCGGGATCCTCGGCGTCCGCCTGCTGAACGCGCTCGGCCACAACCGCACCCTGGTGTGGATCAGCAGCATGAACGTCATCACCAACCTCGCCGGCAACTATCTCCTGATGCGTGTCCTCGGGCTGCCCGGGATCGCGCTGTCGACGGCGTGCGTCTACGCCTGCTCGATGTTCGTCATCCTCCACCAGGTGAAAGCGAAACTGCCATGCGCCTGACCCTGTTCATCGAAGCCCTCGGCTCCGGCGGCGCGGAGCGGGTCCTGTCGGAGATGGCCAACTACTGGGCCGCCCGCGCAGAGACGGTTCAAATCCTGACCCGCACCTCCCTCCGGTCCGACTTCTATCGGCTGCATCCTTTAGTCGGCAGGGTCGTCGTGCCGAGGCCGTTGGCGCCGATCGGCCAGGCGGGCCGCTATCTGTTGCGGGTGCGCGCCCTCCGACAGGCGCTGGTCGCGTCACGACCGGACGTCATCATCAGCTTCATCAACACCAGCAACATCGAAGCGCTGCTCGCCGCCCACGATCTCGGCGTACCCGTGATCGTGTCGGAGCGGTGCGATCCAGAACAGAACCTCATCCCGCCGCACCACACGCTGTTCCGGCGGCTGCTCTACCCGCGCGCCGACGTGGTGGTGGTGCAGACCCAGTCGGTGCGCCGCTGGGCGGAGCGGTTCGTGCCGCCCGATCGGGTGGCGGTGGTCCCCAACTGCGTGCGGCAACCGGCATCGGCACCGGGGGTCGCGCGCGAGCCGCTGATCGTCGGCATGGGACGGCTGGTCGATCAAAAGGGGTTCGATCTGCTGGTGGCCGCCTTCGCGCGCGTCCAGCGCGCCTTGCCGGGCTGGCGACTGATGATCGTCGGTGACGGCGAGCGGCGGCGTGAGCTCGAGCGACAGGTCGCTGTGCTCGGGCTCGGCGAGCGGATCCTCCTGCCCGGCGTGACCGCGGATGCGCCGTCGTTCTTCCGTCGTGCTGGGATGTTCGTGCTGTCGTCGCGCTACGAAGGCTTCCCCAACGTGCTACTCGAGGCGATGGCGTGCGGTGCCCCGGTGGTGGCGACCGATTGCCCGAGCGGTCCCAGCGACATCGTGCGCCACGACCACGACGGCCTCCTGGTCCCGGTCGACGTCGACGCGCTCGCCGCGGCGATTCTCCGGCTCGGCAACGCGCCGGAGGAGCGCGCGCGGTTGGGCGAGAACGCCGTCGAGGTGATCGCTCGCTTTCATCCGGACCGGATCATGGCCCGGTGGGACGACCTGTGCCTCCGCGCGCTCACGGTCGCGCGCGCGACGCCGGCGAATCGACGGCGCTCCGTCGCCTGAGGGATCGAATGCGTGTGCTGGCAGTGGCGAATTGGAATCCGGCGACGACCAGGTCGGCGTGGCCATCCGAGCGGCTGCGCGCGCTGGCCGCCGCCGGTGTGGAGGTCGACCTGTTGGCGCGCGACTGCGTGCGCGATCGACGGGAATATTTTGGGTTGTGGCGCGACCTGAACAGGCGTCTGGCGACGGGGCGGTACGATCTGGTGGCGCCCCTGTATGGCTCGTTCCTGGGGCTTCTGTGCACGCTGCAGCGACGGGTTCCCTGTGCCATCTCGTTCGCCGGGTCCGATCTGAATGGACCGCCGCGACTGGTTTCGCTGAGATCGCTGTCGCGACCGGCCTCGCAGCTCTCGGCGGCGCTGGCCGCCGGCGTCTCGGTGCACAGCGCGCGCATGCGCCGCGCTCTGTGGTGGCCGCCGGCACGGCAGCGCGCGCACGTGCTGTTCGACGGCGTCGACGTGGAGCGCTTCGTGCCGCGCGGGCGGACGCAGGCGCGCCGCCATCGCGGCGTTCGCACCGACGGCATCCGCATCTTGTTCGTCGCCGTCAATCCGGAGCGGCGCCCGACCAAGCGACTGCCGCTGGCGCAGGCGGCCGTGGCGCGTCTGTCAGGCGCGCGCCTGGAGGTCGCCTCGGCGGTGCCGTTCGACGAGATGCCGTGGGTCTACGCCTCGGCCGATGCGCTGCTTCTGACCTCGCACGCCGAGGGCTCGCCCAACTGCGTCAAGGAGGCGCTCGCATGCGGCGTTCCCGTGGTCAGCACGGATGTCGGCGACGTGCGCGAAGTCCTCGACGGTCTGCCCCCCTGTGCCGTGGTCGATCCCGATCCGGATCGCATCGCCGCCGCGCTCGGCGCCATCGTCGCCGACGGCCGCGGTTGTCCCGGCGGTCCGGCGCGCATCGCCGAGCGCTACTCCCAGCCGGCGGCCGCGCAGCGGTTCGTCCGCTTCTTCGATGACGCGCTCGACGTCAGGCCGCCGCGGCAATGACCGAGCGACGATGGCTGAAGAGGAGCGCGAGCAGCGCGGCCAGGAGCCCACCGGCGAGCGATCCGGCGGCGATCAGATTGAGCAGCGATGGCCCCGACGCCCCGGTCGGCACCATCGGCGGATCGACGACCTCGGCCAGGCCATCGGGCCGCGCTTCGGCAGCCACGAGCTGGCTCACCTTCAGCGCCAGGAGCTCCCGCCGCGCCGCCTGCTCGTCGACGACGCGCTTGAGCCGTCCATGCTCGACCTCGAGCTGCGGCAGATCGTCGAACGGCAACAGGGGCCCGGCGTCGCCGCGGCCGCGGCGCAACCGGTCGAGCTCCGAGCCTGCCGCGGCGCGCTCGCGCATCGCCTTCTGCACCTCGATGGACTGAGCCTGGCCGAAGGCACGCGCGAAGCGCAGCTCGAGCGTCTTGTCGATGCGCAGCCGCTCGAGCGCCGCTGCCTGCTCGACGGTCGCCTTGATCTGCGCCGGCAGGTCGACCACGTGCGTGCGCTCGCGGAAGTGGCGGAACGCCTCCTCCGCTGCCGCGAGCTCCGCGCCGACCGCGGTCAGGTCGCTCTCGAGCTGCCGCCGATGCTCGCGGTTGCGTTCGGTCCACAGCTCGCGCGACAGGACGCGGGCGCGCTCGGCGACCGCCTCCACCACCGCGCGGGCGCGCGCCGGCACGCCATCTTCGAACGCAACCGTCAACTGGTTGGCCTTGCGATCGGTGGACACCGACAGCCGTTCGCTCAGGCGCTTGCGCGCGGCGACGCTGGAGATGCGCCACGCCACGTCGAGGTGGAGCTGATCGACGGTCTCTTGCGCCACGCGTCGGCTGCGCAGCACGGCCACCACGAGCGGCAGTGTCGAGTTGGCCGCCTCGAACGCGTTGCTGCCGCTCGGCGCGGTGGGGTCGTCGACGGGGACGACGAGCAGCCGTTCGCTCGCTTCGTAGGTGCGCGGCAGCACGTTGGCGGCCATCGCGCCCAACGACCCGCCGATGATGGCCGCCACAATGACGGCGTTGCGATGGCGTTCGATCGGTCTCCACCATACTTCGCCACGCGGCGACCGCTCCACGGTCAGCTCGAGCACTTCTTCATCCGCCGATGTCGAGTTCATGGGCGCCTCCGTCAGCGGTGGTTGGCCGCGGCCAGCCCGAGCGCGGCCGAACCGACTGCGATGTTGCCGAGGATCAGCGCCATGTTGGTCCAATCGGCGGCGGTGAAACGGCGCTCGGGGACGGTGATGACGTCACCCGGCTCGACGGAGGAGACCCTCCTCAGCGGCCGTGAATCGCCGTTGGACAACACGCGGGTCGCCTCCGAATCGGCGGAGCGCGTGAGCCCGCCGGCGAGGTTGAGATAGTCGCGCGGCTTCAGATCGCCGGAGAACGTGTAGTAGCCGGGGCGCTGCACCGCGCCGGCGACGAGGATCTGCTCGCGGCGCGCCGGCACCACCAGCGTGTCGCCGGGCGAGACCGGCACGTCGGAGTCGAGTCCCGTCGAGACCGACACCAGATCGACGGGCAGGTGGTGCGCCGCGCCCGAGGCGGCGCGACGCGATAGATACGCGTTACGCCCGTCGGCCCACGGCTCGAGGCCGCCCGCTCGCGCCAACAGATCACGCACGCCTTCACGCTCGATGTAAGGCATCGACAGCGACACCTCGCGCGGTCCGCCATCCGGCTGTCCGCCCTCGGCGTGCCCCGACGGGCGCGCCCGCATCGGATCGTCGGGGCCGCGCGGTCCGACGACCGCGCCCTGCACGAGCACCGTTGCACGCTGCTCGGCCAGCTCGGGGATGTGCACGATGTCGCCGTCATTGAGCTGCGTCGTCGAGATCGCGCTCAGCGGCACCGATCGCGCCACGACCCGATCGCCGCCCGTGCGCGTGACCACGCGAGCCGGACGCAGCTGCGAGGCCTGCGTATCGAAGCCGCCGGCCAGCTCGAGCAGCTCCGCGAGCGTGCGCGTGGCGATGAGCTCGTAGCTGCCGGGCCGGCGCACGGCCCCGTTGATCTCGACGGTGAGCTGGCGCGGCGGCACGTACACGGTATCGCCGTCGAGAACCTGCGGATCTTGATCGACCTGGCCGAACAAAGCGAAGCGCGTCAGATCGGCCTGAATAGCCTGTTCCACCCCGCGCCGGCGGATCTCCACGCGCCTGAGCGAGCCCGTCGGCAGCGCCCCACCCGCCTTGGGCAGCATGGCGCTGACGCGCGTCAGCGGGCTGGCCGCGTAGGTCCCCGGTCGCGCCACCGCGCCCGTGACGTGCACGGCGAAGGTCCGCGGCCTGGTCAGCGTCAGCGACGAGCCGAGACCGGGATAGAGCGTGTGCAGCTTCGCCTCGACGCGCGCGCGCAGCTGCGACAGCGTCTGCCCGCCCGCATCGAAGACGCCGGCGCGCGGCACGAAGAGCCGCCCTTCGGCGGTCACCTCGATCTCCTGCTGGAGCTCATGCAAGCCCCACATCACGATGTGCAGCTTGTCGCCCGGCCCGACGACGTAGCTGGTGGCCCGCACGTCGCCTTCGAGCGCGGCCACGTCGATCGGTGCAGCCGGCGCTTGCGGCGGCGCCGACACGTCCAGCTTGTCGCCGTTGCCTGCCGCCTGCGTTGCTGTCGAGGCACAGAGCAGCCCGAGCACCGCCACCACCTGCCGCATCCTCCGCCTCCTCCGTCGAGAGATCCACTCTGCGGAGAGGTGTTTCGGCAGCGAGAGGGGCGCGGCAAGCGGCTGTTCGCAGCCGTAGTTGTTTGCGGGCGAGAGTACAAAACATTCGTCTAGCAAAGGCGGTTCGCCGTGACGACGACTCATCCGACGGGGGTGCGCGATGCGGGTTCGGTTGGTCAAATCGGCGGTCTGTGTAGTGGCCTGGGTTTCCGCCCTGGCGCTCGCGCTTGCCTGGAGCGGCGCGCCCACCACCCATTTCATGGTGCTCGCCGCGCTGTTCATCTCCTTCAAGGTCGCCGCCACCGGCCTGTTCGGCAGCTTCCGCGAGCTGTGGTCGCATACGAGCCTCGAAGATCTCGTGGTGCTGGTGGCGGGCGGGCTCGTGAGCACCGCGCTCCTGGGAACGCTGCTGCTCCTGGCGCCGTGGCTGGGCTCGCCGCAAATCGCGCTGATCGATGGCGCGCTCTCGCTCGCGTTCGTGGCGACAGCGCGCGTGGCCCCGCGCATCTATCACGAGATCGTGCGCCCGCTCTGGGCGGCCCGATCGCAAGCAGTGGTGATCGCCGGACGCGCCGACCTGGTGGATCTCGAGCTGCGTCGACGCCGCCACACCAGCTCCAAGGAGCGCGTCGCGGGGTTGGTGCTCGACGGGCCACCGCTCGACGGTGCGCGCCTGCACCGCCTGCGCGTCCTCGGCCGCGGCGAGCTGGAAAACCTGATCGAGCGCCATCGCATCAACGAGGTGACGGTCGTGCCGCCGATCTCGCCCGGCTTCTCGAGCGGCTTGCAGAAGCTGTGCAGCAGGAACCACGTGCCGTTCCGGCCGGCGGCCTCGCTGTTGGCATTGAGCGAGCTCCTTCGTTCCGCCGAGCAGATCCTCGATCGCGCTCCGACGGAGACGCACGCGGATCCCGGGCTGCGTGAGGCGATCGCCGACCGCTGCGTGCTCGTGACCGGCGCTGGTGGCTCGATCGGCAGTGAGCTGGCGCTGCAGCTGATTCGCTGCCGGCCGCGCAAGCTCATTCTCGTCAGCCGCGGCGAGAACGAGCTATTTCACGCCGAGCGTGCGGTCGCGGCCGCGAACGAGTCGAAGTGCGAGGTCGAGGGCTACGTCCTCGACGTGCGCTCCGAGGACGCCTTGCAACGGCTGTTCGCGCGCCACTGTCCGGAGCTCGTGTTCCATGCCGCCGCGCACAAGCATGTACCGCTCATGGAGCGCCATCCGGCCGAGGCAGTGCTCAACAATGTCGGCGGCAGCCGGGTCGTCGCCCAGGCGGCGCACGGCCACGGCGCCGACGGCTTCATCTTCATCTCCACCGACAAGGCGGTGCGCCCGACCAGCATCATGGGCGCCACCAAGCGGCTGGGGGAGCTCTACGTCCGAGCCATGGCCGCATGCTCTACCACCCGCTTCGTGTCGGTGCGCTTCGGCAACGTCCTCGGCTCCAACGGCAGTGTGCTGCCGATCTTCATCGATCAGGTACACCGCGGCGGACCGATCACCGTCACGCACCCGGAGATGACGCGCTACTTCATGTCGATCCCCGAAGCCTGCGGCCTGGTCCTGGACGCCGCGGCACGCGGCCGCGGTGGCGAGCTGTTCGTCCTCGATATGGGGCGTCCGACGCGCATCGTCGACCTGGCCGAGCGCGTGATCGAGCGCGCCGGCCTGCGCCCCGGCGAGGACGTTCCCATCACC
The DNA here is from genome assembly GCA_028287105.1 of Myxococcales bacterium. Taxonomy (GTDB): domain Bacteria; phylum Myxococcota_A; class Polyangia; order Palsa-1104; family Palsa-1104; genus JAQBQH01. The sequence goes on from JAQBQH010000044.1 coordinate 18,302, forward strand.
TTCTCCGGGGCACGGCCGGGCGAGAAGCTGGTCGAGGAGCTGATGTCCGAGAGCGAGCGTGCCGGCGCCAGCTTCGACAACGGCGTGTGGAAGGTCTACATCCCGGAGCCGCCGCTCGACCACCTCAACGCGCAGCTCGACGCCCTGCTCGAAGTGGCGCGCCTGGGCGACGACGTCGCGGTGCTACGGCAGCTCTCGCGAATCCTGCCCGACTTCGGCGCCGGCTGCCCCGACCGCGACGACTCCGGTTCCGGCCTGACCACCGACTCGCCGGCGCTGGCGGTGATGTGAGGATGACCATGTCCGATCTCGACCGCCGCATCGCCGATCTGGTGCTCTCGTATGCACAGACGCCTCCGCGGGCGCCCCTGTCGGCGTCGCTGTCGCTGCGCCGCGATCTGTCCATCGATTCACTCTCGCTGGTTTCCTTGACGCTGCGCCTGGGCGACGAGCTGCACGTCGACCTGGTGGAGCGTGGCCTCGATCTCAGTCGACTGGACACCGTAGGCGACCTGATTGCACTTGCCCGATCGTTTCACACCGAAGGAGGAGACCATGGAAAGCCGACCGCTTCACGATAGTGAGAATGTCGTTCCCGGCAATCCGCCCGACGAGACGTCGCCCGGCGAAGAGAGCGAATCCGATGGCGAGCTGCGCGTCGTCGTTCGCAAGCTGAAGCTGCCGGTGCGCCCGCGCGGCGTCCTGGCTGACTAGCCCGCCAAGGCCATGAACCCCGCCTGCCGCCCCACCGCGCCGTTCTACTTCGGCAGCGACGATCGCGCGCTATTCGGCTGGTATCACCCGCCGATTGGACCGGCGCGCCGCGCCGGCGTGGTCGTGTGCAATCCGATCGGAGACGATTACATCCGAGCGCACCGCGCGCTGCGCCATCTGGCAGAACGGCTGGCCCAGGCCGGCTTTGCCGTAGTGCGTTTCGATTTCCACGGCACCGGTGACTCGGCCGGCGACGAGCGCCAGCGCGAGCGCGTGCGCACCTGGATCGGCGACATCGGCCGCGCCGTCGACGAGCTGCGCCGGCGCAGCGGCGTCACCGAGGTGGCGCTCGCAGGGTTGCGCCTGGGAGCGACCCTGGCGGCGGCGGCCGCGGCCGAGCGCGGCGACATCGACAGCTTGATCTTGTGGAGCCCCTACCTATCCGGTCGCGGCTACATCGACGAGACGACCCGGCTGCACAAGATGCACAAGATGCTGGAGCCGCGGAGCTTCGCCGCCGAGCCGCGCGACTGGCAGCCGGGCGGGGCGGAGGCGCTCGGCTTCCTCCTCACGGCCGAGACGGTGCGTGACCTCGAGCGCGTCGATCTCATGAAGGTGGTGCGCCCGGCGCGGCGCGCGCTCATCGTCGGCGCCGGCAATGTCGCGAGCGAGGAGGCGCTGCTTGGTCACTTGCGCGCAACCGGAGTCGCGGTCGATTACCGTCACCTGCCCGGGCACAAGTTCCTCATCACGAGCCCGCACACGGCCGCCCTGCCCGATCCGGTGCTCGACGCCATGGTCGAGTGGATCGGCGGGCAGCACACCCGGCCCCTGCCGGTGCCGCGGCCGTCCGTCGACGAAACGCCAATGGCCACCACCTTTTTCGAGGAGCCGATGGTCTTCGGCGCCGGCGACGCGCTCTTCGGCATCCTGACGCGCCCGCCCGAGGAGCTGCGCGACCGCGAGCGCCCGGCCATCCTCCTGCTCTCGGCGGGCACGGTCCACCGCATCGGCCCGCACCGCTTCTACGTGACCCTCGCCCGTCGCTGGGCGCGGCTCGGCTTCCACGTCTTGCGGGTCGATCTCTCCGGCATCGGCGACAGCGCCGCCGGCGCGGGCTGCCCCGAGAATCTCTGCTACCCGAAGAGTGGCCTCGCCGACGTGCAGGCGGCCATGAACGCGCTGGAGGACTCCCTCGGGGTCCGGCGCTTCGTGCTCGCGGGCTTGTGCTCGGGCGGCGACCTCACCTTCCAGACCGGCATGCGCGACCGGCGCGTGGCCGGCGCGGTCATCATCAACCCGCGCACGTTCTGCGTGCACGACCTGGAGCTCGTCGAGAACTACAAGCGCGCGCGCTTCTATTTCGATTCGCTCTTCGACCGGCAGCGCCTCTGGCGCCTGTTGCGCGGCGACGTGGCGATCGGACAAGCGCTGGGCCTCGTCCTCTCCAACGTGCGCCGCATCTGGCGCCACCAGCGCCGCCTGCAATCGCCGGACGGACCGGTCAACGACGTGCCCTCCTGCTTGCGCGCGATGGCCGACGCCGGCGTCGACACCCTGCTCGTCGCCAGCGAGCACGATCCCGGCGTCGAGTACGTCGACCGTCACTTCGGCCGCGGCATGCGCGCGCTCGCCAGGGTGTCGAGATTCCGGCGCGCCGACTTCCCCGGCACCGACCACACGTTCACGTCGCTGTTCGCGCAGGAGCTGGTGGCCGACACGATCAGCGATCACCTCACGCGGCGGTACCTCGAATGAGGGTCCAGGCCTTCGCGGCCCTCGTGGCCAAAGCAGCGCTGGTGCCGTTCGCCTACGACGCGGCGGCGCTCGGCGACGAGGACGTCGAGATCGAGGTGTCGCACTGCGGCCTGTGCCACTCGGACGTTCATCTCATCGACGACGCGTGGAACCGCAGCACCTATCCGCTCGTCCCAGGACACGAGGTGGTCGGCCGCGTCGTCGCCGTCGGGCGCGCGGTCACCCACCTCGCCGTCGGTGCGCGAGTCGGCGTCGGCTGGCAGCGCAGCGCCTGCTTCGCATGCGATCGCTGCTTGGCCGGTCACGAGAACCTGTGCGCCGCGCAACAGGCGACCTGCATCGGTCACCACGGAGGCCTCGGCGAACGGCTGCGCACCGACGCGCGCTTCGCCTTCGCCTTGCCCGACGGCATGGAGTCGGCCGAGGCCGCGCCGCTCCTGTGCGGCGGCGTGACCGTCTTCGCGCCGCTGCGCCGCTACGGCGCCGACGCCAAGCGCACGGTCGGCGTCATCGGCGTAGGCGGGCTCGGACACCTGGCCGTCCGCTTCGCCGCCGCCTTTGGCTGCGAGGTCGTGGCGTTCACCTCGTCGCCCGACAAGCGGAAGGAGCTCCACGCCATGGGCGCGCACGAGGTGCAGAGCTCGACCGACGCGCGCGCTCTCAGAGGCCTCGCCGATCGCATCGATCTTCTGATCTCGACGGTGCCGGCGCGCCTCGATTGGATCCTGTATCTGCAAGCGCTGCGACCCAACGGCGTGCTCTGCCTCGTCGGCGCCTCGCCGGGCCTCTTGCAGGTGCCCGCGGCGCAGCTTCTGACCGGGCAGAAGTCGATCTGCGGCTCCGACATCGGCGATCGCGGGACGATGGTCGAGATGCTGCGCTTCGCCGCGCGCCACCGCATCGTCCCGACGGTGGAGACGCGCCCGATGCAGGACGTGAACCTCGGCATCGAGCGCCTCCGCGCCAACCAGGCCCGCTACCGCATCGTCCTCGAGAACTAATTCACCCGCTGGAGCTGCGTGCGCCCGCGATGCTCCTTGAAGGCGTCGAAGAGCGGCAAAAGGTGACGCCGCTGCACCTTGCCCGTGTGCGTGCGCGGAATCGGCTGCGCCCCGTGCAGGACGACCCTGGGCCGCAGCTCCACGGGCAACCGCTCGATGGCGCCGAGGAGGCGCGTCTCGAGCCCATCCGGCACGAGATCGATCTCGACGTAGGCGCCGATCTCCTCGCCCTGCAGCGTGTGCGGGAAGCCGACGATGGCCACGCGCCCCACCAACTCGGGGAGCTCCGCCAACAGCCGGTTCTCGACGGCAACCGGGCTGTATTTCTCGCCACCGCGGATGATGATCTCTTTGAGGCGGCCGGTGACGTAGAAGTGCGGTCGCCCACCGTGCATGCGAAACAATCCCTGGTCGCCGGTACGCAGCCAATCGCCGTACAGCGCCTGCCTGGTGGCGGCCGGGTCGCGAAAGTACGACAGCATGCGGGAGGGTCCGCGCACGCACAGCTCGCCACGATCGCCGTCGCCGCGCGGCTCGCCCGCTTCGTCGCGAACGCTGACTTCGGTGCCGGCCAGAGGCGGGCCCACCGACGGGAGCTCGTCGCCATAGAGGAGCGCTCGACGGTCGCCGTCGTCCGAAAACGGGCTCGTGCAGCAGGCGAAGTTGGTGTACTCCGACAGGCCCCAGCCGTGGACCAGCGGCACCGCGGTCTCGGCCTCGAAGCGGCGCGCCACGTCGGCGGCGAGCGGCGCCGACGAGACCAGCAGCGCCCGTAGCGACGGCACGTCGGCCCGCTGGAGATGCGTCTGCAGCAACAGTGGCAAGAGGTTCGGGGTCAGGCTGGCGTACTCGACCGCCTGCGCGCGTGCGACCTCGGCCCACGCCAGCGGATCGAAGCGCTCGGTGAACACCAGGTGGCCGCCCGTCGTCAGCGCGGTCATCAGGCCGAAGCCGAGCGCGTGCGCGTGATACAGTGGCAGCACCGCCAGCTGCGTGGCGCCGACGAGGCCAAAGTTTCGCGCCATGCCCCAGGCGTTGGCCAAGAGGTTGCGCTGGCTCAAGGTCACACCCTTGGGCAGGCCGGTGGTGCCCGAGGTGTATAAGATGATCGCGGCCGCGTCGCCGAGGGCGCTCGTCGTCGGCAGCGGCGCGGTCGGCGCCGGCAGCGGCGCGGTCGGCACCGGGCCGAAACCCTCGTCGAACGAGCGCACGAACTCGAGCGCCGTGGTCGGGACGGCGCCGGCCAGGTCGGGCGCCGCCACCAGGCCGCGCACACCCGCATGGTCCAGGATGTGTCGCCAATCGGCGCTCGAGGTCGCGTTGAGCGGCACCGCCACCGCGCCGATGCGCCAGATGGCGAGCAGCCAGACCGGCACGTCGAGACCATTGGGCGCGCCAATCGCCACGCGGTCGCCGGTGCCGACGCCGAGCCGCTGCAGCGTCGCCGCGGCCCGCTCGACCCGTTCGCGCAGCTCCTGACGGAACAGCTGACCGACGAGCGTGCGCCCGCGGTAGAAGGTGAGCGCGGGCGTAGCCCGGTCGGAACCGCGGCCCAGCCGCGCCAGCAATGTCGGAACGTCCTCGAAGATCATCGGCACTCTCCTCAACGGGCCAACATGAACGCGTACTCGTAGCGCTCCTTGAGACGGTCGGAGATCACGTTCAACGCCCCGACATCGAAGCGCCAATCGAGGTCGGGCGCGATCTCCTCGAGCGCCGTGATGCCGAAGTAGAGCGGCTCGAAACCCATCTTGATGTAGGCCTCGGCGTAGCTCGATGCGATGGCCGGCTCGTCCGCGAAGACGGCGTCGCGATGACCGAGCCCTTCGAAGCTCGACTTGGAGAAGGCGCCGATCTGTCCGCGCTCGTTCCAGTACAGGGTCACGCAATGGCCGCACTCCTCGCCCGCCGGGTCGCGCCGGTGGATGGCGAGCAGCCGCCGCTTGACGTCGCAAAAGAGCAGCTCGAGCAGGCCGTAGCTCAGGATGGCGGAGTCGATGCAGGTGATGCGCCGGCCATGCAGCGACGAGCGCGCCGAGCGAATCTGGTAGTGCGTTCGCCATTCGGCCAGATAACCGAACCAGTCGATGACGTGGCGGATGTCCTCGGGCTCCTCGAAACCGGCAGGTGCGATCTCGCGCAGCCGCGTCAAGTCCTTCGCACCCCAGCCGAGCGCCTGCGCGTCGTTCACGATTGCGGTCTCCCCCCGGCTCCCGCGCGCCTCAGCCCGTCCCCAGATCCGACGGCGGGCGCGGCGATGCCGTGAGCCGACCGTACGCGGTGTCGATGCCGTCCATGAACAGCGTCAGGTGCTCCGCCATGAAGCGCGTCGTTTCGAGCGCGTCGCACGCCTCGCGCCGCGTCAACGGCGGCGCGCTGGCGCACATCTCGGCGAAGACGCTCTCGTGCCCGAGCTTCTGATCGGCCTGGGTGTGCGCGATGAAGGATGCGATCAGCCTGTCGGTGTACGGGTAATGCGTCCGCATGGCGTCGTAGAAGCGATCGACCGATTGGCCCTCCGCGGCGTCGCCGGTGTTCTCGGTCATCTGCAACAGCTCGTTGCCGGCGTAATAGGCGAACGAGCTGCGCTGCGCCGTCTCGGACAGAAAGTTCACCAGCGCGCGCGTCGAAGGCAGCGGCTGCGAACGTACGATGACGTCGTCGTCGAAGAGGCTGCGCAGCCCTTTTCGATAGATGTCGCCGTGCGTGTACTCCTCGATGAAGTGGCGCGCCAGGTGCGGCATCATCGTCTCGGTGGCGTTGGCCGCAGCGACCGCCATGTGCTCGTACGCGCCCTCGATGTAGTGGTACTTCTCGAACGCGAAACCGAGCACCTGCGCGCGGCTGGCGCGCCCGCTGACGATCCGCTCCCACAGCGGATGTTGGTAGACCGGCTCGAGCCAGTGCTCTACGTAGCGGCGGTGCAGCGCGTAGAACTCGCGGCCGGTCATGGCGTGCGGGTCTGCGTCGTCGGGCGCGACGAGCGCCACGACGCCCGTGCGTCGGAGCTCCTCGGTCAGCGAGCGTACCCGCGCGGGCTCGACGGCGACCTGGTCGGCGATGCCGTCGAGGCCGGTCTTGCCGTCGAGAAACGGATAGATCTTGCCGAACAAGAGGGCGGCGCCGCCCTCGAGCGTGATCTCCTCGCGCAGGTACTCGATCACCACGCGGTCCTCGAGATACGAAATCTTGGCGGTGCGCTTCAAGAGCGGGAGGTCGGCGTTCATGGCGGGCTCCTATTCCAAGCGGGGGTCGAACGGACGACGCGGCATCGGGTTGTCTTCGCGGTCGTAGTAGCGCTCGATGTTGTCGGTCCACAGCCAGATGTGCTCGGCCAGCTGGTGCCCGTAGTCGAGGATGCGGCCGGCGCGCGCCGCCGGGACGACGTCGACCTCCTTCAAGATGTCGAGGAACAGATCGGAGTGCTGATACTTCACGTCGAGATCGAGGTGCGCGTAGATGGGCTGGATCGCCTCGTTGGGAACGCTGTACAGCTCGGCGCAGCGCTGGTAGTACGGGTTGTAGGTGGCGCGCTCGATGGTGGTGCCCTCGAGGACGGCCGAGCAGATGGAGTACGCGAGAATGTCCTCGCGCGCCGCCTGGCGCATGAAGTTGGACAGGGCCAGCGTCATCGGCAGCGGCACCGACGAGGACACGGCCGGCTCACTGTAGCCGAGCGCCTTGAGCGACTTCATGAAGTAGTGGTAGTGGTTCCACTCCTCGGCGTAGTGCTTGGCGCGCAGCGCCTTCAGCGGCTTGTCGCGCGTGTGCGCGCAGCTGAGCGGCATGTGGCGGTTGGCGTTGCGCGTGTAGTGGTAGAGCTCGATCAGCCAGCCGGCGAACAGCCGGAGCGAGCCACCGCCCGAGGTCATTCGCTCCCAGAACGGATGCGAGAACGCCTCGTCGAGCCAGCTCGGCAGCAGCTTCGCGAAGTAGTCGCGATGGAGCTCGATCCCGCTGACGACGGCCGGCAGGGAGTCCTTGCGGTAGAGCAGCCCGGCCTCGGCCAGCTGCCCGAGCCGCCGCTCGAGGCCCGCCGGCCCGACGCCGGCGTCGAGCGCCAGCGCCGCCAAGGGCCGCGACGACGGCAGCCACTCGGCGACGCGATCGTAGAAGGCGGCCTCCTTGGGGCCCAGCTCGATGACACGATCGGAGAGGCGTAGTGCGACGGCCTCGCCGTCGAGCGGGATGGTCTCGTACACCCGGCGGGCGCCGTATGCGCGTTCGGTCGTGATGGTCATGCGCGGGTTCTCGGCCGCGTCGACCCGCGTTCTAGACGCGTGTTGCGACGCGAGACGCCCCGACGGTGCGCCCGGTCACTTGCGGCGCGGCGATGCTGCCGCTACGCTCGGCGCCCGATTCGAGGAGGCAAGATGAGGCCGCTGACATTGCTCGCGCTGGTGTTCACGCCGACGCTGGTGACCGCCGCACCACCGCCCGTGCAGCAAAAAACGATGCCCAACGGCTTGCAGGTGCTGGTCGCCGAAGATCACTCGGTCCCGCTCATCACCGTCGAGATCGCGGCCAAGAACGGCTCGATGACCGAGAGCCCCGAGTACAACGGGCTCTCGCATCTCTACGAGCACATGTTCTTCAAGGCCAACGCCGGCATCCCGACTCAGGAAGCGTACATGACGCGCGCCCGGCAGCTCGGGATGGTCTGGAACGGCACGACCAACACCGAGCGCGTGAACTACTTCTTCACCACGACGAGCGACCACTTTGCCGACGCGATGGTCTTCATGCGCGACGCCATCGTGTCGCCGCTGTTCGATGCCAAGGAGCTCGAGCGGGAGCGCGTCGTGGTCACCGGCGAGCTCGATCGCAACGAGTCGATGCCCGGCTATCACCTGTGGCACGAGGCGTCCAAGCGCATCTGGTGGAAGTACCCTTCGTACAAAGACCCGCTGGGCAACCGGCAGACGGTGCTGACGGCGACGCGCGAGAAGATGCTGACCATCAAGGATCGCTACTACGTGCCCAACAACTCGGTGCTGGTGGTGACCGGCGACGTGCGTGCCGCCGACGTGTTCGCGCAGGCGGAGACGCTGTACGCGAAATGGAAGCGCGGCGAGGATCCGTTCAAGAAGCATCCGCTGGTCAAGCATCCGCCGATCAAGAAGACCGAAGTGGTGTTTGTGGAGCAGCCGGTCGAGAACGTCCAGGGGACGCTCGACTGGCACGGCCCGTCGACGGTGGGGCCGAGCGTTCCCTTGACCTACGCCGCCGACGTGTTGGGCACGGCGCTCAACGAGCCGGCGTCGAAGTTCCAGCAGGCGCTGGTCGACTCGGGCGCCTGCGTGCGGGCCTACTTCAACTGGCTGACGGCGGTGAACACCGGGCCGATCACGATCAGCTTCGAGGCGCGACCGGACAAGGTCGACGCCTGCATCCGCGCGGCGCAGAGCGAAGTGAAGAACATGCGCTCGCCAGACTATCTCGGCGACGAGGAGACGGCCAACTCCATCCATCGGCTCGAGGTCGATGTTGCGCGCGAGCGCGAGAAGCCGAGCGACTATGCCCACACCATCACCTTCTGGTGGACCTCGGCCGGGCTCGACTATTACAGGGGGTACATCGACCACGTGCGCAAGGTGAAGCGCGCCGACATGGCCCGCTTCGTCGACGGCTTTTTGACCAACAAGCCGTACGTGCTGAGCGTCATGGTGTCGCCGGAGAGCGGCAAGGAGCTGCATTTGGATCAAGCACACTTCGAGACGCTGGCGGGGGTGCGCAAATGAGCCGCGCCACGATGATCGCGATGATGGCGTTGACGCTGGTGGGAGCGACGGCGCGCGCGGCCGAGGCGCCGGCGGCAGCCGCCGACCCGGCGCCTGTCACCGACGGTGACATGACCGTCGGCTGGGTGCACGGCATGCAAATCCTGGTCAAGCGCGTGCCCAACGCCGAGTGGGTGGCGGGCCAGCTCTACATCAAAGGCGGCGCGCGCAACTGGACCAAGGCCGACGCTGGCATAGAGCGGCTGGCGCTCGCTGCCAGCGCCGCGGGCGGCACCGAGAAGCTCGACAAGGAGGCGTTCTCGCGGCGGCTGACCAAGCTCGGCAGCGAGCTGCGCGCGCACTCCAACGAGGACTTCAGCGTGCTCGAGTCCAAGAGCCTCCGCGATCAATGGGACGAGACCTTCGCGCTGTTGAGCGAGGCCTTCTTGCATCCGGCGCTGCCGGCGTCGGAGATCGAGCTGCAGCGGCAGCGGCAGCTATCGGAGCTCAAGCACGAGGAGGACGTGCCCGATCTGCGGCTCCGCGTGCTGTCGCATCAATTGATCTATCAGAATCATCCCTATCAGTACCGCGCGATCGGCACGACCGAGTCGGTGAGCAAGCTGAACGCGCAGCAGCTGCGCGCACACCTCGGCAAGCTGCGCGAGAGTGGGCGTCTCCTCCTGGTCGTCGTCGGCGAGGTCGACGCGGCGCATGTGATCGAGCAGGCGCGCGCGGCGTTCGGCGGGCTTCCGCGCGGCGCCTGGCGCGAGCTGCCGCTGCCGGCGCTGACGGTGGCCGGGCCACGCCTCAATGCCGTCCAGAAGAAGCTGGCCACCAACTACATCCTCAGCGTCTTCCTCGGGCCCACCTGGCGCGACAAGGAGTACGCCACCGCGCTGGTGGCGATGGACGTGCTTCATTTCCGCGAGTTCCTCGAGGTGCGCACCAAGCGCAACCTGTCGTACGCGCCGTCGGCCGACTTCAACTCGCGCAGCGCCGTGCCGTGGGGAATCCTCTACGTGACGGCGGTCGACCCGACCGCGACGATGAAGGTGATGCTCGACGAGGCGGCCCGGCTGGCGCGCGAGCCGCTGGCGGACGACGAGCTCGCCGGGAACAAGTCGGTGTTCCTGAGCCGCTATCTCATGAGCGCGGAGACCACGGATGGACAGGCGAGCCTCCTCGCCCAGATGCAGCTCTACGCGGGCGACTGGCGTCAGGCGCGCACCCTACCAGACCGCATTCGCACGGTGACGAGCGCCGACGTACAGGCGTTCGCCAAGAAGTACATGCACAAGCTGCAGACGGTCTATCTGGGCGACGCCAGCAAGATCGACAAGAAGCTCTTCGACGCGCTGTAGCCGACGCGCCCGCAGCATCGCCTCCGCGCCCCGCTTAGTGACCACCGCCGCACCCTCCACCCGAGCGTGAGCCGCTTGATGCCCGTTGCGGCAACTGTGGATCATCGTGTACGATGATTACGGAGCAGCCTGTGCGCTGCCGGTTGTGCGGAGGGTCTGTGTACGACGGCGCAGAGTTCCTCTTTCGGGGCACCGAGAGGTTCGAGGTCATCAAGCCGCTCGGCTCGGGGGGCATGGGCGCCGTCTATCACGCGTTCGACCGCGAACGCCGAGTCGAGGTCGCGCTCAAGACCCTGCTCGCGTTCACTCCGGACGGCCTTCTCCGCTTCAAGCAAGAGTTTCGCGCGCTGCAGGATCTCAATCTGCACCATCCGAATCTCATCGGCATGGGCGAGCTCTACTGCGAAGGACGCGACTGGTTCTTCACGATGGAGCTCGTCGACGGTGCAGAGTTCTTGACGCACGTCCGCCCGAGCCTCCCTCTGCGCCACTTCTCGCCCGACGCCGAGACCGTCCGCAGGATGCCGGTCGCCGACGACGCCGAAGTGTCGAACCGATTGCCATCGCGCGCGTTCGACGAGGGGCGGCTGCGAGTGTGCCTACCTCAGCTCGTCGCTGGTCTCGATGCGCTGCACCTGGCCGGAAAGATCCACCGCGACATCAAGCCCTCGAACGTCATGGTCACCCGAGAAGGGCGAATCGTGATCCTCGACTTCGGATTGATCACGGACGTCGATCGCCGCCAACAGCTGAGCCAGGGGAGCATCGTCGGAACCGTCGATTACATGGCACCCGAGCAGGCGGCAGGTGAACCGGTCGGGCCTCCCGCAGATTGGTACTCGCTCGGGGTCATGCTCTACGAAGCCATGACCGGTATCGTTCCGTTCATCGGACCGCCGCTCGAGGTGCTTACCAATAAGCAGCAACTCATTCCTCAGCCGCCCCGCTCGATCTTTCCGAACGTCCCGAGGGATCTCGACGCGCTCTCCTGCCAGCTTCTTCGGATCGAGCCGGATCAACGACCCGACGTGGGACAGATCTACGACTGTCTTGGCGTCAAACATGAACGGGCCCGCTCGTTCAGCGCGGCCTCCATTGGTACGCAATCGACGCTGTTCATCGGACGGGAGGAGCACCTTCGCCAGCTACACACCGCCATGGGCGACGTTTGTAGCGGAAAGCCCCGCGTCCTCTACGTCGCTGGAGAATCCGGTGTCGGCAAGACGTCACTCGTCCACCGTTTCAAAGACACCATCGAGCTGACGCATCCGGATATCAACATTCGCGAGGGTCGTTGCTACGAGCGAGAGTCGGTTCCGTTCAAGGCGGTCGACAGCCTGGTAGACAACATCAGCCGCCACCTCATGAAGCTATCGAAGAGCGAGGCGACCCGCATGCTGCCCGCGGATCTCGCGCTGCTGTCGCAGGTATTCCCCGTCCTGCGACGGGTCGAAGCGGTCGCTGACGCGCAGACGAGCGGCGCGCCAATTCCCCAGAACCCCCGTGAGCAGCGCGACCGACTATTTGACGCCGTGCGCGAGCTGTTCCGAAATCTAGCCCACAAGCATCCTCTCGTCGTCATGATCGATGACCTCCAGTGGGCAGACGCCGATAGCCTGGCGATGCTCGCCGAGGTCATGCGGCCGCCGGCGCCGCGAATGCTCCTCATCGCGACCAGTCGAATCTCCGAATCGGCGGACGGAGAAGATCCGATGGCGCGACTCACGAACGCGATCGCCGGCGACGTGCTGCGCGTCGAACGACTGAGCCCAGACGAGGCGCAGCAGCTTGCGCGACTCCTGGTAAAGCGAGTCGGATCCTCGACAACGATCGTGCCCGAGCGCATTGCACACGAGGCCGCCGGCCACCCGCAGTTCATCGACGAGCTGATTCGACACGCGCACCTTCACGGTCTGCCACCAACGGGCGCACTGCAACTCGAAGATGCCCTCTGGCACCGTATCTCGCGCTTGGAGCCGCAGTCGCGTCGCCTGATGGAGATCGTCGCCCTCGCCCCAGGGCCGCTCGCACAAGACACGGCCGCCCATGCCGCCGAGCTCAATACGGGGCGCTTCCCGACGCACGCGAAGATCCTCCGTGCGGCGTCGCTGGTGCGAACCTCCGGTACCCGAGCGACGGACACGATCGAGCCCTATCACGATCGCGTCCGCAGCGCGGTCCGCCGCAATCTGTCACCAGACGAGAGTCGAGCCGTGCATCGCCGAATTGCGCTGGCGCTGCACACGACCGGGAAACCGGACCCGGCCGCGCTGGCGTTTCACTACCTCGAGGCCGGCGCGACCGATCAAGCGCACCGATTCGCGCACGAGGCTGCGATTCGCGCGGAGAAGGTTCTCGCTTTCGATCGCGCCGCGCATTTCTACGAGCTGTGCCTTCGCCATTCACCGGTCGATGTCGACCCACGCCCGCTGCATGTTTCGCTCGGCGCTGCGCTCGCAAACGCGGGTCGGGGCGTCGAGGCCGCGCGTGCGTTCCTCAAAGCGGCGGACAGCGCCACCGGCAACGAGGCGATGACGCTGCGCAGCCGCGCCGCGTCGCAGCTCCTTCGGGCCGGGCACCTCGACGAAGCAGAAGAGCTGTATCGCTCGATTCAGAGTGACATCGGGATGCCGCTCGCGCGTACACCAAAGCAAGCGATTCCTGGCCTACTGTGGCGGCGCGCGCTCATCGCGTTTCGCGGCCTGAGATTCAGCGAACGCGATGCCAGCCGCGCGTCCGCTCATGCGTTGGCCAGGATCGATACCGGCTTCTCGGTTGCGCTTGGCTTGTCGACGGTCGACACCGTCCGCGGCTCGAACCTTCAGGCGTGGCAACTCCTGAAGTCGCTGAGACTCGGCGAACCAACCCGCATCGCTCGAGGCCTCGCGCTCCAGGCGGCGATGCACGCGGCAGAGGGCGGCGGCCGAAAGGCCCAGACGACGGCCAAATACGTACTGGCCGCGGAAGAGATCGCCAAACGCGTCGGCGATGCGCACGCGTTAGGCCTCGGCCGATGGGCCGCCGGCGCTGCCGCCTACCTCGAAGGCCGCTGGAAAGCGGCGCACGCGCTGAACGAAGAGGCACTCCAGATCTATCGTACGCAGTGCGCCGGCGTTGCCTGGGAGATCGCGAGCGCTCAGGCGTTCTCGCTGTGGTCGCTCTACTATCTCGGTGAGATTGCTGCCATCGCTCACCGTCTGCCAACCCTGATCAACTCCGCCCGACAGCACGGCGATCTCTACGACTCTACGAACCTCCGAACGTCGCACACGAATATCGTTTGGCTCGCTGCCGACGATCCCGCGCGATCCCGCACCGAGGTAGCGGAGGCCATTCGCGAGTGGTCGCCGTCGGGGTTTCACCTCCAGCACTACTACGAGCTGCATGCGCTCGCACAGGCAGACCTGTACGAAGGCGACGCCGAGTCGGCACTCCAGCGCGTCACCGACGCCTGGCCGCGCATGAAGCGAGCGTTCTTGATGAACATCGCCGCGGTGCGCCTCGAGATGTTGTTCTTGCGAGCTCGCGCCGCCCTGGCGCTGGCGGCCGAAGTCCCCTCCCGACGGAGAGCCATGCTCGACCAGGCTCGCAAAGACGCGCGCGCGCTCGCGTCGGCGAAAATGCCATGGTCGACCGGTTTCTCGCAATTGATCGTCGCCTGTGTATTCGCGATCGGCGGCGATGTCGAGGCTGCCCAACGGGCGCTGGCGGAGGCCACAGACACCTTCCTGGCGGCTGACATGCGCCTCAGCGCTGCGATCGCATCGCGCCAACGAGCGAAGATCATCGGGGGCGACGACGGCCACCGGCTGTTGTCGACGGGCGAAGCCGTCATGAAGCGGGAGGGCATCCTCCGGCCCGAGCGATTCGCCTTCCTGTATGCGCCCGGGTGTTGAAGACCGCAGACCCCACTCGCTGGGGAGAGCAGTCCATTTTGCCGTCAGTGCGCAATTAGTACTCGTGCGATTCCGCGGCTTGGCGGCGCAGAAACGCCGGGCACGGAACTTGGAGACAACGAGCGCGAACATCAGCAATTACGCGCGAGGAGAGTAAGAAACGTATGGTTCGCTTCGAAAAAAACTTCGCTCAAGCGCTCGTCGCGGAATCGCGCCAACCCAAGCGGATGCGCGCACGGCGGCTCCGCATCGCCGATCTGAAGCTTGGAGAGGTGCGGGTGCGCTTGACCCACTCTTCGCTCGGGGACGTGGATGCCACCGCCGAAGACATCTCGCTCCACGGCGTCGCGCTCGTCGTTCCCGCGGCCGCGGCGCGAAGAGACCTCGTCCTCATCGGCGACCGGGTAGATCACCTGGTCCTCAGCTGCGCCGATGGCCGCCTGTATGACGGCACCGCGACCGTTCGCCGCGTGAACGAACGGGGGGCTGAGCTCGTGCTCGGGCTCGAGGTCGACTCATCAGGAATCGATCTGAGCGAGGTCTACCGCTGCGGAACGCGCGTCGACTTCGCCAAGCGTTGGGAGCAAGCCTCCAGGGCGGCAAAGTACGAGCACATCGTGACGCCATTCAAGGAATGGGTCGGCTCGGTTCGGACGATGCTCGAAGGCGCGCAGCGTTTCTTGGACTTCGAAGACCGCACGCTGGCGAGCGAAGACTTGCGTACCGCGCAGCAGGCTCGCCAACAATACCTGGCGGTCATCGTGCCTGACCTTTTGGCTCGCATCAACGAGGCGCGCGGAGAGCTGGCGAAGATCGTCGAAGGCTTCACGGACGAGCAGCATGCCGCCCACCGCGCGTACTCGTCGCTCCATCTCAGTCCGTTTCTGAAGCAGGCTCCGTTCGTTCGAAGAGCGCTCGAGAAGCCGCTCGGCTACGCCGGCGACTACGAGATGATGAACATGCTCTATCGAGATCCCGCCGAGGGCGAGACACTCCTCGGCAAGGCTCTGAACTTCTGCTTCACTGAAGAGCCAGCGGCGCAAGCGAACAAGAATCGCATCGACTATATCGGCCGGCTGATCAGGCAGGCGCTAAAGGACCACCCCGAAGGGCGCGTGCGCATCGCCAGTCTCGGATGTGGACCGGCGCGCGAGATCGAGGCGCTTCTCCATAGCGCACCATCACTGGGCGCGCGCCTCGACATAGCACTCATCGACCAGGAGGACCGTGCCATCGCGCACTGCGAACAAACGCTGGCGCCCCTGGCGGCCCGAACCGGCGCGCGGATCCGGTTCATCCGAGAGGGAATCCGCAACCTCCTCTCGAAAGATCGCTTGTCGCAGAAGCTCGGCCACTGCGCGCTCATCTACAGCGCCGGCCTGTTCGACTACCTCGAAGATCGGGCGTTCAGCCGCATTCTATCCGTGCTGTATGAAGCGCTCGTTCCCGGAGGACTGGTGGCCGTCGGAAACGTCGCATCCAACAATCCGTCGCGCTGGGTAATGGAATACTTTGCCGAGTGGTTCTTGATCCATCGGTCCCCTGCCGATCTCTTGCGGTTGTCGTCGGAGATCGCGAAAACGGCAGAGTCGGTCGACGTGGATGCGGAAGCGACCGGCATCAATCTGTTCCTTCGTATTCGAAGGTAGGGGCGCCGCGCCGCGCGATCAGCGGCGGGGCCGAAGCGGGCTCTCGAGCGGATGGACCGTGTCGATCTCCGCCGTCGTCGTCTCGCGCAACCATGCGCGCACGGCTGCCGGATCGGTCGGCATCGCCGGCGGCAGCTCCGTGCTCCACAGTCGGACCGTGCCGTCGCCGCTCGCGCTGGCCAAGAGGCGCCCATCGGGCGCGAGCGCGACCTCGTGGATCGTATCCTCGTGCCCGCGCAGGATGCGCACGCGCCCGTCCAGCAGCGACCACAGCCGGATCGTGTGATCGGGCCCGGTGGTGAAGAGCGTGTGACCGTCTTGCGTGAAACCGACCGACGTGACGCCGTGCTCATGGCCGCGGAAGACACGCACCTCGGTGCCCTTGGCCACGTCCCAGACGCGCGCGGTTCGATCTTCGCTCACCGACGCCAGCCAGCGTCCATCGGGAGAGAACGCGAGGTCGTAGACCTCCATGTCGTGGCCGGCGAGCGACCGCACCTCACCGCTACCGATGTCGAGCAACTTGATCGTCCGGTCGACATCGGACGATGCCAGCCGTGTGCCGTCCGGCGAGAAGACAATCGCGTCGAGCCCGGCGACATGCGTGTATCGCACCCGGCGGCTGCAATCGCTCGCCCGCACCAGCTGCACGGCGTGAGCGTCGCTGTACGCCATCAGCGCGCCGTCGGGCGAAAAGGTCATGAGGCCGAGATCGGTGCCGTCGACGCGGCAGCGCACCTTGCCCGACGGCAGCTCGACGAGCACGGCGCGCGCGGTCCCCTCCCCTACCGACGCCACGCCGCCGTCCGTCGACAGCGCGATGCGATACCCGGCCGCATGCGCATCCAGCACGCGGCTGGTCTGCTTGTCGAGATCCCACCACCGCAACGTGCGATCGACGGCGCTGAGCGACAAGAGCGCACGTCCGCCCGGCAGGTACTTGACGCGCTCGACCGCGCCCTGATGACGGCCGAGGCTGCGCATCTCGCCGGTGGCGAGCTGCCACCGACGCAGCGCCCCGTCCATGCCACCGACGGTGATCTCGGAGCCGTCCGGCGAGAAGGCGAGCGTCGCACCACCCCCGTCGGCGCCGCGCAGCACGCGCTCTGAACGCGCCGCGACGCGCCAGACCCGCACCGTGCCGTCCTGGCTCGACGACGCCAGGCGGGTGCCGTCCGGCGAAAAGCGGAGAAACTCGAGGCTACCGCGATGCCCCACGAGCGTCTGGATCTGGCCACTCGCCTCGTCCCAGATCCGCACGATTCCATCGGCGCCGCCGTAGGCGATCAGGCCCCCGCGCGGCGCCACGGCCACGCACTCGAGGGCGGTGGCCACTCGCGGCAGCGTCCGATGGCGCCCGGTCGCGAGGTCCCAGCGCTCGACGGCGCTCTCGCTGTTGCCGACCAGCGCGCGTCCGTCGGGGCTGAAGCCGAGCTGCAACAGCGGCTCCGGCGAGTGGATGACGCGCGCGCTCCCCGTCGCCAGATTCCACACGCGCACGGTCTTGTCGCGTGAGCCCGAGGCGAGGGTCGCACCGTCGGGCGCGAAGGCGAGCGCCCAGACTGCGAGCGTATGGCCGCTGAGCGTGCGCGTCGCACCGGTCGCGACATTCCATAAGCGGATCAGGTTGTCCTTGCCCGCTGACGCGACCCAGCGGGCGTCGGGCGAGATGGCGACGTCGAGCACCGAGCCGTCATGCGTGCCGAGCACCCGCGGATGCGAAGCATTGCCGTTTTCGTCGAGCTGCCACGCGCGCACGGTGTGATCGTAGCTGCCGGAGACCAGGAGGTGCCCGTCGGAGGAGATCTCGACGTCGTTGACCGGCCCCGAGTGTCCGGCGAGAACGTGTACCGCGCCGGTGGCCGGGTTCCACAGCTGCACCATCCGGTCGACGCTGCCCGCCGCCAGCCAGCGCCCATCGGGGCTGAACGAGATCCCCTCGGACGAGCTGGAGCTCACGCGCCAGACGTGCTCCGACACGCCGCGGCTGGTGGCGTCGGTCGCCAGGGCCGGCACGTCGCCCCAATCGGCGGCGTTGGCAGGATAGCGCTTGAGCCACGCCAGTGTCGCCGTTGGATCGGTGTGCAGCGCCGCCCGCGCGTTCAACAGGAGCAGCTCGTTGCTGGTCGTCTCCGCGCGCTGTCGCGCGGCCTCGGCGCTCTGCCGCTGGCCTTCGGCGACGGCGCGCTGCGCCTCCGCCATGTGCTGCGCGCGAACGACGCGCGCCACGCTCACCGCGCCGGTCAGCCCGACGGCGACGAGCGCGACGATCGCGGTCGCCACCAGCGCGCGATGCCGGCGCGTCCAGCGCTCGACCCGGTGCCACAACGAGTATCGGTGCGCGCTCACCATCTGGCCCGTCTGGAAGCGCTTGAGATCCTCGGCGAACGCCTTGGCGCTGGCATAGCGCTGTTCGCGCCTGGGGGCCATCGCCGTGCGCGCGATCGCCACCAGCTCAGGCGGGACGTCGGGGCGACGGACGTCGAGAGGCACGACGATGCGATTACCGACGACGGCCCATGACGGAGTGACGGCCCTCGTGTCCTCGTCCTCGTCCTCGGTGTCGACCTCCTTGCCGGGGCGCGGCAGCGGCGCGCCGGCCGAGGCGCCGGCCATGACGTAATAGAGCATGCCGCCGAGCGCGTAGATGTCGGCGCGCGCATCGACGGCTTCGCCTGCGGCCTGCTCCGGCGCCATGAAGGCCGGCGTACCCACGATCAACGGCTCGGATCCGTCGGCGGGCCGCTCCAGAAAGCTCCCGTCGGCATCGACCTCGGCCGCGATCCCCCAGTCGATGAGCACGGCCTCGCCGAACTGCCCGATGATGGCGTTGTCCGGCTTGATGTCGCGGTGGATGACGCCGCGGCTGTGCGCGTAGGCAACCGCTTCCGCGATGGTGACGATGTGCGGCAAGAGACCCAGCCGGTCGCTCAGGTTCCGCTGCCCGCGCGCCAGTGACGTCAACTGCTGCCCCGAGATCAGCCGCATCGAGTAGAACGGCTTGCCGTCGGGCCACCGACCCGCCTCGTAGACCGGGACGATGGCTGGATGGTCGATGCGCGCGGTGATGAGCGCTTCGCGCACGAAGCGGCGCTCGAGCTCCGGATCGTGCTTGAGGAGCTCCTTGACGGCGACGGCACGGCCCATCGCCTTGTCGACCGCGCGGAGCACGCGCCCCAGGCCACCGCGCCCGAGCTCCCCTTCCATCACGTACTTCTGCTCCGGCACCGTAGGGAGCGGCGCGAGCTGGTCGGCGTCGACCGCGTCCGGTTTACCCAACTCGACGGTGTGAGTAAGCGCGTCGGGTGGCACACGATCGCGAGGTCTTTGCATGCCTGCGATCATCTTATCACGCTGCCAGCCTGCCAGCCCGACCTGTCACGCTGCCAGCTCGACGGGCTCTTCCTGGCCGCCAGGCCGACGGCGCGCCTGGACGCCCGGCGGACACGCGGCGGCAAGCTCGTCGAACCATCGACCTGGCACGAAAGCGGCTCCCCTGACGATCGTTTTCCGAAAACGCTCGTTCGAGAGGAGAAAGCGCCATGGCCGAGTCGCCGACCGTCACGTCGAATCGATGGCTGATCGCCACTGCGGGGACGGTCGTCATGATCTGTCTCGGATTCGTCTATGCATGGAGCATCTTCACGACGCCGCTCATCGCCATCTTCCACTGGTCCAACACCGTCACCACCTGGACCTTCGCGCTGGCGATCTTCGCGCTCGGCTGGGGCGCCGTCCTCGGCGGCCGTTGGCAGGACAAGGTCGGTCCACGCGTCGTCACGCTCGTCGGCGTGCTCCTGTGGGGCCTCGGCAACCTGCTCGCCGGCCTCGGCACCGAGCGCTTCGGCGCGCCCTGGCTCTACGCCACGTACGGCATCATGGGCGGCCTCGGCAACGGCATGGCGTACATCACGCCCGTCGCCGTGGCGACCAAATGGTTCCCCGACAAGCGCGGGCTCGGCAGCGGCATGGTCGTGATGGGCTTCGGTCTCGGCGCGTTCTTCTACAACCAGATCGTCCCGCGCATCGCCTCCTTCGCCACCGCGGCGAAGCACGCCAGCGCCTACGTCAACGCGCGCACCGCCGCGCTCAAAGCGGGGCTGCCGTTCGATCCGACGCAGCATGCGATGTCGCGCGCCGACGTCGCCGCCACGCTGCACGTCTTCGTCGTCTCGGGCCTGATCATCGCCGTCGTCGGCGGCCTCGCCGCGGCGGTCTTGCGCAATCCGCCGGCCGGCTACGCGGTGGCACGCACCGCCGCGGACGCCTCGGCACGCAGCTACGCACCGCGCGAGGTGCTGCGCACGCCCCAGTTCTATTTTCTCTGGTTGATGCTGTTCTTCAACGTCACCGCCGGCATCTTGATCATCAGCAACGCCGTCCCGATCTACGGTGAGCTCACAGGCGCCGCCGTCGTCCTGGCCGCGCAGATCTACGGCCTGCTCGCCATCTTCAACGGCTTGGGAAGATTCTTCTGGGGCGCCGTCTCCGATCGCATCGGCCGCAACCTGGCCTACGCCCTGCTCCTCGGGATTCAGGCCGTCATCTTCTTGCTGATGGGCCACCTGCACTCGATGGCGCTCGTCGGCTGCTGCTTCGCGATCGTGCTTTTGTGCTACGGCGGCGGCTTCGGCACGATGCCCTCGTTCAACGCCGACTACTTCGGCACCCGCCACCTTGGAACCAACTACGGGATGATCCTGACCGCCTGGGGATTCGGAGGGATCGTCGGCCCCCTGATCGGATCGTTCATTCGCGATCGCACCGGCTCGTTCAACGGCGCGCTCCTGCCGGTGGCCATCATGCTGCTCGCAGCGATGGTCCTCCCGTTGGTCACGCACAAGCCGCGCGAGCGGCTGGGCCACGCGATGCCCGCCCCGACCTGATCCGCGATATCGATTCGATCGTTCAATACGGGTGCGCTCGCGTGCATAGCTTTTCGCAACTCACCCATGCGTACCCGAGCGCCGCATCTGTTCGTGCTTCTCGTCGTGGCGTTCGCCTCCGTGGCGGCGCGGGTAGCATCGGCGCAGCAGCCACCGGCGCAGCAGCCGCCGGCACCGCCACCGTCGGAGGCGCCGGCGGCGAGCGCCGCGCCGTCGCCGCTGGCGTCGACGGTGGCACCGCCATCGGCCGCCGCGCCCGCGCCCAAGGTCTCCTTCACGGTCAAGCCCTACGGTCTCATCACCCTCACCGCGAGCTACCTCATCGGCAACAGCAGCAACAACCCCGACGTGCCCGAGTGGGCGACCGCGGGCCCAAGTGCCTTTTACTTCACCGTACGACAGACGCGACTCGGTGTGCGCGGCTCGTGGGACGCGCCGCCGAGCCGGCTGCATGTCCAAAAGGTCGCCGGCCTCATCGAGGCCGACTTCTACGGCGGCTTCCTCGGTCAGGGCGTCGCCTACTTCTTTCCCGTCCCGCGGTTGCGCCTGGCCACCGCCACCGTCGAGTGGCACACGGTCCGCTTCTCGTTCGGGCAGGACTGGTCGGTGCTGGCGCCGCTCAACCCCGACACGGCGCTGCACGTCGCCGTGCCCGGCTTCACCAGCAGCGGAAACCTGTGGGCGCGCGTGCCGCAGCTACGCGTGGACGGCGTCGTCCGTTTCGGCCGGCACGGCGCCGAGCACAAGTGGCGCCTGCTCTGGACCGCGGCGCTCGTCGCCGAAGTGCAGGCCGACGCCATCGCCACCGCGCAGAACGCGTTCACCGGCGTGCGCATCCCCGAGGGTGGCGAGAACGCGCTCGCGCCCGCCGGTGAAGCGCGCGTCGCCATCGGGCACGATCTGTACGACAAGTCCCTCGAGATCGGCGTCTCCGGACACCTCGGCAACCGCAACATCGCATTCACCGGCGGTAGGACCGCACGGCTCAACGGCGCCGTGGCCGTCGACGTGACGCTGCCCCTGCCGTTGCGCTTATCGCTCAAGGGCGAGGCCTACTGGGGCAGCGGGCTCGACGCTTTCTTCGGCGGCATCGTCCAGGGCATCGCGTTTACGACCGATCCTGCGACGGGCGCCATCGCCACCGTCGGCAACGGCATCGCCGACGCCGGCGGCTGGGCCCAGCTCTCGTGGGCGGCGCTCAAGTGGCTGACCCTCTACGCCGGCGGCGGCGCCGACAAACCGAAGACCGTGGATCTGATCGTGGCCAACGCGGCGACCAATCGCACGCTCAACGCCGCGTTCTATGGCGAGCTGTCGGTCGAATTCGCGCGCGGCTTCGCGCTGTGGCTCGAGTACGACTTCATGCACACCGAGTTCCAGGCGGCGCCGACCCAACGGACCCACGTGCTGGCGCTGGCGGGACAGCTCACGTTCTGACGCGAAGGAGGAGGTCGACGGTGGCTGACAATGGGAACGGGAAGCGCGCCGGCGGCTGGCCGCTGTTGCGGCAGATTCGCGAGCGCGACCTCGGCGGCCTCGGCGAAACGGCGTATTCGCCGCGCACCCAGGCGCTGCACGCACGCACGCGCGACGCCGATCGCGTGGTGCGCTCGGTGTGCCCGTACTGCGCCGTCGGCTGCGGGCAGCTCGTCTACGTCAAGAACGAGAAGATCATCGACATCGAAGGCGATCCCGATTCGCCGATCTCCGAAGGCTGCCTGTGCCCCAAGGGTCAGGCGACCTTTCAGCTCGTCACCGGATCGCAACGGGTCCAACAGGTCCTGTATCGCAAACCGTATGCAAAAGAGTGGGAGACGATCCCGCTCGAGCGCGCGATGGAGATGATCGCCGAACGGGTCAAGCGCGCGCGCGAGGAGACCTGGCAGGAGGAAGACGAAACCGGGCGCAAGGTCCGTCGCACGCTCGGCGTGGCGCACCTCGGCGGCGCCACGCTCGACAACGAAGAGAACTACCTCATCAAAAAATTGTTCAGCACGCTCGGCATCGTGCAGGTGGAGAACCAGGCGCGAATATGACACTCGTCCACGGTCCCCGGTCTGGGGATCTCGTTCGGTCGCGGCGGTGCCACCACGTTTCTGCAGGATCTGCAGAACGCCGATTGCATCGTCATTCAAGGCTCGAATTTCGCCGAGTGCCATCCGGTCGGCTTCCGCTGGGTCATGGAGGCGCGCCGTCGCGGCGCGACCATCATCCACGTCGATCCGCGCTTCACGCGCACCAGCGCCATGGCCAACGTCCACGTGCCCATCCGCGTCGGCTCGGATATCGCGTTTCTCGGCGGAATCGTCCGCTACATATTGAATAACGAGCGGCACTTTCACGAGTACGTCGTCAACTACACCAACGCGGCGTCGATCATCAGCGACGAGTTCCGCGACGTCGAGGATCTCGACGGGCTCTTCAGCGGCTGGGATCCGGAGCATGGCAAGTACGAGGTCGAGAGCTGGCAATACGAGGGCGTCGACAGCATCGTCCCGGCGGCCGGGCACAAGGAGGCGGTCGGCCTGCCCGGCGGCGGCGGACCGGGTCGGCCGCGCCAGGAGCGGCGGCTCGCCGAGGAGCGCGACGAGACGCTGCGGCATCCGCGCTGCGTGTTCCAGATCCTGAAGCGACACTTCGCGCGCTATACGCCGGAGATGGTCGAGCAGATCT
The DNA here is from genome assembly GCA_028287105.1 of Myxococcales bacterium. Classification (GTDB taxonomy): domain Bacteria; phylum Myxococcota_A; class Polyangia; order Palsa-1104; family Palsa-1104; genus JAQBQH01. The sequence goes on from JAQBQH010000044.1 coordinate 41,963, forward strand.
GCGGCGTGCCGCCCGACCAATTCCTGCACGTGGCCGAGACGCTCTGCGCCAACTCGGGGCGCGATCGCACCAGCGCTTTCGCCTACGCCGTCGGTTGGACGCAGCATTCGGTCGGCGTGCAGTACATTCGGACCGCGTCGATCATCCAGCTGCTTTTGGGAAACATGGGTCGCCCGGGTGGCGGGATCCTGGCGTTGCGCGGCCACGCGTCGATCCAGGGCTCGACCGACATCCCGACACTCTACGATCTCCTGCCCGGCTACCTGCCGATGCCGCACGCGACCTACGGGGCGGATCTCGCGCGCTACATCGAGGCCAATCAAGCGGCGACGGGCTGGTGGAGCGAGTTCCCCAAGTACATCGTGTCGCTCCTCAAGGCGTGGTACGGCGACGCGGCTACCAAGGACAACGATTTCTGCTTCAATCACATCCCCAAGGTCACCGGCGACCATTCGCACATGACCACCGTCGCCCAGATGGCCGACGGCAAGCTGGACGGCTACTTCGTCATGGGCGAAAACCCCGCGGTCGGCTCGGTGCACGGGAGCCTCCAGCGCAAAGGGCTGCGCAAGCTGAAGTGGCTGGTGGTGCGTGATTTCGTGCTGCTCGAGACGGCCGACTTCTGGCGAACCGGGCCGGAGATCGAAAGCGGCGAGGTCTCGCCCGAGGAGATCGGGACCGAGGTCTTCTTCATGCCCGCCGCCGCGCACACCGAGAAGAGCGGCGACTTCACCAACACGCAGCGGCTCCTGCAGTGGCACCACAAGGCGGTCGAGCCGCAGGGCGACGCGCGCAGCGAGCTCGGGTTCATGTACCACCTCGGCCGGCGCTTGAAGCAGCTCTACGCCGCGTCGACCGATCCCAAGGACGCGCCGATCCGCGACCTGAGATGGGACTACCCGACCGAGGGGCCGCACGACGAGCCCAACGCCGAAGCGGTGCTCGCCGAGATCAGCGGCTACACCGTCAGCGACGGCAAACCGGTGCCCGGCTTCGCGCAGCTCGCGGCCGACGGCTCGACCGCGTCCGGTTGCTGGATCTACTCGGGCGCATATCGCGACGGCGTCAACCAGACGGCGCGACGGAGGCCGCGCACCGAGCAGTCCTACGTCGCGCCCGAGTGGGCCTGGTCGTGGCCGGCCAACCGCCGCCTCTTGTACAACCGCGCCTCGGCGGCTCCCGACGGCACGCCGTGGTCGGAGCGCAAGAAGTACGTCTGGTGGGACGCCGGCCAGGGGCGCTGGACCGGCCTCGACGTGCCCGACTTCATCGCCGACCGCGCGCCATCGTATCGGCCCGGGGAGCACGACCTCGGCACCAGATCGATCTCGGGCATCGACCCGTTCATCATGCAGGCCGACGGCAAGGGTTGGCTGTTCGCGCCGAGCGGGCTCCTCGACGGGCCGCTGCCGACGCACTACGAGCCGCAAGAGTCGATCGTGCAGAACTTCCTCTATCGGCAGCAGTGCAACCCGGCGCGTCACGAGTGGCGGCGCCGGGACAACCCGTATCATCGAGCGTTCGACGATCCGCGCTTCCCGTACCTCTTGACCACGTTCCGCCTGACCGAGCACCACACCGCAGGCGGCATGAGCCGCTGGCTGTCATGGCTGAGCGAGCTGCAGCCCGAGATGTTCTGCGAGGTCTCGCCGGCGCTCGCCGCCGATCGGGGGCTGCGTCACGGCGGCTGGGCGACGGTGACGACCGCGCGCGCCGAGATCGAGTGTCGCGTCTTGGTGACCAGGCGGATGGCTTCCTTGCGGGTCGGCGGCCGGCGCATCGAGCAGATCGGCCTGCCCTACCACTGGGGCTACACGGGCCGCGTCAGGGGCGACATCGCCAATGACCTGTTCGCGTTCGTCGCCGATCCGAACGTGCTCATTCCGGAATCGAAGGTCGCGACCGGCAACATCACCGCCGGGCGGCGCGCGCAGGCCGGGGCGGCGCGCCGGCGACAGCTCGCCATGGCCGCCGGCGACGCGACGATGGCCGAAGCGGCGCGTCGCTCGCACGAGGCACCCTTGCGCGGCGCCGGACCGCCGCTCGATCAACCCAGCATCTTGGAGCCAAAGAGCTAGCCATGAGCCGCATGGGATTCTTCACCGACTCGACGCTGTGCATCGGCTGCAAGGCGTGCGAGGTCGCGTGCAAACAGTGGAACCAGCTCCCCGACGACGGCTTCGTCTTCACCGGGCTGTCGTACGACAACACCGCGCACCTCGGCGCATCGACCTGGCGTCACGTCGCCTTCGTCGAGCGCGATAAGCCCCTGTCGCAGCAGCGCGCCGGGGTCGGTGACTTTTCGTGGCTGTTGTCGTCGGACGTATGCAAGCACTGCGAGCGCGCAGGCTGCCTCGAGAACTGCCCGACCGGCGCCATCGTGCGCACCGAGTTCAACACCGTGTACGTGCAGCCCGACATCTGCAACGGCTGCGGCTATTGCATCGTCGGCTGTCCGTTCGGCGTCATCGACCGGCGCGAGGACGACGGGCGCGCCTGGAAGTGCACGCTCTGCTACGACCGGCTCAAGGACGACCTCGAGCCGGCGTGCGCGAAATCGTGTCCGACCGATTCCATCCTGTTCGGCGAGATCGACGAGCTGCGCGACGTGGCCCGTGCGCGACTCTCGACGCTGCACGCCCAGGGCGTCGGCGAAGCGTATCTCTACGGCGCCAGCGCCGAGGATCAGCCCGGCACCGGCGGGCTCAACGCCTTCTTCCTGCTGGTCGACCGCCCCGAGGTCTACAACCTGCCGCCCGATCCGATCGCCCCGCAGCTCAAGCAGGGCGACGCCTGGCGGATGGTCGGCGTCGGCGCCCTGGCGATGGCGGCCGTGACGCTCTTCGCCGCCTTCAGCCCGCCAGCCTCGAGGAGGCTCCGATGAATGACGACCTGTTGCGACTCCTGGCGCGCACCAAGGACGGACGCAATGTCGATCCCACGCTCGGAACATTGAGCGGCGAGGGCGCGCAGATCGAGGTGCGCCGGCCGCCGTCCGAGGCGTTCCCGGCCGCGCGCGAGGTGGCGCAGGAGATGCCGTCGGTGCTGCTCGATGCCACGGCGCCGAGCTACTACGGTCTGCCGATGCTGAAGGAGCCGGTATGGACCTGGATGATTCCGGCCTACTTCTTCGTCGGCGGCGCGTCGGGCGCGTCGAGCCTGCTGGCGACGATGCTGGAGCTGCGGCGCGGTTCCGGGTGGCGGCGGCTGGCGCGACGCGCGCGCTGGCTCGGCGTCATCGGCAGTGCGATTTCGGGCGCGCTGCTCGTCGTCGACCTCGGGCGGCCGAGCCGCTTCCTCAACATGCTGCGCGTCTTCCGGCCGTCGTCGCCGATGAACGTGGGCACGTGGATCTTGTCGGTGTCGGGCGCCAGCGACAGCGCCGCCGCCCTCCTGCGCGGGCGCCGCGGCATCCTCGGCGCGGTGGGCGCCATCGGCGGGGGTGTCAGTGGGCTCATGGGGATGCCGTTGGCCGGATACACCGCGGTGCTGCTCTCGACGACGGCGGTGCCGGTTTGGCAGCAGAGTCGCAAGACGCTGCCGCTCCTGTTCATGTTCTCCGGCATGGCCTCGGCGGCGTCGCTGCTCGAGCTCTTGCCCGTCGCGCCGCACGAGGCCGAGGTGCTGCGCCGCTATGCCATCGCCGGCAAGGTCGGCGCGCTGGCGGCGACGGCGGCGGTGCAGCGCGAGGCCGGACGGGTTCCGCGGGTCGCGCGGCCGCTCAAGCGCGGTGCATCGGGGACGCTCTTGACCGTCGGTACGGCGCTGACGGCGGCCAGCCTGGTCGCGTCGCTGTGGCCCGGGCGCAGCCGCCATAAGCGCCTCTGGTCCGGCATCGGAGGTGTGCTCGGCGCGCTGGCGATGCGCTTCGCCATCGTTCGCGCGGGCACCGCCTCGGCGCGCGATCCGCACGCCAGCTTCGAGCAGCAGCGCGCCGGGCTGGGCGCAGCCGAGGTCACCGGGCCATCAGCGCCGCTACGAGGCGCCGCGGTCAGGCCTCTGGGCTCGTGAGCGAACCAGCCATGGTGGGCCGAGCTGGCACGCGCTGCCGCAGCTGGCACCCGACGATTTCGTAGATGCACCATCCGGGAAACAAGAACCACAGCGCGTTGAGCCCGAAGAACATGATCCAGGTGTGCACGAAGCTCGACGTATCGAGGTTGGCCCAGTGGTTCAGCATCTCGCTGCCGAAATACATCATCGTGCCGTAGACCTCCATGACCGACACGATGAGAAGGGCCATCATCGCCTCCGTCATCTTTCGTCGACGCCATACCTGGTACGCGGCCCAGACATTGAGCGCCGCCACGATGGTGCCGGTCACCAGCTCGAGGATGCGGATGAACGGGTCCGCGTGCACGTACCGCGCGTCCGCCGCGCCGTAGAGGGTCCAATATAGCCGCCAGCCGTGCTGAGCCGCGGGCGTTTGCAAATAGGGCGCGGCCACGCTCCACGCGCCCTCCCAAAAGACGTGGATGAAGCCCGACACGAGGGACCAGATGATGACGATCCGGCGCTGCCGATCCGTGCTCGGAAACATACGATCGTCATAAGCACGGCGGCGCAGCCGTTAGGGTAATCAGGGCTCCAGTCTGTCCCCCGCTCCTGCCAGGCTCACGGCGATGGGCTCTAAACGCGTAATAATTCAACGTGATTAGCAGCTACGAAGATCCCGGCGTAGGCGACCGAACCCAATGATGGCGATCGAAGCGAGGCCTCATGCCACGGCGCGCACGAGCTGACTGAGCAGCTTCGAGAGTGGGACGGCCGTGAGTGCCAACGGAATCATCGGCAGCAGCGTGGGGATCAACACCCGGAGAATGTCCTCGTAGCCGAACGGAACGATTCGCATCTCTCGAATGAGACGGAACGATCCGCCCATGTCGGCGAGCGATTGGATATCGGCGCTGCCGAGTAACGTGACGTCTGGCGGCGCTTCGATCCAGCGCTGATGGAATCGCCGCGAGTAGAGGGTGGCCAGCTTGCCGTACTCGCGTCTGCCGGTCCGTTTTGTCTGCACGAGCCGAGGGCTCAAGAGGAGAAATGGGCCGAACGTGACCAACAGCAGGACCAGCACCCAGACGGCGAATGGCTCGAGGAAGCTGTGGGCCGAAGCGCCACCGAGAGCGATCTCGGTGCCCCAGGAGGCCGCGAGCACCGAGCTGGTGGCCAACGCGGTGACGGCCATCGCCGCGCTCGGCCTGGTCACGAAATGAATTCCTCCTGCCGAGTCGGGATGAGTCGCAACCATGCGCAAGGGCAGGCGCGCGATCTGGAAGAGAGTGGCCGTCCAAGCTGCCCAGCGCAACAGCACGCGGGCGATGAGGACGTAGAAGACGGGCAGGGCCACCCACGTGTACCAGATCCCGCCTGGCCCATGAGGAAGCCGCTCCAGCTTCGCGCCCATCACCGGTCCGGTGGCCGAGATGATTCCCCAAAAGATCGCCTGCCCCATGGAGAGCGCGGCAGCGATGATGAGCACCCAGACTGCGGGCGAGCTCAACCAGCGGTAGCAGCTCTGGGTGATGCGCTCGAGAGATCTGCGATCGGCGACGTACTCTTCCTCGATGAGACGCCGGAGGACGTCCTCGCGATACCGTTTGCTCAGCGCCTCGGCGACGGAGAGCAGCGGAACCGCGATGAGCAATCGGGCGTGGACCGCCAGATCCTTGAACAGCGGCTCGATGCCGCCCCCGAGGGCTCGCTCGATCCCCGCGACCGCGGCGAGCGGTAACCAAGTCAGTGCGGCGAGCGCGACCGCTCTGCGCAATAGACGGCGCTCGTCGTTGTACGGCATCTGGTCCCATAGCGTGCGTCCCGCGAGAGACAGCGCAATGCAGGCGCCGAATGGATACCGTCTCCGACGTAGCCGCCCTGCCGCGGACCCCCGGCGTGAAGCGACCGCCGGCGACGAACGACAGCTTCAGATTGATCAAGACGATGACGACGTCGATCGCAACATCACCAGCGGGAGATCACCATGAAGGTCAGCGAATCTGGGGTCGACACGTCCGAGCTTCGCTCCAGAGGCGCGGGCACGACGAGCGAGGACGCGTACGAGATCGCCCTCGAAGCGTATACGTACCTCTATCCACTCGTGCTCATGGAGGTGACGCGCAAGCAGATGACCAACTGCGAGAGGCCCGACGAAGAGGGACACGCCCCCTTGAACGCCTTCTCGCATCTGCGCGCGTTCCCCAGCGCCGACAACAAACTGGTTGTGCGGCCCAACGCCGACACGCTCTACTCGATTGCGTGGCTCGATCTCGCCAGCGAGCCGGTGATCTTGTCGGTCCCGTCGTCGGATCGGTACTACCTGCTTCCAATGCTCGACATGTGGACCGACGTGTTCGCCTGTGCCGGGACGCGCACGACCGGAAACGGCGCGGGGCTCTTCGCGATCGTCGGGCCCGACGGTGCGGACGCGTCGCTGCCCGAGCAGGCCGAGCTCATCGACTCGCCGACGCGCTTCGTCTTTGTCATCGGACGCACGCAGGCGAACGGCCCATCGGACTATCCCAATGTGCACCGGTTACAAGATGCGCTCGCGCTCGCACCGCTGAGCCAATGGGCGCGGAAGTCGGTGCCGATCCCCGGCAAGGTGGATGCGTCCGTCGACATGAGGACGCCCGCGGTGGTGCAAGTGGCGAACCTCGACCTGTCCACGTTCTTTCGTGCCGGGTGTCGCATCATGGAAGACAACGCGCCGCATTTCGGTGACCAACCGATTCTGGCGCGACTGCGGAGATTGGGCCTGACGCGCGGCGCAAGGTTCGAGCTGGCAAAGCTCGGCTCGGAAATGACCGGCGCCGTCGAGCGCGGCGTGAAGGACGCCAAGCATTCGCTCGCGACCAAGTTCGAGAGAGATCATGATCTGGTCAACAACTGGGTGATGAAAGTGGAAGACATGGGCGCCTATGGATCGGATTATCTGCAGCGCGCTTCGGTGGCCTTCACCGGGCTCGGGGCCAACTTGCCGGCGGACGCGGTCTATCCGGTCGCATTCATGGATTCCGAAGGGCGACCGTTCGATGGTCAGAGCCGTTACGTGGTCCATTTCGATCAGGCCGCGCTCCCGCCCGCGCGCGCCTTCTGGTCACTCACGCTCTATGGCGAGGATCAGTTCTTCTACGACAACCCGCTCGGCCGGCACGCGATCGGCGATCGCGATGCGCTGAAATACAATAACGACGGTTCACTCGATCTCTACGTTCAACACGAATCTCCGGGCGCGGACAAAGCGGCCAACTGGCTGCCGGCGCCGGCGAATCGGTTCACCCTGCTCCTGCGCATGTATTGGCCGAAGCCGTCGGTGCTGAACGGGATGTGGAGCCCGCCGCCGGTTCGGCGCGTCGACCGTTCGACCGTCCACTGATCCCCGCGCCTGCTGCGCGGGTCGAGCTCAGGTGGGGCGCACCGGCGAGACCTTCCAGATCTCGTCGGCGTAGCGTTGGATGGTGTGGTCGGACGAGAAGGCGCCCATGCGTGCGACGTTGAGGATGGCCATCTGCGACCAGCGCTCCGGATCGCGGTAGGTCTGCGCGACCTGCTCCTGAGCGGCCAGGTAGCTGGCGAAATCGGCGCACAGCAGATAGCCGTCGCCGTGATTTTCGAGGAGATCGACGATGGGGCGGAAGAGGGCCGGCTCGTTCGGACAGAACAAGTTGGAGCCGAGCGCGTCGAGCACGCCGCGCAGCTCCGGGTTCGCGCGGATGTACTCGCGCGGGTCGTAGCCACGCTGCCACAGCGCCGCCACCTCCTCGACGGTGAGGCCGAACAAGAAGAAGTTCTCGCTGCCGACCTCGCGGCGGATCTCGATGTTGGCGCCGTCGAGCGTGCCGATGGTGAGCGCGCCGTTGAGCGCGAACTTCATGTTGCCGGTACCCGAGGCCTCGGTTCCGGCCGTGGAAATCTGCTCCGAGAGATCGGCGGCGGGCACGATGCGCTCGGCCAGCGAGACGCGGTAGTTCTTGAGGAAGACGACCTTGAGACGGCCGGCCACGTCGGGATCGTGGTTGATCACGTCGGCCACCGAGTTGATGAGCTTGATGATGCCCTTGGCCAGGAGATACCCCGGCGCCGCCTTGCCGCCGAAGATGAAGGTGCGCGGGACCATGTCGCAGGTGCGATCGGCCTTGATGCGGTTGTAGAGCGCCACGATGTGCATGACATTGAGCAGCTGGCGCTTGTACTCGTGGATGCGCTTGACCTGGACGTCGAAGATCGAGTCGACGTCGACGGTGAGGCCGTTTTGCTCGGAGATGATGGCCGCCAGGCGCGTCTTGTTGTCGCGCTTGATCTCGCGGAAGCGGCGGCGGAACGCCGCGTCGTCGGCCAGCGGCGCCAGGCGCGCCAGCTCGTTCAGATGGCGCGGCCAGTCGTTCTCCAGCACCTCGCTGATGGTCGACGCCAGCTGCGGGTTGGCGAGCAGGAGCCAGCGGCGCGGCGTGATCCCGTTGGTCTTGGAGTTGAAGCGCTCGGGCCACAGCTCGAAGAAATCGCGGAACAGGTTGCTCTTGAGCAGATCGGTGTGCAGCTCGGCCACGCCATTGGTCGAGTGCGAGCCCACCACCGCCAGATGCGCGGTGCGCACCATCTTGGTCGGCCCCTCCTCGATCAATGACATGCGGTGCAACTTGGGCACGTCGTAGGGGTAGCGTGCCGAGATCTCGTCGAGGAAGCGCTGGTTGATGTCGTAGATGATCTCGAGGTGGCGCGGCAGCATGCGCGCGAACAGCTCGACCGACCATTTCTCGAGCGCCTCGGGCATGAGCGTGTGGTTGGTATAGGCGAAGGTGGCGCGCGTGATGTCCCACGCCTCCTGCCAGGCCACGCCATGCTCGTCGACCAGGATGCGCATGAGCTCGGCGATGGCCACCGCCGGATGGGTGTCGTTGAGCTGGATGGCGACCTTGTCGGAGAATTGCGCGAAGCCGGTGTGGATCTTGAGATAGCGGCTCACGATGTCGTTGATCGAGCAGGCGACGAAGAAATATTGCTGGCGGAGCCGCAGCTCCTTGCCCATGACGGTGAAGTCGTTCGGGTAGAGCACCTTGGAGATGTTCTCGCTGAGGTTCTTCTCCTCGACGGCGGCGAGGTAGTCGCCGGCGTGGAAGTCGTCGAGGTCGAGCTCCTGAGACGCGCGCGCGCGCCACAGCCGCAGCGTGTTGACGGTGTCGTTGCAGTAGCCGGCGATCGGCGTGTCGTACGGCATGCCCATGACGGTGCGCGTGTCGACCCAGCGGACGCGCACCTGGCCGTGCGCGTCGGTCACGCGCTCGGTCCGTCCGCCGAAGTGGACCGGCACCATGTACTCGGGTCGCGGGATCTCCCAGGCGTTGCCGAAGCGCAGCCATTCCTCGGGCTTCTCCACCTGGTACCCGTTGCGCAGCTCCTGCTCGAAGATGCCGAACTCGTAACGGATGCCGTAGCCGTAGGCGGGCAAGGAGAGCGTGGCCATGGAGTCGAGGAAACAGGCGGCCAGGCGGCCGAGGCCGCCGTTGCCGAGGCCGGCGTCGGTCTCCTGCTCGAGGAGGTCGGCCAGCGAGATGCCGAGCTCCTCGAGGGCGCGGCGCATGGGCTCGTAGAGGTCGAGGTTGATCAGGTTGGCGCCGAGCGCGCGCCCCATGAGGAACTCGAGCGACAGGTAGTAGACCCGCTTGGCGTCGGCCTTGTAGTAGGCCTGCTGGGTCTGGATCCAGCGGTTGACCATGCGGTCGCGCACGGCGTAGGCGACGGCGAAGAAGCGGTCGAGCGCGGTGGCGGAGTGCTCGTCCTTGCCTTGCGAATAGTGGAGGTGGTCGGCGAACGCGCGCCGCAGGGTGGCGGCGTCCATGCCGGTGCGGGCGTTCGGCAGTTGGCGGGCGCGTTCGAGGGCGCGGGCTTCCTCGCTGGGCTTGGTCGTGGGATCGGACATTGGGACCTTACAGCTTAGAGAATTGCCGCCTCGATTGGCAAACCTCGTCGGGCGGCCGCTCAGGCACGCAGGGCTCGAGCCCCTCGGGCAGCAGCCGGTCGCCGGCGAGGAGCACCTCGGCTCGCTTCGATTTCACCCCAGCGGCAGACGGCGCGCATGACGCCGAGGAGCGCGCGACCGTCCTCGGTCAGCCGGTACTCCACGCGCGGCGGCACCACCGGGTACTGCTTGCGGGCGATGAGGCGCGAATCGGCGAGCGCGCGCAGCTCGCGGCTGAGCACGCGCGGTGTGATCGTTCCACCGCCCGCGGCGGTGATCAGCGCGCGCTGGATCTCGCTGTAGCGCCGCGGGATCGCGCGCAGCTCCCAGAGGATGCGCAGCTTGTACTTGCCGTGGATGAGCGCGTTGAAGCGGACGATCGGACAGGGCGCACCGGCGAGTGACAGTTCCATTTCCGTACTAAGTAGCATTTTTGTCCATTCTTGCATAGCTGCCCCATCCAGGTAGATTCGAGCGATGAACAAATGGCTCGTCCTCGGCGCGTTCGTCGCCTTCATCGTCATTTTCAACCTCGGCTATCTGTTTCACGAGGTGATTGCGGCCGACTTCCTCAAGGCGAGCTTCGGTCCCGGCGTGCAGCGGGCGCACTACATCATCCCGGTCATCTTCGTCGCGTTCGTGCTCTACGTGACCTTGATGGGGCTCGCCTATCCCGTCTTTCATCTGTACTTCAGCGAGCGGCGCGGATGGTCGCGGGTCGCCACCGGCGCCCTCCTAGGGCTCTTCTGCGGCTTTCTCTGGGACGCGCTGCAGGGCGGGATCATCGAGTACGCGACCTACAACGTCTCGCTGCCGTCGATGCTCGTCGATTCGGCCTACCACACGTTCGAAGGCGCGCTGGCCGGCACGATCATCGGCGCTTTCTATCGACCCGTGACCGCGGGAGGTCCGGCGCGAGCCTCCTGATTCAGGGAGCGCTCGACGGCACGCTCTGCTCGATGGCGTCGATGAGCGCCTGCTTGGCTTCGGCCAGATCGGCGCGCGCCTGCGCCGCCTCCTCGACCGCCTTGGCCGTCAGCGCCTGCATCTGGTCCTGCCATTCGGCGTTGCGGCGCAGCCACGCCGCCTGGTCGGCCTCCTTGGCGCGCGCCTCTTGGGCGTCACGCGACGTATCGGTGCTCGGCAACGCGATCGGATTGTCGTTCGGCACCGAGCCCGGCAGGTCGCTGTTGGGGAGCGTCGGCGAATTGCCCGGCAGGTTGGCGTTCGGCAGATCGGCCTGCGCGATGACCGACCCGACCGTCAATGCGATGAGCTGCAGTACCATCGAGCATCGAGCGTGCAAGTCTGACGCCGCGACGGGACCACTTGCGCTCGTCGATACTCCGTTCTCGACACGTCCGATGCCACGCGTAAGCGTGTTTGATGGGCCCCGTCGCGCGAAATGTCGTTCTAGTTGCATTCATCGGCTGCGACCCGACGCGGGCACCGTCCCCGTCGCCGGCGCCAGCGGTCGACTCGTTTGCGCCGACGGTCGAAGAGCGTGCCGCGGCCCCGCCTCCCTCCGGCGGCTCCGAAGGGATGGTCTGGATTCCCGGCGGCGAATTTTCGATGGGCGCCGCCGATCCGCGTCAGGATCCGAGCGGCGGCCCCGATGCGCTGGCCGACGCGCGTCCCATCCACCGCGTCCACGTCGACGGCTTCTGGATCGATCGCACCGAGGTGACCAACGCGCAGTTCGCCGCCTTCGTCCGCGCCACCGGCTACGTCACCGTCGCCGAGCGCACGCCGCGCGCCACAGACTTTCCGGGCGCCCCGCCCGAGAATCTGCGCGCCGGCTCGGTCGTCTTCGCCCCGCCGGCGCAGCTCGAGAAGCTCGATTCGCATTATCGCTGGTGGAGCTACGTGCACGGCGCCAGCTGGCGCCATCCGAGCGGGCCCGCTAGCAACCTCGACGGGCGCGAGCGATACCCCGTGGTCCAGGTCGCCTACGAGGACGCCGAAGCCTACGCGCGCTGGGCGGGCAAGCGGCTTCCCACCGAGGCCGAGTTCGAGTTCGCCGCGCGCGGCGGGCTGGCCGGCAAGAAGTACGCGTGGGGCGACGAGCTGCAGCCGAGCGGCCGCTTCATGGCCAATACCTTTCAAGGGCATTTCCCCCGCTCGGATATCGGCAGCGATGGATATCCCGGGTTATCGCCCGTCGCCTCGTTTCCGGCCAATCGATATGGCATTTTCGATATCGCCGGAAACGTGTGGGAATGGTGCAGCGACTGGTATCGCCCCGACTACTACGCGGCCCTCGCGGCCGCCGGCGTCGTCGCGGGCAATCCGCGCGGCCCCGGCGACAGCTTCGACCCGACCGAGCCGAACGTCGCCAAACGCGTCCAGCGCGGCGGCTCGTTCCTCTGCTCCAATCAATATTGCGCGCGTTACCTGGTCGGGTCCCGCGGGCGAGGCGAGCCTTCGTCGGGAGGAAATCATCTCGGATTCCGCTGCGTGCGCCGCTGACGGCTACTGGCCCGCGTGCGACGCCGCTGCCTTCTGGATCTGTGCCTTCACCCCTTCGAGGTTGAAGCTGCCGCCCTTCTGCATCGGCGGAAAGTCGACGAAGCTCTTGGCGTACGCCGCCACCTCCTGCTGGACCGCGACGAAGCGCCAGAACTCGTACATGAACCAATTCATGTATTGGAGCGACCCACCGGTGCTCGACGGCAGACCCGTACGCTCGAAGGGATCGAGCCGTAGGTTGACGAGGATCGGCATGTCGACCCGCATGGTTCCACCCAGCCATCCGGCCGGCTGATCGATGAACCGATATTTGAAATCTCCGATCCGGACAGCCCCGAGCGTGCCCTCCGCGAAATAGAACAGCTCTTTTCGCTGCGAGGGGCCCCTGCCGGTCAAAAGAGCGAGCTGGTTGTAGCCGTCGAGATGAACGCGATAGCTGCGGTCGCCGAGGTATTTGCCTTTGACGAGGTCGCTCTTGATATTCGGATTGCCAGCCGCCGCCACGAACGTCGGGAACCAGTCGAGGCCGGAGAAGAGCCCATTTTCGATCCTCCCGGCCGGGATCCGACCCGGCCAACGGACGATCATGGGCACACGGAAGCCGCCTTCCATGACCGTGCCCTTGGCGCCGGCGAACGGGGTCTGACCGCCGTCGGGCCAGGTGAAATTCTCGGCGCCGTTGTCGGTGGTGAAGGCGATGATCGTGTCGCCGTCGAGGCCCAGATCTTTGACCCGCTTCATGACCGCGCCGACCATGTCGTCGAGCTGTGACATGCCCGCCTCCTGCATGGTCCAGCCGTTGTCGCTCGTGCGGCGCTGCTCGTATTTCGGCGCCAGATGGGTGACCACGTGCATGCGCGTCGGGTTGAGCCACAGGAAGAATGGCTTTCCGCGCTTGTGCGCGCTGTCGACGAACTTGAGCGAGGCGTCGAGGATCTCGTCGTCGATCGTCTCCATCCGCTTGGGGCATAGCTGTCCGCCGTCCTCGATTTTTTGGCGGCCGACCTTGCCCCAACGCGGCTGCTCCGTGGAGTCTTCGGAGCTCGTCGCCCAGCTGTGGACCAGGTTGCGCGGTCCAACCTTGTCCTTGAGCCCCTGCGGGTAGTTCGGATGGCACGGGTCCTCCATCGCGTCGAGGTGATAGAGGTATCCGAAGAACTCGTCGAAGCCGTGCGCCGTCGGCAGAAACTCGTTGAGGTCGCCAAGGTGGTTTTTGCCGAACTGTCCGGTCGCGTATCCCATGGAGCGCAGCGCCGTGGCGATGGTCGGCGCTTGTGACGGGATTCCGATCTTCGATCCTGCTTGTCCAACCGTCGTCAGGCCGGTGCGAATCGGCAGCTCGCCCGTGATGAAGTTGGAGCGCCCGGCGGTGCAGCTCGCCTCGGCGTAATAGTCGGTGAAGCGCATGCCCTCGGCGGCCAGCCGGTCGAGGTTGGGCGTGCGTCCCGCCATGATGCCCTGATGATAGGCGCCGATGTTGAACCAGCCGATGTCGTCGCCCATGATCACGATGATGTTCGGTTGACCGCGCTTCGGATCGAACCTCGGATCACCTGGATCGGCAAACGCGCGCGCGCCCGTCAGCAACAATCCGACGATCGACAAAGTGACGATCGCATTGCGTCCTCGAGCGCTCGGCATCGGATTCTCCTCCGTCACCCACGACTGCGGTGGCGACGGTGGAGGTGTATGCAGCGATTGCGTTTCGTCTTTACCGTACTTGCGAACGACACGTCCGTTTGGCGCCGCGCATGCAGCCGTTGCTGGTCAACCAAGACCGGAGGGTGATGTCATGCGAGCCGAGATGAAAGTTGCGGTAGGAGCCTTGATCCTGGTCGCCGCGGGATGCGGCGCCACGATTCGCTCGACGACGGCGTCGAACGCGGATCTGACCCGTTACAAGACGTATTCGTTCTCCAAGCCGCCCGCCAAGGCGGGTCAGCCGGAGTCGATCGTCGACCAGACGATCGATTCTTCTCTCAAGGAGGACCTGGCGGCCAAGGGGCTGACCGAAGCGACTCCGGATCAGAACCCCGACTTTCTCGTGGCGCATCACGTCAAGACCCAACAGAAGATGGACGTCGAAGAGGTGGACTACGGCTTCTACGGCGGCTGGCCGGGCGGCGCCGACGTGACGGAATACGTCGAGGGAACCCTGATCGTCGATTTCATCGATCCGAAGACGAAGCAGGTGTTCTGGCGCGGCACGGCGACCTCCGTGGTCAATCACCCGGAGTCACCCGATATCCCGAAGCTCGAGAAGGTCGTGGGACAGGTCGTCGATCGATATCCAGCGGCGGCGGTCGCAGCCACCCCGCGGACGACGATGTAATCATCGGGGGACGTACACGACCGCCCCGCCGCTGTACGCCGGCGCATAGACGACGCCGCCGCACGGCGCGTACGGCGTACAGCCAACCGGCAGCGCCGGAACCGCCACCGCACCGCCCACCACACCGACGCCAACCGCCGGAGCCACGACCACCGGAGCCACCACCGCGGTGCGCCGTACGCTTCGCCGCGCCACGCCCGCGTAGCTCATTGGGGTCAGCGGCCGCCCGATGATCGCGTGCGCCTCGGCCGCGACCCCAAGAGTACCGGCAGCGACGACGAGTAATATCCGATGCAGAGCTCGTTTGTTCCTGGTCATGGCACTCCTCCGGTTCATCGCGTCCCCGCATCCGAGGGCAAGAAGTCGATCTTCGTGGCGCCTGCCGGCGGCGCGAACGAGAACAGCGAGTCGGGCAGCGACGCCTGCGGGTCCCAGTGCGAAAGCCGCACGGTGAACTCGGGCGAGCCCAGCTCGGTCTTCGAGGTGATGACGTATCGTCGCGGCAGCGGGTGCGGACCATCCTCGATCCAGATCTGCCAGTCGACCTCCGCGGCGCGGAACGCGAGGTGATGGCACGGGACACCGTCGACCGGCTCGAGCCCGACATACTCGCCCGACGAGACGCCGTCCATGAGCACGTCGTACGGTCGGCTGAAGAGCAGGTCGGCTGCCGGAGCCTCGAGCCCGAGCCGGTCGCGTCCATAGTTGATCGCCCCGTCGAGCGTCGGCGGCGCGTGCGCGGTCGCGTACATCGCGGTGCGGTTGCCGAACAGGCTGAGCTGGTCGCCGTCGTAGCGCAGGACGACGTCGGCGATGGTGCCGACACGCTCGGCGCGTAGCCGATTGGGACGCTTGACGGCGACGTGTGACTGGCTGAGCTCCTGCAGCTTCTGGCCCGAGCGGAGCACGACCTCGTCGGCAGCGTCCGCATCGACGCGGAAGCTGCGCAGGCTTGCCAGCTCGGCGCTCATGCGGTGGACCAGCGCGTCGGCACGCGGGTCGATGTGTGGTCGGGTGCTGTCGCCAGGCGATCCGCCAGCGCCCGCTGCGACGGGAATGAGAACCATCGCGACAATCGTCGATGTTCGGGTCATGAGGCCTCCTTCACGTGCTCAGCCGATGCAAGAGCTGCCCCAGGCAGTTGTCGGATCTTGTCAGTCGGTGGGCTGGGCGGCGCGGCGCAGCCCTTCGAGATCGAGGATCTCGATGGTGCCGTAGGAGAGGCGGATGAGCCCGCGCCCCTCCAGCTCCTTGAGGAGGTGATTCGCCGTCTGTCGCGACGTCGAGAGCATCTGCGCCAGCTGCTCCTGGCTCACCTCGACGGTCCGGCGCTGGTGCTCGCGCTCGCCGTAGCCTTCGACCATGAGCGCCAGTCGCCGCGCCAGGCGCACCGAGATGGGCAACAGCGCCATGTCTTCCATGGCGCTGAACGCCAGGCGCAGCTTCGTGGTGACGAGGAGCCCGAGGTCGCGCCAGTAGCGCGGTTGCGCCTCGAGGATGGCGTCGAGCGCGGGCCGCGACACGTGCAACACCAGCGCCTCGCTCTCGGCGACCGCGTCGTGCGTGCGCGGCTGTCCGTCGAAGACCGAGATCTCGCCGAACCAGCTGGGCGGCTCGAGCAGCGTCAGGAGCGCCTCGCGACCGCTCGGGGAGCTGCCGCTGACGCGGATGCCGCCGTCGAGAACCGCGTAGAGCCCGTCGGCCTCGTCGCCGCGCGAGAACAGGCGTTGGCGCGCCGTCAGGGTGCGCAGCGCCGCGCCCTCGACAAGACGCTCCTGGAGGTCGGCCGGCAGGCTGGCGAACCAGCGCCCGGCGCGCAAGAGCTCCCGGTAATCCCGCGGACCTTGGGTCCCCATGGCTCGAGGTTCCGACCCTTTTCGCGAATGTGTCAAGCCGCCGACAATCACGGCGACCGCGGCGGTCCATCCTAGAAGACAGAGAGGTTCACCATGAAAACCTTGGAGCAGCAGCTGTCCGGGTATGCGGCCTATCACCGCGACCGTCGCAACATCGCGACCCACTTCGTCGGCATTCCCATGATCGTCTTCGGCGTGGCCGCGCTGTTGTCGCGTCCGGTGCTGGCAGTGGCGGGCGGCGTGCCGCTGTCGGCGGCGCTCGTGGTGACCTTGGGGGCGATGGTCTTCTACCTGGCGCTCGATGTGCGCTACGGGATCGCGATGGCCGCGTTCATGGGCGCCGCGTGGTGGACGGGGGCCGAGGTCGCGACGCATTCGACGGCGCTGTGGCTGACCTTCGGGATCGGCCTGTTCGTCGCGGGATGGGCGATCCAGTTCGTCGGGCACGCGTTCGAGGGCAGAAAGCCGGCGTTCGTCGACGACGTGGTGGGGCTGCTCGTCGGCCCGCTGTTCATCGTCGCCGAGGCGGGGTTCGCGCTCGGGCTGCGCAACGGGCTTCACGAAGCGATCGTGCAGCAGGTCGGCCCGACGCTAATTCGCAGCGCCGCCGCGAGCGCGTCGGTCCGCTAGCCGCAATGCGGGTCAGTTAAGCGGAAAGACGGCTGGGGTCGCGGAGGTAGCAAGGCGCGCTGCCGGCGTCGGAATCCGTCGCAGTCGCCGCTTGCGCGGCGTGCTCCTCCAGCGGACCCGCTGATGTCGCG
>JAQBQH010000344.1 GCA_028287105.1 Myxococcales bacterium
GCCGCGGGGGGCGTCGAGGACGCGGACGCCGCCGGCCGCTCGTTCGAGATCGGCGAGCGCGGCGCGGGTGCCGTCGCTGGAGCCGCCGTCGACGACGACGACCTCGGCGCGCGTGGCGGCCGCCCGCAGCGCCGCCGCGAGCGCGGGCACCTCGGCCGCCTCGTTGAGCACCGGCACCACCACTGCGACGCCCGCCATGACCATCTATTACGGCTCAATAGCGATTGCGGATCAAGCTGCGCGCGGCTTTCTGGGCGTCGAGGTTCTCGGGCGCCGCTTCGGGCAGCGCGTTGGCGTCGGCGGCGATGACCTCGTCGAGCAGGCGCCGGTAGAGCGCGGCGTCGCGCACGCGCGTGGCGTATTCCTCCGCATAGGCGATGCGCGTCGGCAGATAGGCGGGCGCGGCGGCTACGGCGGCTTCGAAGTGCTCGAGCGCGTCGCGCAGATTCTGGCGCGCCTCCGGCATCTCGCAGTCGAGGATGCCGAGGACGCGGTCCGGCGCGGCCCAACCGATCGAGCGATCGAAGCCGAGCGCGCGCACCGAGGCGACGATGATCCAGGGGCGGCGGTCGAGCAGCGTCGAGGTGCCGTTGGCGATGGCCCAACCGAGGAGCGCCTCGGCATAGAGCGTGAGCGCGGGGGCGTCGGCGGGCTCGGCGTACGAGAAGATCTGCTCCGGACCCTTGCCGCTCTGCGCCGCCTCGCGGAGCTTGGCGTTGCGGGCGGCCATGGCGCGCTCGGCGAAGCTGGTCGCCTCTTCGTAGCGGGCGATGACGGCGCCGCCGAGGCCGGCGCGGCGCAGCGCGACCCGCGCCAGGCGCACCAGGATGGCCGCGTCCGACGGCCGATAGCGCAGAGCGGCGCCATAGGCGCGCGCGGCTTCGTCGAGCTGCTTGGGGTCCTGCCGCTTCTGCCAGGCGCGATCGCCGTCGGCGAGGAGGTCGGAGATGAGCTGGTCGGAGAGATCGCCGAACGGCTCGGCCGGTGCGCGGAAGGCGGCCGAGCGATGCGCAATGCAGCCGCTGGCGAGCAGCGCAGCGACGGCGAGCATCGCGAAGAGGGGAGGACGATGTGCGTGCGCGGTCACGTGAGCGCGAGGGCGAAGGCGACCAGATCGCCGAGCGGAGAGGTCGTAAGCAGCGCGGCGCGTTCGGCCACACCGGTGCCCTCCGACGGCGCCAGCGCGGTCAAAGCGGCGCGCAGATCGCCGGTGGCGGCGAGGGCCGCGCGATCGGCCGAGAGTCGCTCGGCGCGGATCCAGTCGGCGGCGGCGGCGGCGGCACGGGAATCGACGACCGCGGCGGCGAGCACCACCTCGAGGCGCGCGCGCGCCGGCTCCGGTAGCCGCTCGGGATCGAGCTGTAGCTGCGCGAGCTCGGCCTGCCAGGCGCGTACGAACGCGGCAAAGGCGACGCCGCGATCGGGGGCGCGCAGATCGGGCAAGAAGAGCGCGGCCGCCGCGCGCAAGAGCGCGGCGACGTCGTCCGGCGGGCGACCCTCGACGAGCGGCACGCCGGCGTAGAGCGCGTACATCGCGCGCGCGGCGGCGAAGCGGGCCACGCCTTCGTCGGCGAGCGTGCGGCGCGCCAGGAGGAGCCGCGGCGGTCGGGTCGGCTCCGCCCAGGCCGGATCGCGGAGGTCGACGACGACCGCGGCCTCCAGCTCGCGGCTGCCGGTGGCGCGCTCGACGACGGCGCGCAGCTTGTCGGTCCAGGCGGGCGCCGGATCGGCGTCGATCTCCGACGGTGCCAGCCCCATGAGCAGCGGCGCCAGCGCGGCCATGGCGTCGTGCAGGGGGCCGATGGCGTCGGGGTGCACGATCGCCTCGGGCGGCAGCGTGATCGGTTCCGGGGGCCCCAGCTCGCGCAGCCGGATCGCGGCCAGCGAGGCCGGCTCGACAAAGGTGCCGACCGCGTAGTGCACGCGCGCGCGGGCGATGTCGCCGGCGGCGTCATGCAGTCGCGCCAGCGCCAGCCGGGCGCCGGCGACGAGCGGGCCCGTCGGATCGCCCAGGATCGTCTCGAGCGCGATCTGCAGATTGCCGCGCCCCTCGGGGCCGAGCGCGCGCGCCGAGGCGCGCAGCGCCGGATCGATCTGCCCGATGGAGAGGATCTTCGCCGCCGCCAGGAGCTCGGCGAGCCGCGGCGCCGTCGGACGCGCGACCGCCACCACGACCGTGCCGCGCGCTTCGTCGCCGCCGAGCGCCAGCCCCAGCCCCGCTTCGATGGCGGCCTCCTCGAGTGGCTGGCCGAGCTGCTCGAGGTCGCGCGCCACGTCCTTGAGCGCCACGAAGTCGCCCTCGGAATAGTAGTAGGCGACGAGGCGGCGCAAGGTCGGCGCGTGCGTCGGATGCAGGTCGGCCGCTTTGAGATAGGCGTCGTTGGCGCTCTCGAGATCGCCCATGCCGAGGCGCAAGAGCTCGCCGCGACGGAAGAGCAGCTCGGCGCGCTCGGCCGGCTCGCGCACGAGGCGGGAGAGCCGCGCCAGCGCATCGGCCGACGCCTGCCACTCCTCCTGCTCCATGTAGATGCGCGCCAGGAGCTCGAGCGCGCGCGCCTCCATCGGCAGCTGCGACAGGACCAGCTCGAGGTAGTTGCGCGCCGCGTCGCGATCGCCGAGCTTGAACGCCAGCTCGCCGAGGTGTCGGCGCAGCTCGGTGATGCGCTCGACGGCGTCGAGCGGCAAGAGATCGAGCACTGCGCGCAGCGCCTGAAAGGCGCCCAGGTCGTCGCTGCGGCCGATGGCCAGTCGCGCCAGCGCCTGATGCGCCGACAGGTTGGAGCCGTTGTGCAGGACGGCCTGCTCGTAGAAGGCGCGCGCCTCCTCGAGGTCGCCCGCCTCTTCGGCCAGCTCGGCGCGACGCCGGGAGACCTCGTCGGCGCCGAGCGACGACGGGCGGTCGCCGAGCGCGGAGTAGAGCGCGCGCGCCCGCGAGACGTGGCGCGTGCGATAGGAGAGGTCGGCGAGCGCGTCGAGCGCCGTGGTGTGCTCGGGCTCGGCGATGAGCGCGGCTTCGTAGTCGGAGGCGGCGGCGGCGACGTCGTAGAGCTCGGTCTCGGCGATGCGGCCGGCCTCGAAGCGGCGCTCGGCCCGCTCGGCGTGGTCGCTGATGGCGGCGGCGCGCGCGCGCAAGAGCTGGGCGAGGCCGGCGGCGTCGCGGCGCGTCTCGAGGATGTGCTTGCGCGCGATGAAGGCCTCGGCGTCGTCGGGCGCGCGCGCCAGGAGCTCCTGGCTGCGCACGTCGATCTCGGCGCTGTCGCCCACGCGCACGGCGAGCGAGAGCACGCGGCGCAGGAGCTCCAGGCGCACTTCACCCTCGGGCTCGACGGCCAGCCGCTCTTCGAGCCGACGGCGCAGCTCTTCGGGATCGCCCTCGTCCTCGGCGATTCGCAGGAGGCTGTCGTCGGCCTTGCGACCGGCTTCGCCGCCGATGGCCGCGGCTTCGGCGAGCCGCTGACGCGCGCGCTCGTGGTCGCCGGCATGCTCGTGCAGCTCGCCGGCGCGCGAGAGCGCCTCGGCGCGGGCCGCCGCCTGATCGACTCCGGTCAGCGTCGCCGCCAGCCGCTCGGCAGAGAGCGCGGCGTCGCGCCAGCGCTGCGCCTCGGCGTAGAGCCGCACGAGGTCGGCCCACGGCGCGTCGGCCGCGGGCGCGCCGGCGTCGAGGACCAGCTCCGCCGCCTGCTCGAAGTTGCGCAGCGCCGCGGCGCCGTCGAGGATCTTGTCCTCGAGGAGGTGCGCCATCTCGATGTGCAGGCGTGCCCGCTCGGCGGCGTCGGTGGTGAGCGCCAGCTCGCGATAGCGCTGCTCGGCCGCGAGCGCCCACTCGCCGCGCGCCTCGGCCATCTCGCGCAGCCCGCGCGCCGCCTCGCGCAGGTTGGGATCGCAGGCGACTGCCTCTTTGTAGGAGCGATAGGCGTCTAGCTCACGCTTGAGCTCGTTCTGGAACAGGCGCGCCCGCTGTAGCGCCAGGCGCGCGCGCTCGCGCCGGTCGGCCGTCAGCGCCGCGGCCCGTCCCAGGAGATCGGCGTGCCGCTCCGAATCGCCGCGCGCGGCCGCCAGGCGGGCCAGCGCGTCGACGGGGCGGCGGTCGGCCGGATCGAGCGCCGCGGCCAGCTGATAGAGCCGCTCCGCCGTCACCGAGTCGCCCTCGACGAGCAGCACGTCGGCGGCGTCGACGGCGCAGGCGGCGGCGCGCATCGGCTCGAGGTCGGGCGCATCGGCCGCCGCGATGAGGTGCTCCAGCGCGCCCGCCAGATCGCCACGCTTCTTGTAGACGTCGGCGAGCGCGGCGTGCGCGCGGCCCACGCGCGGCGTGGTGATGAGCGCGTGCAGGAACTCGGCTTCCGCCTCGGCGTCGGCGCCGGCCTGCAGCAAAAGCTCGCCTTTGACGATCTTGAGCTGCGACAGCTCGATCTGGGTCTGCGGGGTCGCCGGCCCGTCGGCGACGAGCTTGATCTCGCGCTCCAGGACGGCGAGCGCGTAGATCGGCTCCGCCGCGGCGCCGTAGGCGATGCGTGCGCGCGCGGCCAGCTCGCGCTGCTCGGGCTCGCGATCGAAGAGGGCCGCGTAGCGTCGCGCCGCGTCGCCGGCGTGGCCCAGATCGCGCTCCAGCGTCTCGGCCGCCTCCAGCTCCAGCGCGAGGCGCTCGGCCGGATCGCTGGTCTGGGTCACCTGCGCATCGATTGCGACGACGAGATCGAGAAAGCGGCGCTCGGCACGCAGCAGCTGCCGTAACCGCGCCGGGTCGAGCGGCATCGGCATCCCCGCCGCACGCGCGCGCTCCACGAACGCGAGCGCCCGCCCGGCGTCGGCGCCGCTCGACAGGTAGGCCTCGCCGGCAAGGCGCGCCAGCTCGTCGCGCTCGCTGGGGTCGAGCCGCGGATCCTCGAGCGCGGCTTCGAAGAGCGGCGCCGCGTCGGCGTGACGACCGTGACGGCCGTACAGCTCCCACAGCGCGCGCGCCGCCTCCAGCGACGGCGCGGCCCCGAGCGACGTGGTCCAGGCGCTCTCCGCCCGCTCCTCGTCGCCGATGCGCGACGCCAGCCGCCCGAGCTCTCGCGCGTACGCCGCCTGCCGCTCCATCGACGCCCGCGGCAGCTCGCGCTCGAGCCGCGCCATGAGCGCCGCCGCGTCGCCACCCGCGCGCAGCCGCGAGAGCACGCGATCGCGCGCCGCTTCGTCCGAAGGATCGAGCAGGAGGATCTGCTCGTCGAGCCGCGTCCCCTCCAGCTCCGACAGATGCGGCACCGCCTCGCGGAGGAGCGTCGCGCGCTCGAGGCCGGTCGCCTGCTCGGCCTGCTTGAGCAGCACCTCGGCCAGCTTGGCGCCGTCGCCGCGCGCGCGATGCAGCTCGGCGAGCCGCGGCCACGCCTGGTCGGCGCCGAGCTGGACCGCCTGCAACAGCGATTGCTCCTCGTCGATGCTGTCGCCGCGCTCGTGGGCATGCTCGGCGAGCCGCAGATGCACGCGCGCCGCTTCGTCCGCGGGCACGGCGAAGCGCGCCAGCGCCTCGCGATAATAGTCGGTCGCCGGCTCATGCTCGCCCGCGTCGTGATGGAAGTCGGCGAGCGGCAGCAGCAGATCGGCGCGCTCGCGATCGGCGGCGAAGGCGCGCGCCAGGCAGCGCGCACCGCGATCGGGATCGGCGAGCGGACCGAGGTACAGCCGCCCCAGGCGCGCCCACACCTCGGCGTCGGCGGGGCCGAGGGGCAGCGCGCGCTCGAGCAGCATCGCCGCGCGCGCCGGGTCGGCCAGCCGATCGGCGGCGAGCTGCGCCGCGCGCAGGTACATGCCGCGCGCCTCGGCGGGCGGTTTGCGTACCGCCTCGTCGGCGAGACGCGCCGCCAGCTCGTCGAGCCGACCGGTCGCTTCCAGCGCCCGCTCCAGCGTCTCCGACGAGCCGGGCAGCTTCCACAAGAGCGTGACCACCTCCTGGAACGCACCGCGCTCGGCGTACAGCTCGGCCAGGTGGCGCAGATCGGCCGGCGTCGCGCCACCCTCTTCGCGCAGCCGCTCGAGCGCCGCCTCGGCCGCTCGCGGGTCGCCCGCGCGGAGGAGCGCCGCCTGCGCGCGCAAGAGGTCGCTGCGCAGCGGCGCCAGATCGGGGAACGGCTCCGATTCGGACAGCGCCCGCTCGACGGCGGCGCGCGCCCCGGCCAGGTCGCCCAGGCGATCGCGCAGCAGGCTGGCGCGCGCGGCGGAGATCTGGGCGCGGCGGCGCGGATCGTCGATGCGCTCCCACGCCGCCTGCAGCGCGCGCGCCGCGCCGTAGGGATCGCCTTCGCGTGCGAGGCCCAGCGCCGCCCCGACGTAGGCAGGATCGAGCGCCAGCGCCGACTCGTAGCGCGCCGCCGCCTCCGGCCCATGCATGCGATCGCCGAGCGCCACCAGCACCTCGGCCGTCGGTGACAGGGTAGCCGCGCGTTCGAGCGCCAGGCGCTCCTCGTCGCTCCCCGGCGGCAGGTCGCCGGCCACGGTGGCGAACAGCCAGGCGCCGTCCTCGACGGCAAGTCGCGGCGCCAGCTCGTCCGCGAGCGCCAGGATGGCCGCGGGCGACAGCCCGTTCATCGCCCACGCCAGCGACTCGGCATCGCGCGCATCCTGGGCCAGCGCCTCGATCGCGGCGGCGCGCGCCTCGCTGGCACGACCGGCGCGGAAGGCCGCCTCGGCGCGCTTCTTCGGCGGTGCCGCCGCGCCGGCGCGATGATAGGCCGCCGCCGCGCGCTCGCCGTCGCCGAGCGCCTCCCAGGTGCCGGCGAGCAGCACCCAGCCGTTGCCGTCGAGCGTGCCCAGCTCCGCCGCGCGGGTGAGCGCGCGCGCCGCCTCGGCCGGCTGGCCGCGCGAGGAGAGCAGGGTACCGTAGGCGCGGTGCGCCGCGCCCACGTCGGGCGCCACCTCGATGACCTCGCGCAGCCGCGCCAGCGCCGCGTCGCTGTCGCCGGCCTTGGCCAGCACCGTCGCCACCTCGATGCCGAGCTCCGCTTCGCGTGCCGGCCCTTCGAAGGTGCGCCGCGCGATGCGCAAGAGCCGCTCGAGCGCCGCCAGCTGCCCCGCCGCGTTGCCGCGCGCGCGCTCCAGATCGATCAGCACCAGCGCCGCGTCGCGATCGTCGGGATCGAGCTCCAGCGCCCGTCGCGCCAGCTCCTCCGAGGAGCTCGAGCGATGCGCCGCCGCCACGCGCAACAGGCGCCGCGTCGCCCAGCGCTCGCTCGACTCGTCGTGCGCCGCCGCCGCGCGCGCCCGCAGCTCCTCGAGCGCCGGTGCCGCCTGCGCCAGCGTCCCGCGCGCCTCCTCGATCTCGGCGCGCAGCTTGAGCGCCGCGTCGGGCGCCGTGGTCGGCACCAGATCGCGTAGCAGCGCCAGCGCTCCGTCGAGATCGCCGCGCGCATGCCGCGCCCGCGCGCGCTCGGCCACCGCCAGCGAGCGGGCTGCGCCGTCCTCGGTCAGCTCCGCCAGCCGCCCGAGCAGCAGATCCTCCTCGGCGGCATCGCCGCGGCCGCGCGCCAGCGCCAGCAGGCTCTGCAGCGCCACGCGGCTCTTCGGCTCCACCTCGAGCGCCTTGTGCAGCACCGCGCGCGCGCGCTCGGGGTCGTTCAGTCGATCGTGCGCCAGGTGCGCGATCTCGACGTAGAGCGCCTCGGCTTCACCGCGCCGCCCGTCGGCCGCGTGGCGCTCCGCCAGCCGCGTCAGGAGCTGCGCCAGCGGCTGCCATTCGTTGCCGTTGCGCAAGAGCGCCGCCAGTCGGTTCCAGGCCGCCGCCGACGACGGCCTGAGCGCGATCAGCTGCTCGTACGCGTGGACCGCCGCGCGCAGCTCGCCGAGCGACTCGAGCAGCGCCGCCCGTCGGAACAGGAGCTCGACGATGACGTCGAAGTCGGTCTCGACCTCGGCGCGCACGGCCAGGAGCTCGGCCAGCTCGCGCGATCCACCGCGCGCCGCCAGCGCCTGATCGATCACCGCGAGCGCAATCCGTTCGCGCGGTGCCAGCGCCAGCGCCTTGCGCGCCGTGCGCTCGGCCTCTTCGCGCATTCCCGTCGCCGCGTAGAGCTCGGCCAGCCGCGCCAGCGTCGGCGCCGCCGCCTCCGGCTCGACCGGATCGGCCGCCAGCGCCGTCAGCTTCTCGAGCGCCGCCCGCTCGTCTTCGGTCGCGCCGCGCGCCCGCGCATCGCCCGCCAGCCACGTCAGCGCCGGCCGGAACGCCGCGTCGAGCTCCAGCGCCCGCGCGTAGGCCGCGCGAGCCGCGTCGGGACGCCCGAGCTCCGCCTGCAGCGCCGCCAGGCGGCCCAGGATCGCTTTCTGCTCGGTGGGCCGCTTCGCCGTCGCTGCCACTTTGCGCCCGAGCACCTGCGCCACGCCTTCGAGGTCCTGCGCCTCGGCCGCCAGCGCCTCCAGCGCGTCGAGCGCGGTGATCTGCAACGGGTCGAGCCCGAGCGCCCGCTCGTAGCCGGCGAGCGCCTCCTGGCGGCGTCCGGCGCGCTTGCGCCAGATCTCGGCGGCCACGACGAGGCGGCCGGCACGCACGGTGTCGGGCTCGTTGGTGCTCGGATCGTCGGCAGCGCGCAGCTGCGCCTCGGCTTCGGCGTGGAAGTCGCCGAGCGAATGGAAGATGCCGGCGAGCGCGTTGTGCGCCCGCACCGCGTCGGCCGCGTGCGCGCCTGCCGTCAGCGCCGCCTGGTAGAAGGGCACCGCCTCGTCGGCACGCCCCTGACGCTCGGCGATCTCGCCGAGGCGCAGCGCGCGCTCGCCCCGCGGCTGTAGCCCGCGCGCGAACAGCGGCTCGAGCGCCGCCCGCGCCTCGTCCCACAGCTTGAGCGCGTAGGCGACCTCGCCGAGACCCACGCGCGCCTGCACGTCGTCATCGGGCGGCGAAATGGCGAGCGCCCGCCGATAGCTCTCGAGCGCGTCCGACATACGTGACAGCCGCGCCCGCGCCGCGCCCTGCGCTGCCAGCGCCCGCGCCCGCCCCGGATCGTCGTCGCGCAGCTCGGCCAGCTTGCCGAGCGCCGCCTCGAGGCCGCGGTCGTCGCCCTGACGCATGAGCACGTCGGTGATGAGCTCGACCGCGCGCCGCTCGTCGACGTCGCGCAGGGTCTCGCCGATCAGCTCCTCCAGCAGCGCCCGCGCGCCGTCGAGATCTCCGTCGGCGGAGCGCAGCTCGGCCAGCCGCAGCCGCGCCGACGGATCGCCGCCCACCGCCGCCAGCCGCTCGAGCGCCGCCCGCAGATCGCCGCCCCGCCCGAGCGCCGCGTAGGCCTGCGCCATGACCGCCGCCGCCGCCGCCGGGAACGAATTGGAGACCTCCTCGGCCGCCGCCGCCGCCTCTTCGTAGCGCTCGAGCCGCGCCAGCACCTCGGCCTGCCGCAGCTTGGCGCGCCGGTCACCCCCGTCGGCCAGCTGCGAGCAGAGCCGCTCGAGGTCGTCGAGCCGACCGTCCTCCTCGGCCAGCTCCACCGCCAGCTGTAGCGCCGCCGTCGACGGCACGATCGCCAGCGCCCGCTCGACGTAGGCCCGCGCACCGTGCTGATCGTGCAGCGCCTCCCGCGCCAGCCGCGCCAATGCCACCAGGAGGTTGGCGCGCGTCGGATCGTCGTGCGTCTCCTCGGCGCGCTCGATCGCGTCCTGGTAGGCGGCCACCGCGTCGTCGAGCCGGCCCAGGCGCGCCAACAGCTCGGCCGTCCGCTCGAGCGCGGCCAGATCCGTCGACGCCGCGCGCAGCGCCGCATGGGCGTGGCCCAACGCCGCCTCGACGTCGCCTTCGGCCTCCGCCAGCACCGACGCGCGCAGCTCCAGCGCCGCCCGCGCGCCGCCCTCGAGCAGCGCCGCCGCCTTGCCGAGCGACTCCCGCGCGCGCTTGCCGTCGCCGGTCGCCTCGAGCGTGCGGGCATACAGCTCCCACAGCTTGGCCTCGCCCTCCTGCCCGCGCAGCACCCGCTCCAGCTCGTCGCGCGCGCGCACTGGATCGTGCAGCTCGTCGAGCCATACCCGCGCGATACGCCCGCGCACCTCCGCCTCGACCACGGGATCGTTGGTCTGCGTCAGCCGCCAGCGCTCGAGACGCAACAGATCCTGCCAGCGTCCGTCGGCGGCATAGGCCGCGCACAGGAGCGTGGCCGCCTCCGAGTCGTCGCGCGCGCCGGCGAGCGTCTTCTCCAGCCACGGGATCGCCTCGCGCGGCGAGACTCGCGCCAACAGCTCGCCGGCACGCAGCGCCGCCGCGCGGGCGTCGTCCTTTTCACCCGCCGCCTCGGCCAGCTCCGCCAGCTTGACGTAGCGCGCCGCCGCCGTCGACGACAGGCCGCGCTCCGCCTCGATGGCCGCGAGCGCATGCAGCGCCTGCGGCCGCTCGGGAAAGTCGGCCACCAGCCGCGCGCCCAGCGTCTCCGCCTCGGGCCAGCGCGCCGGCATGGCCGCCAGGATCGCCAGCTGGCGCTCCGCCGCCTCCGGCCCCGTCCAGCTGCGGGCGATCCGGCCCCACGCCTCGACGGCGCCCAACAGATCGCCGCGCGCGAGGAGCGCATCCGCCGCGCGCGTCTCCTCGTCGCCGAGGTCCGGCTCGACCGCAGCCGCCGTGCCCGCGCCATAGCGCAACACGATCGCGCCCTCGTCGACGCGCGCCTCGAGCAGCGCCGCCTCTTGGTAGCGCGGCAGCCGCCAGCCGGCCGGCGGCAGCGTCTTCCACAAGAGAAGCTCGAGCGGGTTGAACAGCACCTCGCCCGTGCCCTGCACCGACAGCGCGTGCGGCGCGCCGTTGGGCTCGGCGCCGAGACCGAAGGCGATGCCGAGGCCCACCAGCGGCGCCGGCGCCGGCAGGTATCCATAGAGGCGCACGTCGCCGATGCGGGCGCGCAGCCGCTGGCCGCCCGCCGGCTCCAGCGTCACGCGCGCCGTCACCACCGCCGTGCCGTCGCCCATGCGGGCGCGCGCGGCCAGCTCGATGCGCCCGGGCACGAGCCGCGCCTTGAGCTGCGTCAGCCCCAGGCGGCCAAGCCGCGTCCGCCCGTCGAGCCACGCCTGCAGCTTGTCCGCCTCGACGCGCAGCGCCGCCGCGCCCAGCTCGCAGCGACGGTTCTGGAACCGCGCCGTCCCGCCCGAGGCGTCGAAGGGAAAGCGCAGATTGGGAACGGTCAGCTCGAGCCGCTCGATGCCGACCAGATCGAACAGCGTCTGCGCGCCGAGGCCGAGCACCCCCCGGCCGTCGACGAACTTGAGCGCGAAGTCGAGCGGCTGCGCGCTCATCAGAAGGCCTCGATTTCGCGATGCTCGGCGCGATAGTCGGCCAGGAGCGACAGCACCCGTTCGATGAGCGAGCGCGGCAGCTGCGGATCGTTCATGCGCTCGCGCAGTGACCGCGCCTCGTCGAAGAACTGCGCCCGCAGCTGCTGCGACACCGGCACCGTCGTCAGCCCCTGCTTGGCGAAGAGCCCGCCGAGCAGCGCCTCGTCCTGCGCCCGGCTGGCGTCCTCGAGGTGACCGAGCCCGCGCGCCGCCGCGTGCCGGATGATCGCCTTGTGCTCCTCCGGCAGCGGATCGAAGGCGCGGTTGGCGATGAGCACGCAGGCGTCGAGCATCGCCAGCCTGAGCGGCACGAGGTGGCGCGCCTGCGCCGACCACTGAAACGCCAACGCCGCCGCCGGCGCCGCGATGAAGCCGTCGATCTTGCCTTCGTCGTACAGCCGCGCCGCATCTTGCAGGCTGGCGTGAACCGCCTTGAACCCCATGGCGTCGAGCGACGGTCCGAGCGTGTTGTCGACGTCCCAGGTCCACAGCGGTGTCGCCTTGAGCTCGGCCAGTGTCCGGATGGGCTTCCGCGCGAACACGAACTCGGGACCGACGCTGACGACGCCGAGATTGACGAACCCCGACTTCCTGAACTCCTCGTCGACGCCGGGCTTGAGCCGCCCCATGACGTAGGCCAGCTCGTCGCGCCCCTGGAACAGCCCCAGGATGCGCATCACGCGCATCGTCGGTGCCAGCCGCTGGCACAACATGCCGCCCGAGAACACGCCGTCGAGCTGGTCGCGCCGGATGCGCTCGCCCGCCTGTAGCTCGTCGCCGGCGATGCCCGAGAAGTAGATCTTGAAGCGCACCTGCCCCTTGGTCTCGTTCTCCACCGCGCGCGCGAACGTGCGGATTTCGCGCGCCCACGCGGTCCCTTCGGGCACCGGCGTGCCCATGCGCAACACGGTCTGCGCGTGCGCCGCCGCCGGCCACGCCAGCACCACGGCAGCGACGGTGACAAGGAGGGTCCGCACGAGGGCCCCTATCGTATCACGTTACCGTTCGCTCTCGACGGACCGATGGATGGCGCGGTAATCGGCCAGGAGCCCGAGGACGCGCTGGAGCAGCGCCTCGGGCACCAGCTTGCCGGTCAGCTGCTCGCGCGCCGCCTGCGACGCGGCGAAGAACTCGGCGCGAAACGACTCCGAAACAGGCACGCGCTTCAACCCCTGGGTCACGAAGAGCTGGCTCAAGAGCTGCTCGTCCTGTGCGCGGCCGAGCTCCTCGAGCTGCGCGATGGCGCGCGCCCCCGACTGCTTGACCGCGCGCTGCCCGGCGATCGACAGCTGATCGTACGCTCGCGACGTGATGATGATGCAGCCGCGCAGAAAGCTCGGCCGCAAGTCCGCGTAGTAGTGCGCCTGCGTCGACCACTGGAACGCCAGCGCCCCCGTCGGCACCGCGAGGAAGCCGTCGAACTGCCCCGCTTCGTAGTCGTGGTGCGCGCTCTCGAGCGAGCGCGGCACCACCGCCAGCCCCATCGCGGTGAGCGTCTGCCGGAACATGTCATCGAGGTCCCAGATCCACAGCTTGGTGTTCTTGAGCTGCGCCATCGTGGTGATCGGCTCGCGAGAGAAGACGACGTCGGGGCCGATGCCGAGCTCTCCCAGGTTGACGAAGCCCGATCGCAAGAACTCGGCGTCGAGCGTGCTCTTCAAGCGACCGTTCACGTAGGCCGACTCGTCCCGGCTCTGAAAGAGCCCCACGATGCGGAGCGCGCGCATCGTCGGCGCCAGCCGCTGGCACAGCATCCCGCCCGAGGCCACTCCGTCGAGCTGCTCGCGCTTGATGCGATCGAGCATCTGCAGCTCGTCGCCGGCGATGCCGCCCAGGTACCACTTCATGCGCACCTGGCCATGCGTCAGCTCTTCGATGTCGCGCTCGAACGCCTTGGCTTCGCGCGCCCAGGCGGTACCGGGCGGCGCCGCCGTGGCCATGCGCAACACGACCGGCTCCGCCTGTGCGACCGCGCCGACGGCCAGCGAGAGCGCCGCCGCCACCGCCAGCGCTCGCCTCATCGTCGCGAGTCGCCCTGGAAGGCCCGATGCTCGGCGCGATAGTCGGCGAGAAGGCTGAGCACCCTTTGCAACAGCGCCGCCGGCACCAGCCGCGCCGCGATCTGCTCGCGCACCGCGCGCGCCTGGGCGAAAAAGTCGGCGCGGAACGCCTCCGACACCGCCGTCTTGGTGAGCCCCTGCTTGGCAAACAGGCCGCCGACGAGCTGCTCGTCCTGACGCCGGCCCAGCTCCTCGAGCTGCAAGATGCCCTTGCCCGCGGTCTGCAGCAGCGCGCCGCGCTGCTCGAGCGACAGGGCATCGAAGGCGCGCGTCGACATGAGGATGCACGAGCGCAGGAACGAGACGCGCAGATCGCTGACGTAGCGCGCCTTGGCCGACCACTGAAATGCCAGCGCCGCCGTCGGCACCGCCAAAAAGCCGTCGACGCGTTTTTCGTCGTAGGCGCGCTCGGCATCGTCGATGCGCGTCGGCACGACCGGCACACCGAGGAGCGGCCACGACGCGCGAAAGACCTGGTCGAGCTCCCAGATCCAGAGGCGGGCCTTCTTCAGATCGTCCATCGACATGATCGGCGTGCGCGAGAAGATGAGATCGGGCCCGATGCCGACCTCGCCCAGGTTGACGAAGCCGGCCTTGTGAAACTCGTCGTCGAAGATCGGCTTGAGACGACCCGCCACGTAGGCCGATTCGTCGCGCGTTTGAAAGAGCCCGACGATGCGCAGGACCCGCATCGACGGCGACAGCCGCGTGCACAAGGTGCCGCCGGAGGCGATGCCGTCGAGCTGATCTTTGCGCACGCGCTCGGCCATCTGCAGCTCGTCGCCGGCGATACCGCCGAGGTACCACTTGGTCAGCACCTGGCCGTCGGTGCGCGTCGAGAGATCCTCGGCGATGGCGCGGGTGATGCGGGCCCATTCGGTGCCGCCGGGGGCGATGGTGCCCATGCGCAGGGTGGTGGGCTCGGCGTGGGCGATGCCGGCGACGGCGACGGCGATGGCGACGACTACGAGCTGCGTTCGAAGGATGGCCAAGCCATCACCGTTTCTCTGCGCGATGATTGTTCCGATACTCGGCCAGCCACTCGGAGACTTTGTCGAGGAGCCCGGGCGGCGCCAGCTTCTCGACCGACTTGAGCGCGTCGCGCGCGGCGGCATTGAACTCCGCCTGCAGCGTCGGCGACGCGGGCATCGCCTGTAATCCCTGGCGCGCGAACAGCCCACCGAGGAGCATCTCGTCGCTCATCCGCGCGGTCTCTTCGACGCGGACCTGCAGCTTGGCGGCGGCGCTCGTGATGAGCGCCTGGTCGTCGTGCCCGAGCGTGTCCCAGGCGCGCCGCGACACCAGCATGCAGCCGGCCAGGTAGCCGACGCGCAGGTTGGTCACGTAGCGCGTCTGCGCCGACCACTGAAATGCCAGCGCCGCCGACGGCACGCTGATGAAGCCGTCGATCTTACCCTCGTCGTAGGCGCGCCCCGATCCCTCGACCGGCAGCGGCGCCGGCGCCAGCCCCATGGCGAAGAGCTGCGTCTTCAAGACCTCGTCGAGACCCCACATCCACGGGTGCAGCCGCTTGAGATCCGCCATCGTCCTGACCGGCGTGCGCGAGAAGATGACCGAGAAGCCCATGCCCGCCTCGGCGACGTTGACGTAGCCCGCCTTGTCGAACTCGGCGTCGACGATGGGCTTGAGCTTCTGCAAGATGTAGCTCGCCTCGCCGCGGTCGCGAAAGCGCGCCACGGTGCCGGCGGCGCGCAGCGACGGCGCCAGGCGCTGGCAGAGCATGCCGCCCGAGAGGATGCCGTCGAGCTGATCGCGCTGTACGCGGTCGTGCATGGCCAGCTCGTCACCGGCGATGCCGGAGAGGTACCATTTCACCAGCACCTGCTCTCGCGTCGAGGCGGCGATCTCGCGGCCGGCGGCGTGCAGCTCGCGCGCCCAGGCGCTGCCCTCGGGGGTCACCGACGCCATGCGCAGCGTCTGCGGATCGGCGGCCGAGGCAGCCGGCGCGAACGCCAGCGCTGCGGCGATCAGCCCCGCTGCCAGCGTCCCCCCTGGCGCGGTCATCGCTTGGCGCCTTCGCGTCGCTGTTGGCGGTGCTCGGCGAGCATCTTCTCCACCGAGGAGAGCAGCGCCGGCGCGATCAGCGCGGCACCGAGCTTGTCGCGCGCGCGCCTGGCGGCGGCATAGAATTCGCGCCGCAGCGCCGGCGAGGCCGGCACGCGCTTGAGCCCCTGCTTCTCGAAGAGACCGGAGGTCAGCGCATCGTCGAGCTGCACCGAGATCTCGTTGAAGTGGATCATGAACTTCGCCGCCGAGCTCTGCAGCACCTGCTTGAGCTCGAGCGGCAGCGGATCGAGCGCGGCGTTCGCCACGACCAGACACGCGGGCAGCATGGTGGCCGCGAAGTCGGTGTAGTAGGGCACTTCGGCAGACCACTGGTACGCCAGCGCCACCGACGGCACGGTGAAGAAGGCGTCGTAGCTCTTGCGACGCCACGCGGGCGAGTGCTCGTCGATGGAGGTCGACATCGTCTTGAGGCCCATCTCCTGCGCGATCTGCTGCCAGACGGGATCGAGGTTCCAGGCCCACAGCTTGGCCGCGCGCAGCTCGTCGAAGGTGCGGATCGGTTGCCGCGAGAAGAGGACGTCGGCGCCGAACACCGCCTGCCCGAGGTTGAAGAAGCCGGACTTGCGGAATTCCTCGTCGAGGACCGGTTTGAGGCGGCCCATGATATAGACGACCTCGTCGCGCGATTCGTAGAGACCACCGAGGCGAGCCGCGCGCAGCGACGGCGCGAGCCGCGCGCAGAAGCTGGAGCCAGCCTCGCCGTCGAGCTGACCCTGCTTGACGCGCTCGAGCGCCGCCAGCTCGTCGCCGGCGATGCCGCCCAGATACCACTTCATCTTGAGCTCGCCCTTGGACGAGACCTCGACGTCGCGCGCGAAGGCCTTGAGCGTGCGCGCCCATTCGGTGCCGTCGGGCGCGATGGCGGCCATGCGCAGCGTGACCGGGTCGGCGGCCGCCGGCGTCGTCAAGAGCGTGAGCGCGCAGAGCGGAAGCGCGGCGGCGCGGATCGGCTTCGGGAGGCTCACTTGCCACCGCCGGGGCTGAGCAGCAGGCGCACGGTCTGGCCCTGCACGACGTGCACCTTGGAGCTCGCCTTGTGGCCGCCGCCGTCGCGCACCTCGATCATGTGGTCGCCGAGCGCCACGTGGATGCCGAGCGTCGGGGTCGTGTAGCCGGTGTCGACGCCGTCGAGCCAGACTTCGGCCGCGGTGTTGGCGTCGACGAGGAGGGTGCCGCGCGGCTGCTTCTCGGGCGTCAGCGCCATCGTGAACATGGGGTCGTGGTCGTCGGGCGTCAGCGCCCGCGTGGCGGTCTCGTAGCCCGACTTTTCGACGCGCAGCTCGTGGAATTCGTCGTCGGTGACCTCGATCGTCGTCGGGGTCTCGCCGACGGCGACGCGGCCGTCGAGATAGACGGTGGCGCCCTCGGGAACCGAGCGCACCTCGACCTTGTGGCTCGCCGGCGGCAGCACGACGTTGACCACCGCGTGCTCGGCGTTCTGCAGGGTCACCTGGCGCTCGACGGCCCCGAGCTTGCCCTTCTTGAGCTTGACGGTGTGGGCGCCGGGACCGAGGTACGGAATCATCGTCGGCGTCGGCTCGGGGAACAATTTGCCGTCGATCTCGACGGCCGCGCCCGAGGGTCGCGTGACGACGAGGATGGCGCCGCCTTCGATCTTCGCGATCGGGCGGTTCATGCGGGAGAACGCGTAGCCGGCGAGGCCGCCGACGACGGCGACGAGGACGGCGACCGCCGGCCAGCTGATGCGCGTCGACCAGCCGGTCGCCCTGACGGCCCGCTGCGTCCCCGAGTGGCGCGGCACGTCGACCGACGCCTCGCCGGTGATGCTGCGATAGACGCGCCGGCGCGCGCGCGAGATCGCTTCCGCCATTTCGCGCATCGACTGGAAGCGAGCGCCCGGCTCCTTTGCGAGCGCCTTGCCGAGCAGCTTGTCGATCTCGGGCGGCGCGTCGGGGACGTGATCCTCGACGCGGTCGGGCTTGACCTGGAGCTGCTGATAGAGGACCTGCACGTCGTCACCGCCGGTGAAGGGCGGCCGTCCGACGCACAGCTCGAAGATGAGACAGCCGAGAGAATAGACGTCGGAGCGCGCGTCGACTTCCTTGTTGGCGATCTGCTCGGGCGACATGTAGTCGGGCGTGCCGACGATCTGGCCCGTGCGGGTCAGCCCCTTTTCGGCCGACGCGGCGGCGACCTTGGCCAGACCGAAGTCGATGAGCTTGGGCTCGATCTCGTTCTCGGTGTCGGGCGAGAGGATGACGTTCGACGGCTTGATGTCGCGATGGACGACGCCGCGCTGGTGCGCCGCTTCGAGCGCCCAGCAGAGTCGCTCGGCGATGTACATCGCGTCGAGCGGCGGCAGTCGCTTCTTGTCGCGGATGACCTGCGCCAGCGTCGGCCCGCGGACGTACTCCATGACGATGAACGTCGGATCGCCGACGACGAGGTCGAGGAAGCGGGCGACGTTGCGATGCTCGACGGCGGCGATCGCCTCGGCCTCCTGCTGAAAGCGCATGCGGAACGTCGCGTCGGCCAGCAGCTCCTGCTTGAGCACCTTGAGCGCGACCTTCTGGCCGATGGCCAGGTTCTCCGCGACGAACACCTGCCCCATCGCGCCGTCGCCGAGCGTCTGCAGGAGCTTGTATCGCCCCGCGATGACGTCGCCGACGAACAGCGGCCGCGACTGCAGCAGCTTGACCAGTGCTTCGGGCAACGTATCGACGCGCGAGACTGCTCCCCGCGCGGATTCCGGCAGCGGCGCTCCCCCCCTGGGCTGCGCTACCTCCTCCGTGGTGCGGGAGAGTTCCTGCTTGTCACTGTCTGATCGCTTTGGCAGGCGCGACCCCTCCGCTCGGAAATGGGGGAGGCCCTACTTTACCAGAACAGTCGGAAAAAGAGGAGCGCCGCGGCGACGATTACCCTCCGCGCGGTGAGGAGCGGTAGCGCGGAGGAGCGTCGTAGGGAGGACCTAGAACGGCGACTTTTGACTACACGGCTCGTACTTCACCGCCGTCTTGTTCCCCGACTCGTACTCCAGCACCTCCGGGTTGACCTTGATCCGCCCGTCATCCCGCACTTCGACGCACTTCTGCTTCGACCAATTGTCCACCAGCTCGGCCCACTTGCCGCGCTCGGACTGGCGCACGATCTCCGCTTTCCGCTTCTCGAAGTCGGCGAGGTCCGGCTCGCGGTGTTCCTTCGCGCGGACCACGACCCAGCCCGAACCGACGTCGAACGGGCCCGCGACCTCGCCCGTCTTGAGCTCGAACGCGCGCTTGGCCAGCTCCTTGGAGATGCCGATGTCCTGCACCATCTCGCCGCGACGGGAGAACAGCCCCGTCTCCTGCAGATGCACCGGCTCCGACGGCTTCTTCATGAACGCCTTGATCTGGCGCTCCTCGGGCGTCTCGTTCGGATTGGTCTCTTCCTTCGGCAAGAGCGCCTCGAGCTTCTCGCCCTTCTTGACGCGATCGATCAGCGCCTGGGCCTCGGCCTTCGCCTTGTCCTTCGCCTTCTGCTTGCGCACTTCCTCGGTCGCCATCTCGCGCTCGGCCTCGGCGAGCGGAACGTCCCCTTCGCGGAAGCCTTCGACCTCGATGATCTCGAAGCCGCGCTCGGTTCGCTCGGGCCCGATGAGGTCGCCCTTCTTTGCGCCGAAGACCTTGCCGTCGACCGCGTCGCCGAAGCCGGTGAACCCCTTCTTGCGCCAGCCGAGCTCGCCGCCGCGACCCTTGGTGCGCTCGTCGGTGCTGACCGTCCTGGCCAGGTCCGCGAACGGCGTGCCGCCCTTGATCTTGGCGAGCGCGTTGGTCGCCTTGGTGCGCGCGGCCTCGGTCTGATCCTGGGGAATGTCCTTGGCCGCGTCGACGACGATGTGGCGCAGCCGCGCCTGCTTCTCCA
Source organism: Myxococcales bacterium (assembly GCA_028287105.1). Classification (GTDB taxonomy): domain Bacteria; phylum Myxococcota_A; class Polyangia; order Palsa-1104; family Palsa-1104; genus JAQBQH01. The sequence continues at coordinate 19,284 of JAQBQH010000344.1, forward strand.
GGTTCTTGTAAAGGAAGGAGCGCTCTTCGTATTGCTTCTTCAGCTCGGCCGCGTGCCCCTTGACGTAGGCATCGATCTCCGCCGGCGTGGCCTCGCCGATCTCTTCCTCGTAGCGACGCTCGGGAAAGCGGCCGTACTCGAGGTTGACCTGCAGCCCCTTGGACTCGAACTCCTGCTTGACCTCGTCGGGCGACACCTTGGCCGACACGCGCAACGCCTCGCGCACCTTGTCGGCCATGAGCTCGCGCTGCTCGATCTCGATGAGGTGCTTGACGCTCACGCCGAGCTGGTTCTGCGACACCATCTTGAAGCGGTCGTAGTCGAACTTGCCGTCTTTGTAGACGTAGCTGTCGACGCGGCGCGGAACGCCCATCACCATCATGCGCCCATCGGCGATCATGTCCTCGACCTCTTTGGCCGAGACGTTGTAGCCCAGGCGCTCGGCCTCGGCCGCGAACAGCTCACGCTCGATGAGCTTGTCCATGACGAACTCTTTGAGCCGCCGCTCGCGCGCCACCTGCGGCGGATATTGCGTGCCGCCGAGCGCAACGTAGGCGAAGTGGAAATCCTGCTCCGATACGCTCGATCCGGCGACCTTCGCGGCGTAGGCCGACGACGGTCCCGAGTAGCCGAAGCCGCGCGAGCCGGGGCCGAAGCTGATGACGAACGCGGCGATGAGGATGCCGAACAAGACGTAGATGATCGCGTGGCGCGAATTGCGCCGCATGGCTGCCAACATGCGGCGCAGACTAGTACGGCGAGATTACTGGGGCAAGTGAGGAAGCGCGCGAAATCGCGCCATTCGCGCGGTTACTCTGGAAGCGCGACCTTGAAGTGGATTCCGGTGATCTCTTCGGTCGACTCGATCTGGTCGTCGGTGACCTCTTCGTATTCGGCCTCCATCTCGACGACCAGCTCGTCGACGTAGGGGCCGCTTGAGCGCCGCCGATCGAGCTCCCGACGCTCGAAGGCGGCCTCGCGAACGCTCGGGCGGCCGACCGATTCGGCGCGGCGATCGCCCCAGCGCCGGTCGCGCGCCAGCCGCATCTTGAGGCCGTCGAGGCTGCGCGGCGCCGGCTGCATGCGCTCCGACGCGGCGACGCAGTTGTGGCACAGGACGATCCAGCGGCCGCCGGGCGCGTTGGCGCGCACGCCCAGCTCCCAGTAGCGCAGGTGATCGAGCCGGCGGTCGTCGCAGCCGGCGCAGGCGCCGCCGACGCCGACGGTGCGCGCCTTGACCCAAGCGTCGTAGCAGCGGGTGCAGCGTCCGCGTCGCAACACTCCGTCGACGGGAGGTGTTCCACAGCCGCCGCAGCGGACAAGCGTTTCCATTCTTCAGCGGTAAACCCGTTCCACGAAGCGAGCAAATTTTCTGAAGCAGCTGTCAGCCATTGGCCGTTCGCCGTTGGCTACGGAATTGCTCCCTTGACGCGTGTGCGGTGGATCGCGAGCGTGGTGGTGGCGATTGTCGCGGGCTGCAATGGTGGCAGCCCAACAACAGCGACGTCGTCGACGAGCGTCGATCCGCTCGCGCAAAAAGAGGCAACGCTGAACGTCGAGAGCGTCGGAGACGCGGCAGGGCCGTGGCCGACGCCCGTCGTGCGCATCGCGAACGGCTGGGTGATCCCCTGGAGCGACGGTGGTGCCATCCACGCCCGCTTCGTCGGTGACGACGGCGCGCGCACCGATCGCGTCGTCGATCGCGGCACCTTCGTCGGCGCCACCGCCACCGCCGACGGCTACGCGCTGGTCGTCGCCGCCGACGGCAACGCCCGCGTGCACTTCGTCGCCGGCGACAGCGACGACCTCGTGACCGCGCCGCTCGACGGCAAACCGGTCCTCGCCGCCGCCAGCGACGGCGCGCGCATCCTCGTCGCCTCCACGCGGGGCGGCGACATCGCCATCGAGGATCCGCGCCCCCTCGACGCGACCTTGCTGCTCGTCGGCCGCGAGGGCGCGCGCGCCATCGACCTCGGCCGCGTCGCCGCCGCCCCGTCGCTGTGGGGCGACGCCGATGGCTTCATCGTCGCCGGCACGCTGACCCTCGACGCCGGCGGCCGCATCGCGCCCGCGCCCGGCCGCCAGATCCGCGACGCCCGCCTCTTCCGCGCTCCGGTCCCCGCCGGCACGCAGCCGACGAGCGATCGCATCACCATCGACGGCAGCCGCTGGCTCGAAGTCGACGGTCTGGTCGGCTGGGCCGCGCGCGACGGCAGCGGCGCGCGGCTCGAGGTCGTCCGTCCCGAAGGGCGCGACCTGGTCGAGGTGGGTGAAGAGCTCACACCTCGTCTCACCCGCACGCTCCCCGCGACGACGCGCGGCGACGCCGGTCAGTCGTGGGTCGCCGCCGCCGACGCTGGCCGCGTCGTCTGGGCGGCGACGCGGGAGAATGATCCTGTGTTCGCCATCTTGGACGCGCTCGACATGCATACTGACTCCCCGGTCATTCGAATTTCCCAGCCCTCCAGTCGCACGATCGTGGTGAGCCCGGGCGCTTCGAGCGTGCTGTTCGCTTGGACGGAAGGCGGGCAGAACGTTCACTTCTTTGTGCTGCCTTGGTGACAATGGCAGCGTAAGCTAGCTTGCGAGCAACGAAATTCTTGAACCTCCCCATGGAGCGTGGTAACTCACAATGCAAAGACAATAGCGTTCGATCACATAGCCAGGGTGGCTCGAACGCGAACCACATAGACGGGAGCAAGCATGCTGTTTGACTGGGTGTACGGGCTGTTCTCGAATGATCTCGCAATCGATCTAGGGACGGCTACGACGCTCACCTTCGTCAAAGGCAAGGGTATCGTCTCGAACGAGCCCTCGGTGGTCGCCGTCCAGCGCGGCAACAACGGTGTCAAAAAAGTTCTCGCCGTCGGCAAAGAGGCGAAAGAGATGCTAGGGCGAACGCCCGGGAACATCGTCGCGGTTCGCCCGATGAAGGACGGCGTCATCGCCGACTTCGAAGTCACCGAGGCGATGTTGCGCTACTTCATCACGCGCGCACACAACCGCCGCACGCTCGTTCGCCCGCGCATCATCATCTGCGTACCGTCGGGGATCACCGAGGTCGAGAAGCGCGCCGTGCGCGACTCCGCGCTCGCCGCCGGCGCTCGCGAGGTCTATCTCATCGAGGAGCCGATGGCCGCGGCGATCGGCGCCGGTCTGCCGATCACCGAGCCGTCGGGCAACATGATCGTCGACATCGGCGGCGGCACCACCGAGGTCGCGGTGATCTCGCTCGCCGGCATCGTCATGTCGAAGTCGATCCGCGTCGGCGGCGACAAGATGGACGAAGCGATCGTTCAGCACATCAAGCGCAAGTACAACCTGCTCATCGGCGAGCGTACGGCCGAGGACATCAAGAAGCAGATCGGCTCCGCCTACCCGATGGAAGAGGTCATGACCGTCGAGGTCAAGGGCCGCGACCTCGTCGCCGGCGTGCCCAAGACGCTGACCATCAACTCGGACGAAATTCGCGACGCGCTGGCCGAGCCGGTCAACGCCATCGTCGAAGCGGTGCGCGTCGTCCTCGAGCGCACGCCGCCCGAGCTCTCCGCCGACATCGTCGATCGCGGCATCGTGCTCTCCGGCGGTGGCTCGCAGCTCAAGAACCTCGACGTGCTCCTGCGCGAAGAGACCGGTCTGCCGGTGATGGTCTCGGAGAATCCGCAGCTGGCGGTCGTGCTCGGCACGGGCAAGGCGCTCGACGAGCTGAAGCTCCTGAAGGAAGTCACGATCCACTGATGGGTGGATGAGAAGCTGAACCAAGGTGGTGAATGACGCTGACGCGCAGAGCACGAGAGCTCGTCATCGTTGCGACGCTGCTGGCGGTCCCCGTCTTGTTCCTGCGCGCGAACCTCGCCGCCACCGAGCACCTCAACGTCGTCGACCGCGCCATCTTGCGCGTCTCGGCGCCGCTGCAGTCGGGGCTGACCGGATTGGCGCGCGGCGTGGGCAATGTCTGGACGCGCTACATCGCGCTGGTCCACTTGCGCGAGGACAACGCGCGGCTGGTCGACGAGAACGCGCGGCTTCGTGCGGAGCTGGTGACGGCGCAGAACGGCGCCGTGCGGACGGCCGACCTCGAGAAGCTGCTCGGCCTGCGCGGTTCGTTGCAGTTCGACACGCTCTCGGCGCGCGTCATCGCCGTCGAGACCTCGGCCTTTTTCCGCGTCGTGCGCGTGCGGCTCGACCGCGGCGAGGCGGACGTCAAGCCGGGCATGGCGGTGCTCGCGTCGGCGGGCGTCGTCGGCCGCGTGCAGCGCGTCTTCGGCCCCTACTGCGACGTGCTCCTGGCGGCCGATCCGAAGTCGTCGATCGACGTCGTCGTCGGGCGCACCGGCGGACGCGGCGTGCTCAAGGGCATCGCCGGATCGGATCGCTATCGCACCCGCATCGAATATCTCGAGCGCAAGGATGAGGCGGCGGAAGGCGATCTGGTCGTCACCAGCGGCCTCGGCGGCAACTTTCCGCGCGACCTGCCCGTCGGCAAGATCATCAAGGTCGACAAGCGCGGCTTCGGTCTCTATCAGAACGCCGAGGTGCAGCCGGTCGTCGACTTCGGCAAGGTGCGCGACGTCCTCGTCGTGGTGCCGCGCGAGTCGCAGCCCATCGGACCGCTGCCGGAGCCGCCGGCGGGCCAGGGGGCGGGCGGTGACCGGCGATGAGCGCGCAGCGCGCCACCGTGATGATCCTGGCCGTCTACGTCGGGCTCATCGTCACCTCGTCGCTGCAGGCGCTGTTGCCGTGGCGCATGTCGACGCCGGAAGTGGCGCTGCTGGTGGTCCTGTACCTCGGGCTCGGCGGTCGCGGCACCGCGCCGACGCACATCGCGGTGGCGCTCGTCCTCGGCTACCTGGCCGATCTGTTCGCCGGGTCGCCCAAGGGGCTGCAGGCGCTCACGCTCGGCGTCGGCATGGTGCTGGCGCGCGCGGCGTCGTCGCGCCTCGACGTGGCTACGCCCTGGCACACGATGGTCATCGCGCTCGTCGCCACGGCGGCGCACGGCCTTCTGCTCGTCGCCATCTCGTCCTCGCTGTATCAGGGCGACGCGACCTCGGCGCTCGGCCTGGTGCCGACGACGGCGGTGGCGACGGCGCTGGTGGCGCCATTCGCATTTGCGCTGCTCCGTCGGCTCGATCGGCGGCTGCAGCCCGATCCGCGCGCGCTGAGGATGTCGTGAAGGTGCTGCCGTGACCTCGCGCTCGCGCCTCACGCCGCGCGCCAAGGGCACGCATGCGCCGCCGCGCCGCTTCGCGTGGGCGCAGGTGGCGGTGGGCTGCGCCTTTTTCCTGCTCATCGGTCGCCTCTATCAGCTGCAGGTCATGTCGGGCGACTATTACCTGCGCAAGAGCGCCGACAACTTCGTCAAGGAGCTGGAGCTGCCGGCGACGCGCGGCCAGATCCGCGACGCCAAGGGGCGCGTCCTCGTCGACAATCGCCCCGCCTACAACGTCTACATCACGCCGCGCTTCTTCAACACCGACTCGTTCACCAAGCTGAAGAAGTATCTCGCGCTCACCGACGAGCAGGCGACGGCGCTCGAGGTGCGCATCGCGTCGAAGCGCGGGCTCGATCGCTTTCGCCAGTTCCTGGCGTTCGAGGACATCACGCGCGATCAGCTCGCCGTCCTCGAGTCGGAGAAGAACGACGTGCCGGGCGTGGCGGTGCAGGCGGTGGCGCACCGCAACTATCCGCACGGTGCCTTGGCCGCGCACATGCTCGGCTACATGAATCAGATCACGCCCGAGGAGCTGTCCGACAAGCGGCAGAAGGCGGACGCGCTCAACTACCACCTCGGCGACTACGTCGGGCGCGCGGGGCTCGAGCGGCAGTGGGAGTCGTTCCTGCGCGGCAAGGACGGGGTCGAGCGCATCGTCGTCGACGCCAAGGGGCAGCGCAAGGACGGGGCCGAGCGGGAGGCGCTCGACACTTTTTATCTCGGGGGTCCGCAGCGCTCGGAGGCGGAGCCGGGCAACGATCTCGTCACGTCGATCGATCTCGAGCTGCAGAAAAAGGTCGAGACGGCGCTCTCCAAGCACAAGTCGGGCGCCGCCGCGGTCATCGACGTCGAGACCGGCCGCGTCTTGGCGCTCGCGTCGTGGCCGGAGCCCGATCCCAACATCTTGACCGGGCGGCTCTCGCACGCGCAGGCCGAGCAGCTCAACACCGATCCGCTGCGTCCGATGATGGACAAGACGCTGCGCGAAAACTACTTCCCCGGATCGACGTTCAAGGTGGTGCCGACCATCGCGGCGCTCGAGGACCACCTGATCGATCCCGACGCGATCGTGCGCTGCAGCGGCGGGCTGCGCTTCGGCAAGCGCTACTTCCGCTGCGACAAGGCGCACCTTTCGGTCAACCTGAACTTCGCCCTCGCCGAGTCGTGCAACGTCTACTACTTCGAGCTGGGGCAGACGCTGGGGCTCGATCGCATGGCGCGGGTGGCCAACGACCTCGGCCTCGGCGCGCCGACGGGCGTTGGGCTCAACAGCGAAGTTCCCGGCCTGGTGCCGACGAGCGACTACTATAAGCGCATCGCCGGCGGCTTTCAGAAGGGCGTGGTGCTCAACACGGCCATTGGGCAAGGCGACACCAAGGTGACCGTGCTGCAGCTGGCGATGGCCTACGCCGCCATCGCCAACGGCGGCAAGCTATGGGTGCCGCAGATCGTCGAGCGCGTGCAGACCGCCGACGGACAGGTGATCCAGGAGTTCCCGCCGCGGCTGCGACGGCAGCTCGCCGCCTCGGCCGATATGCTGCAGAAGGTGCGCGCGGCGCTGTATGACGCGGTCAATCATCCGCCGCCGCACGAGGGGACGAGCTTTCGCGCGCGCGTGCCGGGCCTCGACGTCGCCGGCAAAACCGGGACAGCGCAGACCGGTAAGTTTCACAAGGAAGGCGAGGAGGGCGACGAGAACAACAGCCACTCGTGGTTCGCCTCGTTCGCGCCGTCCAAGGATCCGAAGATCGCGGTGGTGGTGCTGATCGAGCATGGCGGCTTCGGCGCCAAGGCCTCGACGCCGACGGCGATGGAGATCTATCAGGGCTACTTCGATCTGCAGAAGGGGCTCTCGGCGGGTCCGGCAGCGGCGCCGGAAGCGCGTCGTGCCGCGCGCCGGGCGCAGTAGCCATGCCGCTCACCGCGCTTCGCAAGCTGCGCACCAAGTTCGACTGGCCGCTGTTCGGCGCCATCGTCGCCATCGTCGCCATCGCGCTCGTGAACCTCTATTCCGCCACGCGCGTGGCGCCGAAGGGGCTCTATCAGAATCAGCTGATGTGGTTTGCCGTCGGCACCGTGATCTTCATCGTCACGGCCGCGAGCGACTATCGATTCTTCGAGCGACTGGCCTACGCCGTCTATGGCGTCGGGCTGGTGCTCCTCATCGCGGTGCTCATCGGCGGCAAGACGGTCAAGGGATCGTCGCGCTGGCTCGGGTTCGGGCCGTTCGGCGTGCAGCCGTCGGAGCTGGCCAAGATCGTCGTGATCATCGCGCTCGCCAAGCTGTTCTCCGGCGATCCGCTCGATCTGGCGCTGCGTCCGTGGCGCTATCTCATGTCGGCGCTCTTGATCATGGGCGTGCCGATGCTGCTCATCATGAAGCAGCCCGATCTCGGCACGGCGCTCATCCTCTACCTCATCGCCACGACGATCCTGATGGTCGTGTCGCTGCAGCTGCACGTGAAGCTGCTCACGCTCGGCGCCGAGTTTCTCTTCGGCACGGTATTCTTTCTATTCAAGCTTCACGGATATCAAAAGAAACGATTGCTCACGTTCATCGATCCGTCGCTCGATCCGTCGGGCGCCGGCTGGCACGCGCGCCAGGCCATCTTTGCCGTCGGCAGCGGCAAGTGGACGGGCAAGGGTTGGCTCAAGGGTACGCAAAATCAGCTGCAGTTCCTACCCGAGCACTGGACCGATTTCCCATTCGCGGTCTTCGCCGAAGAATGGGGTTTCATCGGCTGCACCATCCTCATCGGCTGCTACCTGTTCCTGATCTTGTGGGCGCTCAACCTCGCCGCCGAGGCGCGCGACCGCTTCGCCGAGACCCTCTGCGTCGGCTGTGCCGCGCTCCTCTTCTGGCACGTCTTCTTCAATATCGGCATGGTCGCCGGCATCCTCCCCGTCGTGGGCGTGACCCTGCCGCTCATCAGCTACGGCGGCTCGTCGCTGCTCACGGTCATGGTGACGCTCGGGCTCATCATGAACGTCTCGATCCGCCGCTATTCGTACTAGGCCGCGGAACTTTTCTCGCGCGGGGTCGGAGTAAGGGAGAGGAGGCAGAAATGCGAACCATCCTCGCCACCCTGTTCATCTTCGTAACCGTCGGTGTGGCGCACGCCGACCCCGCCGCCGACCTGGCCGACCAGGCATCGAAGCTTCATCGCGAGGCGCAGAAGACGAAGGAGCCGCAGAAATACGAGAGCGCCCATCAGCTCTATCAGCAGTATCTGCGGCAATATCCCGCCGGCGCCGTGGCCGCCGAGATCGCCTATTTCGACGCGGAGCTCGAGTTCGCGCGGCAACACTACGACGAGGCGGCGCGGCTCTACGATCAGTCGATCACGCGAGAGCCGAAGGGCAAGTACACGCAGGAGGCGGCCTACGCGCTCGTCATCTCGGTCAAGAACGCGGCGCACCTCGACGATCATAAGGTGCCCGACGCAGGGGCGCCCTGTCCGCCGCCACCGACGGTCTGCACCATCACGCCCGACTTTACGCGCATGCTGGCGGCGTTCGACCGCTACCTCGCCGTCGTCGCCCAGAGCGAGGAGCGACCGAACATCGAGTACCGGCGCGCGCGCATCTACTACGAGTTCAATCAGCTCGACAAAGCAGCGCCGCTCTTCGACGCCATCGTGGCGCGCTATCCGCAACACGAGTTGGCGGTCTACTCGGCCAACCTCGAGATGGACTGCCTCGCCATCCTCAAGCGCTACGACCAGCTGCGCGGGCTCGTCGCGCGGCTCAAGAAGAGCCCGGTCATGCACGACGCGACCGTGCGCGAGCAGGTCGAGCAGATGGAAAAGGGCCTCAAGAAGAAGCCGTGAAGCTGCCGGAGCTCGACGAGGCGACGCTGGCGCGCGCCCAGGCCGGTGACCGCTCCGCGTTTCGCGCGCTCTACGAGCGTTACGCGGACGTCGTCTACGCCTTCGTCCGGCGCATGCTCTTCGACGACGCCACCGCCGAGGACGCGTTGCAGGACACCTTCGTGCGCATCGCGCGCAGCCTGGCGTCGTTCGACCCGCGCGGCCCGGCGGCGCTCTCGACCTGGATTCTAACGATCGCCCGTCGCGCGGCGCTGACCCCGCGACGCCCGCCACCGACGGTGGGCCTGGAGACGACCTCGACCCTGCCGCCGCCCGTCGAGCTCAGCACGATGCGGCGCCGTCTCGAAGACGCGCTGGCGGCGCTGTCGCCCGAGCAGCGCGCGGTCTTCGTGCTGCGCGAATGCGCGCAACTGTCGTACGACGAAATCGCAATCGCAGTAGAGGCGGACGTTGGTACGGTGCGGTCGCGGCTGCATCGCGCGCGGGCCGCGCTGCAGGAGCGGCTGCGCGACCTGATGGAGCACACCGAAGGAGAGGGCCGTGGACGAAAAGCTGGACGCTGACGCGATGGCGCTGCTGTCGGCGCTCGAGGCGGACGAGCTGACCGGCGACGAGCGCGCCGGCGCCGAGGCGCTGCTGGCGCGATCGGCGGAAGCGCGCGCGACGCTGGCTCGGCTCGAGCGGCTACGCACGCTGACCGCCGAGCTGCCCGACCCGGCGCTGCCCGCGGCGGCGAGGCGTCGCGCCGGCGATCGCGCGGTCGCGGCGCTGGAGTCGGCCGTTCACGCCGCGCGACGTCGTCGGATCGCGCTGGCGCTCCTCGCCGGCGCAGCGGCGGCGGCGATGATCGCATTCGTCGTCGCCCGGCCATGGCGAGCGCGCGTCGTGCCGGTCGTCGAAACGGAGATCCGGACCGGCGCCGGCGAGCACCGGCTCCTGGAGCTCGGCGGCCGCGCGACCGCGTTCGTCGGCGAACGAAGCATCGTTCGCGTCACGCCCGGCCAGCCGGTCCGCGTCGAGTCCGGGCGCGTGCGCCTGGTCGTGCGGCGCGATCCATCGACGCCGTTCGCCGTCGCGACCGCTGCCGCGACCGCGGTCGTGCGCGGCACCGAGTTCGACGTCGATGTCACCGAGGAGGGCACCGAGGTACGCGTCGCGCGCGGTGAGGTCGAGGTGCGCAATGCGTATGGAGCGCGCACGCTGTGGGCGGGCGAAGTCGCGCGCGCGCAGGTGGGAGCGGCCCCCCGAAGGATCGAGCGCGTGGACGCGATCTTGCTGGACGGCCCAGCGCAGATCGACCCGCCGCAACGAAGGCGGTAGGACGAGGCGCCACACCCGCAATCCGAAGCGCGCCCTTGCCGCCACCACCGTGCGGGCTTCGCAACTCGCGCGCGCCGCCTCGCGCGCCCCTCGCGGACCTACTCGTTCTCGTTCTTCGAGAACAGCCCCGCCGCCCCCGTCACCGATCGATCCGGCATCACCGATCCCGACCGCTCGAACGTCGACTGGATGCTATCGCAGTCGAGATCCCCGAACGCCCACGCGCCGAACGTCGCGCTCGTGTCGGTGCCGGAGGTCGAGTACTGGTAGACGAAGAAGAAGGGATCGTCGACGGAGAAGTGGAGGACGGTCCAGCTGTCGGAGGCGAAGTTCGTCGGCGCCGGCACGCAGCGATCGCCGCTCTGGCCGCAGCAGGCGGCGGTGGCGGTGGCGCCCGGCGAGGGGCCGGCGTTGGTCGGGAACTGCTTGAGGATGGCGACGCCGCTCTTGTCGGCGTGGTCCGCTTCGTAGTACGCGACCGACGAGTCGTAGATCTTGCGCAAGTTCATCGTCGCTTCGATGGTCTTCGAGCGGCGGATGTATTTGATCAGCGACGGAATCGCCACCGACGCCAGAATGCCGATGATCGCCACGACGATCATGAGCTCGATGAGCGTGAAGCCGCGCTGTAGGCGTCGCATGGAGCCCCTACAGTGCAGCCCCCATGCCGCGTCCTCGCCGGCGCGCTCAGTCAGACATTATCGTTACTTAGCCCCTGGCAAGGACGCCGCCCCGCGCGGATCTGCTAGCCCAAACCGGGCCCCGGTGCCGTGAATTGTCACCGCGTCCTACTTGAGCCCGGCGGCGTTCCACTTCTTGACCGTGTCCTTGATGAGCGCGCCGACCTTGGCCACCACGCGCTTGTAGTACTCGTCGGCCTTCTTCTGATCGAAGTCGGTCGGCCAGCCCTGCCCCGGCTTATATAACGTGATGCTCGAGGGAAACGGCGTCGCCGACCAGGCGCCGGGCGCCGGATTCGCCGTCGCCATCTCCTTGCCGGTGTAGAGCTCCTTGTGCACGAGCTTGGGATTGATCGCCTGAACGAACGCGGTCTCGTTGATGCCGGCGTGGCCGCCGTCCTCGCCGAAGATCTCCTGCGTCACGTCGCTGCACAGCGCCCACCAGTTGATCACCATCGTCTCGACGCCGTGCGCGAACGCGACCTCGCGCGTCACCGCGTCGAGGATCGCCGTCTGCGGCCCGCCATGTCCGTTGAGCACCACGATGCGGCGAAACCCGTTCTTCACCATGCCGTCGAGCACCGCGCGCACGTACCCCCGGAACGCCTCGTCGGGGATGTGCAGCGCGCCCGGGTAGGGCGCCATCGCGCCGGTGACCCCGTACGGAATGTGCGGCGCGACCAGCGCATTGACCTCCTCGGCCAGCGCGCGCGCTATCGCCACCGGCGCGGTGTTGTCGGCGCCGTTGTTGATGACCCCGTGCGGCTCCATCGTCCCGACGGTGACCAGCACGGTGTCGATGCGCGCGGGCACCAGCTTTCTAAACTCCATCCAATTGAGGTCGTTCATCTCGCGCGTCGCCAGCTTGGGCTCGGCTGCGGAGGCGACGGGTGCGAAGGCAACGGCCGCGAAGGCGACGACAGGGACGAGGGCCAGCGTCACGGTCAAGATGCGCATGCCGCGCATCCTAGCGTATGCTTCTGCCGTGCGGATCGAGACCGAGCGGCTCATCCTGGTGCCGATCACGCTCGAGATGTTCGAGGCGGTCTACGTCGGCGATCGCGCCCGCGCCGAGCTCCTGGCGAACGCCCGCCTCCCCGACGCCTGGCCCGGCCGCGCCATCCTCGAGCGGGCCTTCTCCGCCGACATCGACCTCATCCGCGAAGATCCCCCGCGCCGCCTGTGGGGCGACCGGCTCATGATCTCGCGCGGCGAGCCGCGCATCGTCGGCAGCGTCATCTTTCACGGCCGCCCCGAGGACGGCATCGCCGAGGTCGGCTACGGCGTGGAGCTGGAGTCGCAGGGGCGCGGCTTCGCCACCGAGGCCACGCGCGCCTGCGTCGACTGGGCGCTCGCGCAGCCCGAATGCGTGGCCGTCACCGCCACCACCTTCCCCTGGCACAAGGCGTCGCTGCGCGTCATCGAGAAGCTCGGCATGACGCAAGCCGGCTCGCGCGAGCACGACCTCCTCGGCGAGCTCTTCGTCTTCGAGAAGCGCCGATGAAGCCGAAGCACATCCCGTGGCGCCGCCTCGCCGCCGACCTGCGCCGCGAGATCCACGAAGATCACCTCGCGCAAGGCGCCGCCGCCCTCGCGTTCTTCTGGATGCTCGCGCTCTTCCCGGCCGCGATCTTCCTCCTCACGCTGCTCGCCTATCTGCCCATCCCGCATCTCGAGCGCGCGCTCATGCACCTCGTCTCCGACACGCTCCCCGCCGACGCGGCCGGCCTGTTTCGCGGCGTCGTCGAGAGCGTCTTTTCCAAGCGGCGCGGCGGCTTCCTCTCGGTCGGCCTCATCCTCACCGCCTGGTCGACCTCGAGCGGCGTGCATGCGCTCATGCAGCAGCTCAACGTCGCCTACGACGTCTCCGAGCGCCGCCCCTATCTGCGGCGCCGCATGGTCGCCATCATCCTCTCGATCACCTTCTTCGTCCTCATCATCGGCGCCTTCGTCTTGATCGTCGCCGGGCGCTTCCTGCAGCGCCACCTCGTGCACCTCGGCGCGGGCGACATCCTGCCGGCGGTGGTGCTGCTGCGCTGGATCATCGTGCTGGTCGCGCTCCTGACCGGCCTCGCCGTCGTCTATCGCTACGGCCCGAGCGTGAAGCAGCGCTTCCGGCTCGTCTCGCCGGGCAACGTGCTCGCCGTCCTCATGCTGTTCGTCGCATCGGTGGGGTTCCAGCTGTTCGTGCGCTGGTTCGGGCACTTCGACGTGACCTACGGCAGCCTGGCTGCCGTGATCACGCTGATGCTCTGGCTCTATCTGGCGGGGTGGGCGGTGCTACTCGGTGCGGAGCTCGACGCGACGCTGGCGTCCTACGGGCGTCGCGGCGCTTGACGGCGGGGCGAGGAGCGGCGAGCTAGCGGCAGCTCGTGTACGTGATGCACTGGCCCTGAGCATCGCACTGCCAGCCGCCGGAGCACTCGTTGGCCGTGTAGCCGTAGTCGGCGCACTTGTACTCGCACGCCGGCGTCGGGGCCGGCGTCGACAGCGACGGGACCGTGTCGACGTAGGCCGACGCGTAGGCGTCGATGTACTGGTACTGGATGAAGCCGTAGCCGGGGCCGTACGGGTTGTCGATGCCGAAGCGCGCCGTGCCCCAGCTGTTCTTGAAGATGTAGAAGACCTTCTGCATGACCGGATTGCCGGCCGCGTCCTTGACCGGCACGCCCTTTTCGTCGACGGCCGGGAAGCTCAGGTTGTCATCCCAACCGACGATGAGGATGCCGTGGCCCGCGCGCTCCTTGTGGCTCTCGGTGATGTCCTTGGCGTTCGGATTGCGCACGATGCCCTGGCGGAAGTCGGCCTCGCTCACCGTCAGCGTCGAGAGGCGGTGGTTCCACGCCTGATAGAAGAAGTCGATGCCGACGACCACGGCGGTGTGGTTCTTCGAGATGTGCGACTTGATCGAGCGCGACGACAGGTAGCTGCCGCTCGGGAGCTTGTACTGCTTGGCGGCCAGCGCGGCCGCGGACGGCTCGCCTTCGGTCCAGCACTTGGTGGGAAGCGACTCGCCTTCGGCGCCGGTCGACTTGCACGCCGGATCGTCCGCCTCGGTCCACGGATTCGGGTTGTACGCCCAGGCGCTCTCCTCGGGGATGCCGAACTTGGCGATGGCGGCGACGTTGTCCGAGTTGTTCGAGCCTTCGGAGTTGGTGTACGAGCCGTACTGCTTCTTCACCGACCACTGCAGGTACTGCTCGGAGAAGTCGGGCATCGCGAGGCCCGCCTTGATGTAGAGGTGCTCCATCAGGCCGATGGTCGAGAAGATGGTGCAGACGCCGCGGCGCGCCTGGTTGCGCACCGGCGACTGCCACTGCAGGAGCTCCGTGTTCTTGGCGGCGATGGCGTCCGCCTTGAAGTCGATCTGCGGCAGCGCATCGTTGCTCGGCGCGCCCTTGAAGACCGAGTCGTAGCTGGTGAGCGGCGAATCTTCCTCGCCGACGTTGTCGAGCTGCGTCTGGCCGGCACAGCCGACGAGCAGGGTAGAGGCGAAGAGCGGGAGCAGGATGTGTTTGCGCATGGCGGGGCGCGCATCTCACGAAACATGCCAGAAACCGGCACTAGTGGACGCCCACCCAAATCGCGGAGTTGTTTGAATTGGCTTACGAAAATCACGGGGTAGGAGTGGCGCCTACAGCCGGCGATTGCGACAGCCTGTCACACCAGATTCTGGAGGTCGTACTGCTTGAACTTCCAGATGACGCCGTCGAGGTAGTAGTGGCCGAGGGTGAGCGCGGTCCACAGCGCCAGCGCGACCTCGCCGAGTGCCCAGCCGGTCAGGCGCGCGCCGGCAAACGCGATCAGGTAGACGCCGGTGGCGCAGGCGGCGAGGACGGCGACGTACCCGAAGGCGCGGCCCGGCTGCGACACCCACGAGATCAGGCGCGCGTTGGGATCGCGGCGGCCGGCGTAGCGGGTGCGGTTGTACTGCCACACGATGCCGATGTACTGCACCGCGTGCCACAGCGCGGCGGCGGCGAAGGCGCTCGTGCCGTTCTTGATGACGAGGAACGGCATGGCGAAGCCGAACGCGGTGCCGGCGACGAGGAGCGCGCGCAGCCAGGTCGTCGCGGGCAGCGCGCGACCACGCACGAGCAGGACCGAGTAGGCGAGGGCGATGCACGCGACCACGCCACCGACGGCGTTGACCTCCCAGGCGCGCGGAAACGGATGGATGATCTGCGTGCCGAAGAGCTCCCAGGGCCCGGTGTAGACGCGGCGTAGGACGCAGAAGAAGCAGACCGCGAAGAGCAGCGCCTTCTCGAGCCGCGCGGCGAGGGTCCCGATGGCGCCGTGCTTGCGCTGGTAGATGCGCAAGATGCCGTAGGCCTGCGCCACGAAGTGCCAGGAGGCCCAGTAGAAGATGACGGTGCGCAGATAGATGGGGCCGAGGCCGCCGGCGGCGATGCAGCCGATGGCGAAGCTGGCCAGAAGACCCGGCACGATCCAGTAGTGCAGCGGGCGGCGGTAGCGCTCGCGACGCGGCAGGTAGACGCGCGTCCAGGTCGAGATCAGGTGCGGCCCGTTGAACAGCGCGACGGCGATCAGGATGAGGTGGCCGGGGACGCCGAGCTTGTCGCTCGCGATCCAGGGGCCGATGGTGAGGAGGGTGACGAAGACGAAGATCGTCAGGTCGACGGCGGGCGAGATGATGAAGGGCGCGGCGGCGGAGGCGGCGGCGCGGCCGGCACCGGCATGAGGTGCATCCACGGCAGGAGCAGCAGCGGCGCGGGTGATTGCGGAGCTCGCCATCGACGAGCCAGATCTGTAACTGATCCGAAGGCGCGCCGCCACCAGCGCCCCATGCGGCGGCCGAACGAGAGCACCCACTCGCGCCGGAGGTCGGCCACGAGGTCGCGCGCGGGATCGAGGCCGCGGAGGACGCCGTCGAGGAGCGCCAGCGCGCGCACCAGCGCCAAGAGCGACGGCGACAGGCGCAGCTGATGGGTGCGGCCGAGCGCCACCATCTGCTGCAGCACGCGCGCGCCGTCGGCCTTGCCCGACGCGCCGTCGACCAAACAGGCGAGCTCCACCTCGAGGCGCGCGCGGTCGATGGCGACGGGAACGCCGCCTGGCGAGAGCGCCAGCACGGCGTCGGCGAGGGCGCGCGTGCGGCCGAGCGCCAGCGCGCGCACGAGGCGGCCCAGGCTCGTGCGCATCGCCTCTTCGACCTGCTCGACGGCGCCGAGATCGAGGAGCACGAGGCGGCCGTCGGGCTCGATGAGCACGTTGCCGGGATGCGGGTCGGCGTGGAAGACACCGTGGTCGAGGATCTGCCGTGAAAATGCGCGCAAGAGCGCGGCGCGCGCCGATCGCTGCTGCGCGTCGGTGAGCGCGGAGAGGCGCTGGCCGTGGACCTCCTCCATCACCAGCACCGTCGGGCGCGTGAGCGCGTGGTAGATGCGCGGCACGCGCACCTCCTTGGCGCCGGCGAGCAGCGTCGAGAGGCGCGTCGCGTTTTCGGCCTCGTGCGTAAAGTCGAGCTCCGCCGTGATCGAGCGCTCGAACGCCTCGAGCAGCGCCACCGGCTCGAGCGCCGCGACCTCGGGGATCGCCTGCGCCAGGAGGCCGGCGAAGAAGCGCATGAGCGTCAGATCGGCGGCGACCATGCGCGCCAGACCGGGGCGCTGAATCTTGACGACGACCTTCTCGCCCGTGCGCAACGTCGCGCGATGCACCTGTCCGATCGACGCCGCCGCCAGCGGCTGCGGATCGAGCGACGCGAACGCCTGGCCGAAGTGATCGCCGAGCGCGCGCTTGAGCTGCCGCTCGACGGTGCGCGTCTTCATCGGCGGCACGCCCGAGTGCAGCTCCGAAAGCGCGCGCGTGATCTCGGCGGGGAACAGATCCTCGCGCGTCGCCAGCAGCTGACCGAGCTTGATGAACGTCGGCCCGAGATCGGCGAGCACGCGCGCCAATCGCTTGCCGAGCCCCTGGGGACTAGGCCGGCGGCGCTCGAGGATCTCGCCGAACCCGTGGCGCGCCAGCACCAACGCGACGCGCTGCATGCGCATGGCGGGGGCCCACATGCCCGTCGGCAGGATCCAGCCTGCCGAGCGCGCCGGGATGTCAGCCATCGTTGTCACGCGGCCTTCTTGCGGCGGTCGCTCTTCTTCGCGCGGCGCTCCGACAGTCTCCGATTTTCGGAGACGCGTGGCGCCTGGGTCTTTTGATCCTGCGTGCGCGTTTCATCCGCAATCTCGGTCGCCTCGACGGCGGACGGGCACGATCCGGGCGCGAACCACCTCCGGAAATCGAACTCCGAGAGGTTCCACGGCCACCCGTCGACGATGATCTGGATCTCCGCGTAATACGTGGCATGTTGCCGTTTCATGTGTCGCGTCTTGAGCAAGGTTCATGCCGTGCTAGGATGCCGCGCCAGACCCGAGCGAGTTGTAAAATCCTGATGAAACTTTCGATCATCATTCCCGTCTTCAACGAATCCGCCACCGTCGGCGCCATCATCGACAAGGTGCGCACCCTCGATCTCGGCAAGGACGTGGTCAAGGAGATCATCGTCGTCAACGACGGCTCCTCCGACGGCACGCGCGAATCCTTGAAGCCGTACGAGAAGCTCGACGGCATGCGCGTCCACCACTCGCCGGTCAATCTCGGCAAGGGCTCGTCGGTGCGCATCGGCTTCTCGTTCGCGTCGGGTGACATCATCACCATCCAGGACGCCGACCTCGAGCTGGATCCCGCGGAGTACAAGCAGCTCATCAAGCCGATCCTCGACGGCGACGCCGACGTGGTCTACGGCTCGCGCTTCGTCGGCAAGGGGCGGCAGGGCAAGCTGACCTTCTGGCTCGCCAACAAGGCGCTCGCGGCGCTGACCAACACGCTCTTCCGTGCGTCGCTCACCGACATCGAGACCTGCTACAAGGTCTTCCGCGCCGACGTCATTCCGCAGCTCAAGCTCAAGGCCGCGCGCTTCGAGATCGAGCCCGAATTGACGGCGCAGCTCTTGAAGCGCGGCTTCCGCATCAAGGAGCTGCCCATCGGCTACGCGCCGCGCACGCACGACGAGGGCAAGAAGATCAATTGGAAGGATGGATTCGGAGCGGTCTGGATGCTGGTGACCCAGCGGATGGACAAGTAGCGCGGAAGGCGGAGCTCAGAGCGCCTTCTTGACCAGCTCTTCGATCTTCGGCTTCGGCACGGCGCCGACGATCTGGCCGACCACCTTGCCCTCCTTGAACAGGAGCAGCGTCGGAATCGAGCGCACGTCGTACTGCGTCGGCACGCGCGGGTTGTCGTCGATGTTCACCTTCACCATGCGAACCTTGCCCGCGTACTCCTTGGCGAGCTGCTCGACCACGGGGGCGATCGCGCGGCAGGGTCCGCACCACGGGGCCCAGAAATCGATGAGGACGGGCTCCTTCGACTGCAGAACATCCGCTTCGAAGCTGGCGTCGGTCACGTTGGCGATGCTGTCAGATCCCATGAGAACTCCTTATCACATGCTAGGATGCGGCGGCGCATGAAAAGGTGGCGCTGGGCCGCGTTGGCGTCGCTGATTGTCGGTGTCCTCGTCCTTCATCACGAGGTGCTGCTGGGTGGGCTCGTGTACCACAACGAGGACGCCGCCGACGGCTACTATCCAAGCCATGTAGCGATCCAGCGTGCGCTCGGCAAGGGGGAGCTGCCGACGTGGGAGCCGGGCGCGTGGGCCGGCTGGCCGCTGCACGTCGATCCCTACTACGGTCTCTATTATCCGCTCAGCGCGATCTACGCCGTGTGGGGTGCAGTGCGCGGGCTCGGCGTGACCGTGGCGCTGCACGCGCTCCTGGCCGGGCTCGGCATGCTGTGGCTCATGCGGCGCCGCAAGCTCGACTGGGGGCCGGCGCTGTTCGCGGCGGTGTCGCTGGCGTTCGGGTCGTTCATGGTCGAGCGTATCCGCCACATCATCTTCGCGCAGATGATGGCGTGGCTGCCGCTCATCCTCGTCGGCGTCGAGGGCTACCTGGCGGAGCGGCGCGCGCGCTGGCTGGTGTTGGCGGCGGCGGCGACGGGTATGGCGCTCGTGTGCGGCGCCTTGCCGCTGGCGCCGTTCGTCGTGCTCACCGTCGGTGGCTACGTCG
This sequence comes from Myxococcales bacterium, assembly GCA_028287105.1. Lineage (GTDB taxonomy): Bacteria > Myxococcota_A > Polyangia > Palsa-1104 > Palsa-1104 > JAQBQH01. The sequence continues at coordinate 38,413 of JAQBQH010000344.1, forward strand.
CCGCGCGACTGGCCGCCGTCGATCGCGCGGCGCGGCTGCGCACGCTCACCTGGCTCGGGACGGCGGCGCTGGCCGGCGGGCTGGTGGCGGCGGCGCAGATCGTACCGACGGTGGCGCATCTGCCGTATTCGCCGCGCTCGCTCGGGGTCGACTACCAGTTCGCCTCGTCGTACGCATGGCCCGATGTGCGCTATCTCGGCGTCCTCATCGCGCCCGATCTCTTCGGCGGCGCCGATCGCGGGCACTGGTTCGGCGTCTTCAACCACTGGGAAATGGCCGGCTGGTACACGGGCGCGCTGACGGTGCTGCTGGCGCCGTTGGGCCTGGTGCGGCGCCGCCCCGAGCTGTGGGCGCTCGGCGCGGTCGCGCTCCTCGGGATTCTCCTGGCGTTCGGCGACCACGCGCCGGTGCATCGCTTCTTCTTCCACTACGTCCCGCTCTACGGCGCGCTGCGCTGCCCGACGCGCGCGCTCGTCATGGACCTGGTCGCGCTGCCGATCCTCGGCGCCGAGGGGCTGGCCTGGCTGTCGGAGCGCGTGCGCACGCGGCGCGCGGCGGGCCTCGCCTGCGCGATCGCGTTTGCCGTCGCCGGTGTCGTCGCCGCCAGCCTGCTGCACGCGCCTGCGAAGTTCTCGCCGGCCGTCGTCGCCACGCGTCACGCCTTCGGCCACTTCGCGCTCGTCGTCGGAGCGGGTGGGGCGCTCGCGTCGCTGCTCGTCGCCGGCGTCGTGCGTGCGCCGGTCGCCACGTTCGCCATCGCGCTGGTCTCGCTCGTCGATCTCGTCTCGGTCAGCCGCGGCTCGGTGCAGCCCAAGCCGCGCGACTGGGCCGAAGGGACCGAGCGCTTCACCGCCGTCGACTGGCTCCTCGAGCACCATCCGGCCGATCGCTTCATCACCGACTACCGCGGCCCCTTCCGCTTGCACAACCTCGGCATGACCTACGATCTCGAGGGCGCCGGCGGGTACGAGTCGTTCACGGTGTGGCGCTACGTCAACCTCCTCTACACGATCAACAACGGGCAGCCGTACCCGTTCGACAAGCTCAAGCAGGATCTGGCGGCCGGCGATGTGCGGCGCTTCGATACGCCGCTCGTCGATCTCCTCAACCTGCGCTGGTTCATCGGCCTGTCGCCGCCGGCGCCCCACTGGGTCGAGCGCTTCCGTCCCACGCCGGGTGCCAGGCCGCACGCGGTGCACGAACCGACGTGGGATCCGCAGCTCGTCGTCTACGAAAATCCGCGCGTCCTGCCGCGCGCGTTCGTGGTCCATCACGCGTCGGTGCTGCCGACCGATCGCGCCCAGGCCGCGGCGCTGGTCACGCTCGATCCGCGCGCCGACGTCATCCTCGACGCCGCGCCGTCGCCGCCCCCCTCGGGGAGCGGGCTCGAGCCGGCGCGCGTGACGACTCACGAGCGGGCGCGCGTTGTCGTCGACAGCGATGCGCCCTCGCCAGGCGTGCTGGTGCTGGCCGACACCTGGTACCCCGGCTGGCGCGTCACCGTCGACGGCGCGGCGGCGCCGCTCCTGCGCGCCGACTACGCTTTCCGCGGCGTGGCGCTGCCCGCCGGCCATCACCTCGTCGAATTTACGTATCGCGCACGACCGGCCGCGATCGGGCTGTGGCTGTCGCTCCTCGGGCTCCTCTCGCTCGGGGGCATCGCTCTCATTGGGCGTAAGCGCCCGTCGCTGTTATAATCCTCGGATGGCGCGCCTGTTCATCTCCGCCGACCAGATGGATCGCTGGTCGGGTGAAGGCAAGGTCACCTTGCAAGACGACGTCATGGCGCTGCCTGCGCTCAACCGCTCGTTCCGCCTGCGCACTGCCGTCCGCTTCTTGTCGGTCGTCGAAGGCGGCGATGTCCACGGGCTCATCGGCCGCGTCAAGACCGACGAGCAGCTGGCCGAGATGGGCGGCGAGCATTACGGAGCCAGCGTCATCATGGGCGACATCGGCTACGAGTGCGAAGAGGGGTTCATCGGCATGCCCGTCGACGGCGGCCAATCCGGTCTCCTCAAGCTGCCAGGACAGTGAGCTGATGCCGCCGCTGTTTCCCGTCACGCTGGCGCTCTACGCCGTCGCGCTCTCCTTGTACCTGGCGCACCTCATGGCCGGGACCCAGAGCCTCGCGCGCGCGGCTCGCATCGCGCTCCTCGCCGCGTTCGGCGCCCAGGCCATCGACATCGGCTGGCTCTGCACGCACGGGCTCCATCCGGCGGTCTCGGCGCGCGAAGCGATGTCGTTCGCGGCCTGGCTCATCTGCGGCGCCTACCTGGCGCTCTCGTTCCGTTTCCGCGTTCCCGTCGTCGGTGCGCTCGTGGTCCCGGTGACCATGGTGCTCGACCTGGCGGCGCGACTGTCGCCGCAGCACGAGCCGTCCCACGGGGTCTCCACGCTCGGCCTGACGCACATCACGCTCGCCACCGCGGGCGTGGCGCTCTTTGCCGTCGCTGCCGGCGCCGCCGTCGTCTACCTCGTCGAAGAGCGCAACTTGAAGGCGCATCGCGCGCAGAAGATGTTCAAGCGCGGTGGCGCCTCGCTCGAGACGCTCGACCGCCTCAACCGTCGCTGCATCGTGTTCGGCTTTCCGCTCTTCACCGTCGCGCTCATCACCGGCGCGGTGTGGGGCGTGCAGCTTCACGATCAGCTGTTCACGCCGCAATACTCGATCGCCGCCGCCGCGTGGCTCATGTACGCGGTCTTGATCGTCGCGCGGGTCACCGCCGGTTGGCGCGGACGGCGCGCCGCCATCATGACGCTGGGCGGCTTCGCCACGTCGCTGACGGTGCTGCTCATCTACTACGTGCGCGGCTTCGGCGGTACGGCGGGCTAGATGGCACGGCAGCTGGGAATCGTGGGCCTCTCGCACAAGACCGCGCCCATCGAGGTGCGCGAGCGGCTCGCCTTCGCAGGGGACTCGCTGCCCGAGGCGCTGCGCCGCATCCTGACGGTGCCCGGCGTCGGCGAGGCGATGATCGTGTCGACCTGCAATCGCGTCGAGGTCTACGCCGGCATCGAGGACCCCAACACGATCGAGGGGCTCAAGCGCTTCATCGTCGACGAGCGGCAGCTGCCCGGCGAGCTGCGCGCGCATCTGTACGCGCACGGCGGCAACGACGCCCTGCGCCACCTCTTCCGCGTCGCCGCGTCGCTCGACTCGATGGTGGTCGGCGAGTCGCAGATCCTCGGCCAGGTGAAGGACGCCTATCAGGCGGCGCTCGAGGCCGGCACGCTCGGCCCGGTGCTGCAGCGGGCGGTGCCGCGCGCCTTCGCGCTGGCCAAGCGCGTGCGCACCGAGACCGACGTGGCGCGCAGCTCGGCGTCGATCGCGTCGGCGGCGGTCGATCTGGCGGCGCAGATCTTCGGCGATCTCGACGGACGGCGGGTGCTCGTCGTCGGCGCCGGCAAGATGGGCGATCTATCGGCGCGCCACTTGAAGGCGGCGGGCGTGGGCGAGCTGATCGTCGCCAATCGCACGCAGTCGCGCGCGGTCGCGCTGGCGGCGCGGCTCGGCGGCAAGGCGGCGCCGTGGGAAGATCTCGACAAGCTCCTGCAGCGAGCGGACATCGTCCTGTGCTCGACGGGCGCGACCGAGCCGGTGCTCATGCGCGACCGCATCGAGCGGGTGATGCGCGCGCGCAAGGGGCGCTGGCTCTTCTTCATCGACATCGCCGTGCCGCGCGACATCGACCCCGCGGTCGGCGAGATCGAGAACGTCTATCTCTACGACGTCGACGCGCTGGAGAAGGTGGTGGCGCAGAACCGTGCCCAGCGGCAGAGCGAAGCCGCCGAGGGCGAGGTGATGGTCGACGTCGAGCTCAAGCGTTATCAGGAGCACGAGCAGTCGCTCGGCGTGGTGCCGACGATCAAGCTCCTGCGCGGGCGCTTCCTCGAGGTGGCGCAGGGCGAGGTCGATCGGGCGATGGCGCGCGTCGCCGCGTCCGACCGCGCGACGGTGCAGGCGATGGCAGAGGCGATTGTGAACAAGCTCTTGCACGTTCCGCTGACGAAGCTGAAAAAAGAGGCGCGCGACAATCCCGACAGCGAGCTGGCCGCGACGGTGCGCGCGCTGTTCGATCTGCATACCGGCCACACCGAGGAGATCCGCGTCGATCTCGACGTCGACCTCGACGCGACCGATCCCAAGAGCGCGGTGAAGCAATGAGCACGATCCGGATCGCCACGCGCGGCTCGGCGCTGGCGTTGTGGCAGGCCAACTGGGTGCGCAGTCGCTTGCTGGCCGACGATCCCGCGCTCGCCGTCGAGCTGCTGGTCTTGAAGACGCGCGGCGACAAGATCGTCGATCGCGCGCTGTCGGAGGTCGGCGGCAAGGGGCTCTTCGTCAAGGAGATCGAGGAGGCGCTGCTCGACGGGCGCGCCGAGGTCGCGGTGCATTCGATGAAGGACCTGCCGGCCGACATCCCCGACGGCTTGATCCTGGGCGCGGTGCCGGTGCGCGAAGATGCGCGCGACGCGTTGATCGTGGCGCCGGTGCACGGAGTGCGCGACGTGATGTCGCTGCCGCGCGGCGCGCACGTGGGCACCTCGAGCCTCCGGCGCGTGTGCCAGCTCAAGGCGCGCCGTCCCGATCTCGAGATCACGCCGCTGCGTGGCAACGTCGACACGCGTCTCGGTAAGGTCGAAGCGGGGGAGCTCGATGCGATCATCCTCGCCTGCGCGGGGCTCAACCGCCTCGGTCACGGCGCGCGCATCACGGCGGCGATGTCGACGCAGGAATCGCTGCCGGCGATAGGGCAGGGCGCGCTGGCCATCGAGTGCCGCGTCGACGATCCGGAGACGCTGGCGCGCCTGCAGCGCTTCGACGATCGCACGACGGCGCTGGCAGTCATCGCCGAGCGCGCGTTCTTGAAGCGGCTGTCGGGCGACTGCAAGACGCCGCTCGCGGCGCACGCGACGCTCGACGGTGGGCGGCTGATGCTCGAGGGCCTCGTCGGTGCGCCCGACGGATCGAAGCTCTTGCGCGAGCGCCTCGAAGGCGCGGCCGAGGACGGCGCGGCGATCGGCCACGCGCTCGCCGAGTCGCTCTTGAACAAAGGTGCGGATCGTCTGCTCGCGCTCGCGACGACGAACGAGATCGTCGGCGGCGAATAGGTCGTCCAGGGGATTGCCTCACGCCCGCGGCGGGTGTATTCCGACCGCAACGAGGAGGTGATCGATGAGCCAGGTGAAGGCGATCCCAGAAGGTCTGCACACCATCACGCCGCAGTTCTCCGTCGACGGCTGTGCCAAGGCGATGGAGTGGTACAAGAAAGCACTCGGCGCCGAGGAGGTCTCCCGCGCGCCCGACCCCAGCGGCCAGAAGATCTGGCACGCGTCCATGCGCATCGGCGACTCGACCTTCTTCCTCAACGACACGTTCCCCGAAATGGGCGCGACGCCGCAAACCGCCAGCCTCTGGGTCTACACCGACAACGTCGACCAGCTCTTCAAGCGCGCCACCGACGCCGGCGCCAAAACCGTCATGCCGATGATGGACCAGTTCTGGGGCGACCGCACCGGCACACTCCTCGATCCTTTCGGCAACCGCTGGACCCTCGGCCAACACATGAAGAACCTCACCGACGCCGAAATAAAATCCGCCGCCGACGCCTTCATCGCCTCCATGAAGAAATAGCCTCTACACCACCTGTCCTCACGAGGCCGACGGCCGTCCGCTACAGCAGCTTCTGCAAATACACGCAGTCCAGCCACTGCCCGAACTTGAACCCCACCACGCGCAACCTCCCCGCATCCACGAACCCCGCCGCCCGATGTAGCGCCACGCTCGCCTCCTGATCCGCCGAGATGCTCGCGACGATGGTCCGATGTCCCAGGCCCCGCGCGCGCTCGACCAGGTCCGTCAACAGCGCTCGCCCCACGCCGCGCCGTAGCCGCCCGGGGTGCACGTAGACGGTGTTCTCGACGGTAAATCGATACCCCTCGCGCACGTTGTAGACCGAGAGCGATCCCCAGCCGACGACCTCGCCATCCAGCACCGCGACGGTGACCGGATGTTCCTGATCGTGCGCGCTCAGCCACAGTCGCCGTTGCGCGGCGGTATTGGGCTCGCACTGCCACGTGCAGGTCGCGTTCAAGACGTAGTGGTTGTAGATGGCGTCGATCGCGGCGAGGTCGTCCTCGCAGGCGTCGCGAATTGTCAGCTCGCCCATCCCTCGATCCTACGGCGCCGACGTTTCGGATGCGTTTCCGTCACCTCGGCCTAGGAGCCGGCTCAGCCCGCCAGCCGCCTCACCCCGCCAGCCCGACGATCCTCTCCGTCTCCGCCCACAGCCGCTTCTGCGTCTCCACATCCAGCGCCCGCTTCGACGGCTGCTTCTCTTTGCGCTTCGCGAAATACTTCCCGCTCACGCCTTCGACCGCGGGCGACGACGCCAGCCAGATGCTGGTACGCGCCCCTTGCGCGGGTGTCAGGAAGAACGGCCGCACCAGCGCGATGCCGAAGCGCATCAGCCCGCTCGAGGAGCTGCCGAACCCGCTCGCCACCGGCCCCGGATGCGCCGCGTTGACGGTGACGCCGCTGCCCTCGAGCCGCCGCGCCAGCTCGTAGGTGAAGAGCAGGTTCATCAGCTTCGACAGGCAGTAGGCCTTGAAGCCGCCGTAGCCGGTCTTGAGCTCCAGGTTGTCGAAGTCGACGCGCGCCGGACGATGCGCATCCGACGACACGTTGACGATGCGCGCCTTGCCCGCCGCCTTCAGCCGATCGAGCAGCAGATGCGTCAACAGAAAGTAGCTCAGGTGGTTGAGCGCGAACGTCCGCTCGTGCCCCTCGGCCGTCTCGATGCGCGGACCGAAGATGGCGCCCGCGTTGTTGACCAGCACGTCGATGCGATCGTACTTGGCGTTGATCTCCGCCGCCACCGCGCGCACCGACGACATGAGCGATAGATCGGCGAGATGCGCGTGCGCCGCCGGCGCGCCCGCCGCCTTCAGCTCGGGAAGGAGCGCCTCGGCCTTGGCGCCGTCGCGCGCGATGATGACCAGCTCGGCTCCGAGCTTGGCCAGCTCCAGCGCCGTGATGCGACCGATTCCCGTGGTCGCGCCGGTGACGACGATCCGCTTGCCCTTCATTTCGTGAACGCGAGCACGGCGTCGACCTTCAGCTCGTCGTCGACCTTGACGAACATGAGGCTGGGGCGCTCGACCTTGTAGGCGTCGAGGCTGATCGGAATCGTGGCCTTGGCGACCACCCTCTGCGCCGACTGCCAGGTGACATCGACGGGCAGCTCGAACAGCTGCTGAATGCCGTGGAACGTGAGCTGCGCCTTGAACGTCTTCTTCTGCGTCGTCGGGAAGCTCGTCGGCGGCACCAGGCCGTCAGCGAGCGCCTTGACCTCGATCCACGGATACTTCGCCGCCTCGACCGCTTCCTTCATGTGCGAGTCGCGGTTGACGTTGCCCGAGTCGAACGACTCCGACGGCGCGCGCACCACGACCTGCGCCTTGCCGTCGGGCAGAAGGCGAGCCTTGCCTTCGACCTTGTGAGAGACGCCGTCGACTTTGTGCATCTTGTGGACGAGATGGTAGGTGAGCGACGAGCCCTTGGTGTCGACGGCGTAATCGGCGGGCTGTTGCGCGCGCGCGACACCGGACAGGAGCACGATCGCAAGGCTGAGGAGCTTGCGCATGCGCGAACGCTAGCACGCCGGCCAGTCGTCGGGGCGCGCGATCTCGATGAGCCCCGCCTCGGCGGTGAGCCGCTGCACCAGGAGCTCCGCCTCTTCCTCGAGCCCCTCGCCGACCATCCATTCGATCTCGCCGCGGCGCGGGTCGGGCGCGCGCAGGAGCGCGACGCCGTCGTAGGCCTCGATGATGGCGCGAACGTACCCGATCTGCTCGAGCGGGACCCGGAAGTAGCGTGAGCTCACCGACGCGGAGGATAGCGGTTTTTTGCGCCGGCACCATCCAGTCGGTAGACTTCTACGTTGGGAAGATGGGCACACGTATTTTTGCGTTGGGGATTTGCGCGGCGCTGCTGCCGGGATGCGGCGAGACCATCTCGCGCGCCGAGCTCACGGACGTGCGCCAGCGTCTCGACGCCGAGCAGAAGCGGTCGGCGTCGGCGCAGCACAAGGTCGACGAGCTGGAGAACCGGGTCTTCCTCTTGACCGATCAGGTCGAGAGCCAGAAGGTGGCGTCGCTGCACCGCACCACGCGGACGCTGCCGGTGGTGACGCTCAAGCCTGACGCCGTAGAGCCCGCCGCCGACGCTGCCGACGAGGTCGGCTTCGAGGGCGCGGCGCGCTCGAACGATCCCGATCACACGCGTCCGGTGTTCCGCATCGACAATTCGCGACCGGGCGCGCACCGCGCCGAGCCGGTGGCGCACAAGACCGAGGCCGCGCCGCGCAAGGCCGAGCCGGTGGCGCACAAGCCGGTCGAGAGCAGCTCCGACTCCGACGACAACCTCGGGGTCGCACCGGTCCCGCCGATTCGCGGTTCCGCTTCGGCGCCCGCCGAGCGCAGCGCGCCGGCGGTCGAGCCCTTGACGCTCTATCGCGCCGCCTACGAAGAGCTGCGCGCCGGCCGCCACGACAGCGCCGAAGCCGGCTTCCGCGACTTCGTGCGCCGCTTCCCGCATCACGACTACGCCGACAACGCGCAGTACTGGCTCGGCGAATGTTTCTACGACCAGAAGCGTTACGATAAGGCCGCGCCGGAGTTCCGCGCGGTCGTGCAGCGCTGGCCGACCGGCAACAAGGCGCCCGATGCGCTGGTCAAGCTCGGCTTCTCGCTCATCGCGCTCGGCGAGATCGACAAGGGCCGACAGACGCTGCGTGAGGTGCCGACGGCCTATCCGCGCACCGAGGCGGCGCGACTGGCCGCCGAGCGGCTGGCGCAGCTCACACCGACGGAGGGATCGAAGTGAAACGGCTGCTCCTGGTTTTCGGCCTCGCCCTCATGACCACCGACGCGCAGGCGCAGTCGACGTCCAATCTGCCGTCGACCGAGACACAGAGCGGCTCGCAAGGGCTGCCGACGACGCAGACGCAACCCGCGCCGCCCCCCGGCCAGCAGGGCGGCTGGTATCCCGGGATGCCGCTGCCGCCGCCGGCACGCGCTGCCGCCGCCGCGCCCGACGCCAAGGGCGAGAAGAAGCGCACCGGTCTCGACATCACCGAGGACCCCGATGTCGGCGAGGTCTCGATGGCCGAATCGGGCCCGCCGCCCGACACGCACGTCGTCGTCAAGGGCGACACGCTCTGGGATCTCTCGGCGCGCTACTACCGCAACGCGTGGGGCTGGCCCAAGCTCTGGTCGTACAACCCGCAGATTACGAATCCGCACTGGATCTATCCGGGCGACATCGTGCGCCTCTCCGCGCCCGGCACGGCGGTCGCCACCGCGACGCCGACGCCAAACGAAGGCCCGCGTCGCATTCAGGGAATGCCGCGCGGTCCCAACGGCGTCTTCTTGCGACAGACCGGCTTCGTGGAGCCGGGCGAGCTCAAGAAGGCGGGCACGATCGTCGGCTCCAAGGAAGAGAAGATCATGCTCGGCACGCTCGACGAAGCCTACGTCGGGTTCCCGAAGGAGAAGCCGTTCCAGGTCGGCGAGCGCTACACGATCTATCACCCGACCTTCGCGGTGAAGCACCCGGTCACCGGCAAGCTCCTCGGCCACATGGTCGAGATCCTCGGCGAGGGCGAGGTCCGCGCCGTCACCAACGGACACATCGCGCGCGTCACGGTCATCGACTCGATCGATCCGATCGAGCGCGGCTTCCTCGTGGGCCCGCTGCGCCGCCAGTTCAAGGTGGTGCCGCCGTCGATCAACAAGTCCGATCAGATCGGCGTCGTCGTGACGACGATGCAGCCGCGCGACCTCATCGGTACCGAGCACATCGTCTTCCTGGACCTCGGCAAGAGCGAGGGCGTCGAGATCGGCAACCGCTTCCTCGTCACCCGCCGCGGCGACGGCTACATCCCGATCCTGGCCAAGGGTCCGGTCGACGACAAACGCTTCCCACGCGAGACGGTCGCCGAGATCATCATCGTCGACCTGCGCGAGCATCTCGCCACCGGCGTGGTCACCAAATCCACAAAGGAAACGCGAGTCGGCGACCGGGTCGAAGCGCGCCGCGGCTTCTAGCTATTACTGGCTAACTTGTGGTAAGATGGCTTACGGAGGCTGTTGATGCGCCGTAGTCGTCTGCTCGTCGCTCTGGTCGTCATCCCGTGCGCGGTCTCGGCCGCCACCAGCGCCTTCGCGCAGCAGGTCCTGCAGCCCTACTCGGAGCCGGTGCTGTCGCCGTACGCCGACGAGCCGGGCCCTGGGCAGCCGCTGCCGGCGGTGCCGCCGCCGGTCGTCGCGCCGCCGCCGGGCTACAACTATGGCTACCAGCAGCAGTACCCGCAGCAGCAGTACCCGCAGCAGCCCTATTACGGCCAGCCGCAGCCGATGTACTACCCGCAGCAGCAGCCTCTCCACTTCCACGAGGAGATGCAGCCGCGCTACGGCCTGATGGTCGCCGGCCTCGTCGTCTTCGGCGTGTCCTGGTCGATCAACGCCGCGACCGCCTACGCCGCCGACGAGTGGCGCCTCGCCGTCCCCGTCATCGGCCCGTTCATGGAGACCTCGCAGATCAACACGTCGTCGGGCTACGAATACAACCGTGCGCTCGTGGGGCTCCTGGTGTTCGACGGGCTCATCGAGACGGCCGGGGCAGTGATGTTGGTGGCCGGCGCCGTTACCAAGCAGAAGGTCAGGATCTACGATCGCGGCCCCGCGGGCCCGCAAGTGTCAGTCGTCCCGACGGCCTCGCCGGGGATGACCGGAGTGGCCGCGTTCGGTCGCTTCTGACACCAACTTCCATCGCCGGGCTAATCGATTTCCAACAAGCTCCAGCGCGAAAGCGGACGCGCGAACACCACCCGCTTGGCCGTCGTCAGCACGAAGTACACTCGTGACTTCCCGCACGTCGGACAGCGAGTAGGCGGTTGCGCGCCATCGGGCGTGAAGCCGCAGCCCGTACAGTTCCAATGCCTGGCACCCATGTACTGAGATAGAGCAAGGGCCAGGCCAGCTATAAAGTCGCGGGCTTGGGTAAATCGCCTTGACGGGTCGAGGTACTGTGACTATCCGTTATGTCCTTATGCGGTCTGGAATCCGCATCATTAATATGGACGCCAAGGCGATACATCGAGGTGAGACGGGCTACCCGGCGCGGTTGGAGGCGCTGGTAGATCCCCCATCGCCACTCTGGATCCGGGGGGACTGGACCCCGGGGCGGCGTGCCGTGGGGGTCGTCGGGGCGCGGGCGGCGACCGCTCGTGGCTTCGATGTGGCGCGGACCTTCGGCAGCGAGCTGGCGGCGGCGGGTGTCGATATCATCTCCGGCGGCGCGCTCGGCATCGACGCGGCCGCGCATCGCGGGGCGCTCGACGTCGCCGACCGCCATCCGGGCGTCGGTCATACCGTCGCGGTCATGGGTACCGGCATCGACATCGCCTATCCGGAGCGCAACGCGCAGATGTTCGAAGAGATCGTCGCGTCGGGCGGCGCGCTCGTGTCGCAGTTCGCGCCCGGCGAGCAGCCGCGGCGCCATACCTTTCCGGCGCGCAACGCGGTCATCGCGGGGCTGGCCGATCTGGTCGTCGTCGTCGAGGCGGGGCTGGCCTCGGGCACGATCCACACGGTGCGAGCGATGCAAAAGCTCGGACGTCCGGTCGCGGCGCTGCCGGGATCGCACGGGACCGACGCGCTTCTGTTGGACGGCGTGACCGCGGTCGCGGGTGTGGCCGACGTGCTGGAGATGCTCGAAGGCAGGTCGCCGGCGCCGCCGGATCTGCCGGACGATCCCTTGGCAGTAAAGCTGTACGCGGCGCTCGATGGTGTGCCGCGCGACGTGGGCGAGCTGGCCTACCGCGCCGGATTGGCGGTCGGCACCTGCGCTGCGATGGTGGTGGACTTGGAGCTCGGTGGGCTGGCTGCGCGAGCGGCTGGCGGGCGTTACCTTCGATTGAGGTAAGGGGACTTTTGAAAGCTACAACGACCAAGAAGAAGATTCCGACGAAGGCCAAGATCGACAAGGCCGATGCGCCCGATATTGCCGTCAAGGCGCGCAAGCCCGCGAAGTCGGCCAAGCCCGCCAAGGCCGAAGAGGTCGACGACACCGACGAGGCCGACACCGACGAGGCCGAGGCCGACGAGAAGCCCACGAAGTCCGGGCGCTCCGGCAAGGGGCGCGGCGAGACCGCGCTGGTCATCGTCGAGTCGCCGGCCAAGGCCAAGACCATCAAGAAGTATCTCGGCGCCGGCTTCACCGTGAAGGCGTCCGTCGGTCACGTGATGGATCTGCCCAAGTCGAAGATGGGCGTCGACATCGAGCATGGCTTCACGCCCGAGTACGTGATCATTCGCGGCAAGAACAAGATCATCGCCGAGATCAAGAAGTCGGCGAAGTCGGTCGACATCGTCTACCTGGCGCCTGACCCCGATCGCGAGGGCGAGGCGATCGCTTTCCATCTGGCGCAGGAGATCAAGAGCTCGAACAGCAACATCAAGCGCATCCTCTTCAACGAGATCACCAAGCGCGGCATCACCGAGGCGTTGCAGCGGCCGGGCGACATCAACCTGCACAAGTTCGAGTCGCAGCAGGCGCGGCGCATTCTGGACCGCCTGGTAGGCTACGAGATCTCGCCGATCCTGTGGAAGAAGGTGCGGCGCGGGCTGTCGGCCGGACGCGTGCAGTCGGTCGCGGTGCGCATCATCGTCGAGCGCGAGCGGGAGATCGGCGCGTTCAAGCCGGTCGAATATTGGACCATCGAAGCCGACGTCGAGGGCCACGAGCCGCCGCCGTTCCGCGTGCGTCTGGTCAAGATCGACGGGCAGAAGGCGGAGCTCGGCAACGGCGAGGACTCGAAGAAGGTCGTCGACGAGCTGCGCGTTGCCAAGTTCATCGTCGACAAAGTCGATCGCAAGGAGCGGAAGAAGAATCCGCTCGCGCCGTTCATCACGTCGCGCCTGCAGCAGGAGGCGGCGCGCAAGCTGCGCTTCACCGCCAAGAAGACGATGGCGCTGGCGCAGCGGCTGTACGAAGGTCTGGAGCTCGGCGCCGAGGGCGCGGTCGGTCTCATCACGTACATGCGTACCGACTCGACGCGCTTGAGCGACGACGCGGTGACGGAGGCGCGCGCGTACATCGCGGAGCGCTACGGCAAGGAATATCTGCCGGACGATCCGGTCATCTACAAGACCAAGAAGTCGGCGCAGGACGCGCACGAGGCCATTCGACCGACCTCGATGACCTACGATCCCGAGACGGTGAAGCGTCTTCTGACGGAGGCTGCCGCGGGCAATCAGGAGAAGCTGCACGACGTCGAGGACCACGTTCGGCTCTATCAGCTGATCTGGAATCGCTTCATCGCGTGCCAGATGAAGCCGGCCATCTTCGATCAGACGGTGGTCGACATCACCGCCGGTCGCTACGGTATGCGCGCCAACGGTCAGGTGTTGAAGTTCCCGGGCTACTCGGCGGTCTATCACGACAGCGCCGAGGAGACCGGCGATACCGAGGACGAGAACGATCGCACCTTGCCGGCGGTGAACGAGGGCGAGACGCTCAAGCTGCACAAGCTCGATCCCGAGCAGCACTTCACGCAGCCGCCGCCGCGCTTCTCCGAAGCCTCGCTGGTCAAGGAGCTCGAGGAGAAGGGCATCGGCCGCCCGTCGACCTACGCCAACATCTTGTCGACGATCCAGGACCGCGGCTACGTCGAGAAGAAGGAAGGTCGCTTCCATCCGACGACGCTCGGGACCAAGGTCAACGACCTCCTGGTCGAGTCGTTCCCCGACATCCTCGACGTCACGTTCACGGCGTCGATGGAAGACGGGCTCGACGCGGTGGAGGAGGGCTCGCGCGATTGGGTCAAGCTGCTCGGCGACTTCTATTCGCCGTTCAAAATTGACCTCGAGAAGGCGGTCCTCCACATGCGCGACCTGAAGCGCGAGGAGACGCCGACCGACTTCAAGTGCGGCAAGTGCAACTCGCCCATGGTCATCAAGTGGGGGCGCAACGGCGAGTTCCTCGCCTGCAGCGGCTATCCCGAGTGCAAGAGCACCAAGGAGTTCTTGCGCAAGGAGGACGGCACGATCGAGATCGCGCCCGAGGCCACCACCAACGAGAAGTGCGAGACCTGCGCGGCGCCGATGCTGGTCAAGCGCGGGCGCTTCGGCGAGTTCCTCGCCTGCTCGCGCTATCCCGACTGCAAGACGACGCGGCCGATCTCGCTCGGCGTGACCTGCCCGCGGCCTGGTTGCGGCGGTTTCTTGACCGAGAAGCGCTCGCGGCGCGGCAAGGTGTTCTTCGGGTGCAGCAACTACGCGAAGACGCAGTGCGACTTCGTGTCGTGGGATCGCCCGGTGCCGCAGCCGTGCCCGCAGTGCAACGCGCCGTTCCTGGTCAAGCGCGAGAACCGCCGCGGCGGCGGACGCGTCCGCTGCATCGCCGACGGGTGCGGCTACAACGAAGCGCCCGCCGAGGGTGGCGAGAGCGGCGGCAGCGAAGGCGAGTCGACGGGGGACGCGGCGTAGCTGAAAGCCTTTCGAGAAGCGTTCACATGTTCCGACCCGATGTAATCGTGATAGGCGGCGGACTCGCCGGAAGCGAAGCTGCGTGGCAGCTCGCCCGGCGCGGTCTCAAAGTGTCGCTGATCGAGCAGAAGCCCGCTCGCATGTCGCCGGCGCATACGACGCCGCTGTTCGCGGAGCTCGTCTGCTCGAACTCGTTGCGGTCGGACGATCCCGATACGCCGGCGGGGCTGCTCAAGGCCGAGCTGCGCCGGGCCGGGTCGCTCATCGTCGAGTGCGCGGACGCGACCAGGGTGCCGGCGGGCGGAGCGCTCGCCGTCGATCGGCACGCCTTCTCGCGGCTGGTGACGACGCGGCTGGCGCTCGAGCCCAACGTGCGCATCGAGCGGCGGCCGGCCGAGGGGCTGCCCGAAGCGGACGTGCCGGTCATCGTTGCCGGCGGGCCGCTCGTCGGTGGCGGGCTGGCGGCGCGGATCCGTTCGCTGTGCGGCGACCGCTTCTATTTCTACGACGCCATCGCACCGATCGTCGAAGCCGACAGCATCGATTGGGACCACGCGTTTCGCGGCTCGCGCTGGGGCAAGGGCACCGACGACGGCGGCGACTACGTCAACTGCCCCATGTCGACCGCCGAGTATCGCGCGTTCGTCGAGGCGCTGCGCGCCGGGCAGAAGGTGCCGCCCAGGGCGTTCGAGGAACCGAAGTATTTCGAAGGCTGCCTGCCCATCGAGGTCATGGCCGACCGCGGCGACGACGTCCTCGCCTTCGGGCCGATGAAGCCGGTCGGCCTCGAGACCCGCGCGCACGCCGTCGTGCAGCTACGCACCGAGAACATCTACGCCACCAGCTTCAACCTGGTCGGTTTCCAGACGCGGCTCACCTACGGCGAGCAGAAGCGCATCTTCGCGATGATCCCGGCGCTGGCGAAGGCGGAGTTCCTGCGCTTCGGCTCGATTCATCGCAACTCGTACATCGAGTCGTGGCGCCTCTGCGGCAGTGAGCTCGAGCTGCACGCGCTGCCGCACGTGCGCCTGGCCGGGCAGATCACGGGCGTCGAAGGCTACATCGAGTCGACCGCGATGGGCCTCCTCGCCGCCCTCTTCACGCACGGTCGCGCGATCGGCAAGCCCGTGCCGGCGCCGCCGCCGACCACCGGATTCGGCGCGCTCTATCACCACCTCATGCGGCGCCGCGCGCCGGGCGAGCCGTTCTCGCCGACCAACATCAACTTCGGCCTTCTGCCGCCGCTGGAAGGGCGCGCTAAGAAACGGGACCGCCGGGCGCTGCACGCGGCGCGGGCGCAAGAGGCGATGGGGTCGTGGCTGGCCGAGGTGGCTTGATGAGCGACACCGCCGCTGTCACGATCAAGATCCCCATCGTTGCGCACAGCGCCACCCACGACGGCACGTGGACCACGTCGTCGAGACACATCTTGGCGCCGATGAGGATGAGGATGCTGCCGATGCCGAAGGGCAGGTAGGCCAGCCGCGCCACCAGCTTCTCGACGACGAGGTAGAGCGCGCGCAGCCCCAGCACCGCCAGCACGTTCGAGCTGAACACGATCAGGAAGTCGTTCGAGACGCCGAGGACCGCCGGGATCGAGTCGACGGCGAAGATGAGATCCGAGATCTCGATGATGATCAGCACGAACAAGAGCGGCGGCACCTTCACCACGCGGCACAGCGCCTTGACCCAGGCGCGATCGACGATCGCCTTGCCTCCGTCATCGTCGCGGTGGATGAGCGTCTGCACGCCGCTGTACGCGAGAAAAGCGCCGAACAGATAGATGATCGGGTGCCAGAAGCTCAGCAGCTTCACGCCGCCGAAGATCATGAGGCCGCGCATCACCAGCGCGCCGAGGATGCCCCAGGTGAGCACGCGATGACGCTCGCCCTCCGGAACGCGGAAGCGCCGGAACACGACGAGGAAGACGAGCAGATTGTCGAAGCTGAGCGACTTCTCGAGCAGGTAGGCCGTGAAGAACTGCGTCGCCGCGCCGCCGCCGCGCCGCCACCAGACGAGGCAGCCGAAGGCCACCGACAGCGCGATCCAGAGGAACGACCAGCCGATGGCGGCCTCGAGCGTCAGCGGCTTGTGTTGGTGACGATGGACGCCGAGATCGAGGGCAATGGCGCCGAGGACCAGTGCAAAAAGCCCGGTCCAAAGCCAGGGATGAGCCATGTAATTCAATCGATGCGAGATGCGCGCCGAAGCTCCTGCATTGGCTCGATCACGTCATTCTGCGCGGCCTGCGCACGGCAGGGGGCATTGGGGCGGAGCGTCCCAGATGCGGGCGCGGCCCGGTCGGTGTATCCTCGCCAAAGATGCTGCGGTTTTCGTTGGTCGCGCTCACTGCGTTCGCCGTCGTTGGTTGCGGCGGCGCCGACTGTTCGCAGTCGGCCGACATCCAGGTGACGGTGGTGCCCAACGCCGACGTCGCCACCGCGAGCATCATCCGACTGCACGTCATGCTCGTCGTCGATGACGGGAATCCGCGCAGCCTCGACATCACGCCGCAGAAGACGCTCACGACGGCGGGATCGGCGTTCATCTTGCGGCCCGATCCCGCGCCCTCGCCGAAGTATCTCGTGACCCTGACGGTGCAGGCGTTCGACGCGGACTCGACGCTGATCGCGATTGGATCGGAGTCGCAGCAGGTCCTCAACCAGGGATGCAATCGGCTGTCGCTGCACCTGGCCGGGCTGCCGGCGGCGCCGGTGTTCGACCTGGCCTCGTCGAGCACCGACATGGCTGGCATCGTGCCTCCAGTGCCTCCCGACCTGGCAGGTTGCATTGGCGGAACGCCCGACGAGGATTCCGACGGTCGCTCCAACATCTGCGACGCCTGCCCGGCCGACTCGGACCCTTCGCCCGTCGACAGCGACGGCGACGGCCTGCCGGACGCGTGCGACCCGGATCCGGCGGCGGCCACCAACAAGCTCCTCTACTTCGAGCCGTTCGACGCGGTCAATCCGAACTGGAGCGGCAACAACGCCAACACCATCACGCAGAGCTATCTCAAGCTCGATCCGAACCAGCCCGGCATCGCGCTGTCCAACAACGCCACCGATACGCTGCCGCTCAACGTCCGTGCCCAGACGTTCGTTTTCCCGGAGGGCTACTATCCGGGCACGAGCCCGATCGACACCGGGTTGTTCGTTGGCACCAACCCCAATCCCGGGGCACCCGGCGCCATGGGCGCGCTCTGTCGCCTCAACGGTTCCAACAACACGCTCGAAGTGTTCCCGGTGGCTAACGGGACTCTGCTAGGCGGAACCGCTACGGCCCTGAATATCAACGGCGCTCTCTATCGGATTCGCTTGACGCAGCGTGGCAATAAGTGGAACTGCGAAGCTGTCGTCAACAACACGACGGTGGCTGTCAATACGACGCAGGCCGTCACGGCGCCGCTCTACATCTCGCTCCGCGCCGAAAACATGTCGGTCCACTTTCACTCCGTCGTCGCGGAAACCGCTTTACCGTAGTAGACTTGGCCTGAGTGGCCGCCCAGGCTTCACCGACGGCCGTCGGCTCGCTGCTGAACGGCACTTACCGACTCGAGCGCATCATCGCCGAGGGCGGTATGGGCGTGGTCTTCGAGGCGCAACATGTGCGTCTTCCGCGCAGGTTTGCCGTCAAGATCTTGGGCAAGCCGGTGGACTCGGACACCACGGCGACGACGCTGACGCGTTTCCGTCGCGAGGCGGAGATCGCGTCGACGCTGGCGCATCCGCACATCGTCGAGGTGTTCGACTACCAGGTGGCCGAGTCGGGCGCCCCCTACCTGGTGATGGAGCTCCTCGAGGGCGAGGACCTCGCCGATCGGCTCAAGCGCGGGCGCGTGAACATCATCGCCACCCTGCGCATCATCGCCGAGATCGCCGAGGCGCTCGACGTCGCGCACACCGGCGGTGTCGTGCACCGCGATCTCAAGCCGGCGAACATCTTTTTAACCAAGCGCGGCGCGCGCGAGGATCACGTCAAGGTCCTCGACTTCGGCGTCTCCAAGCTCATCGACTCGGCGACGCTGACACAAGAGAAGGCGATGGTCGGCACGCCGCTCTACATGTCACCCGAGCAGGCCGTCGGTACGCAGGAGCTCACGCCCGAGTCGGACATCTTCTCGCTCGGCGCCATCTGCTACGAGATGCTGACCGGGCGGCGCGCGTTCGCGGCGTCGTCGATTCCGTCGATCCTGTATCAGATCGTGCACGGTCCGACGCCGAGGCTGGCGGGCAAGGCGCCGGGGCTGAGCGCTGCCGTCGACGAAGTGTTCGGGCGCGTGCTGGCCAAGCGCAAGGAGAACCGCTACAAGCGCGCCACGCAGTTCGCCGAAGATCTGCGCGTGGCGCTCGGCCGCGAGGAGCCGGGCGATCTGGCGCCGCGCACGCTCGCCTTCGACGGCGACAGCCTCGAGTCGCTGGCCGCGGCGCACGAGCCGACGAGCGACGTCATGGGTCGCGGCGCGATGGTCACCGGTGCCGACGACACGGAGCTCGACTCGTCGACGAAGGCCGAAGAGGCGCTGGCGCCGATGTCGCCGCGCCCCGTGAGCGGCGCGCAGACCGCGGCGGGCAAGCGCGCGCCGTCGTCGGTGGTGTTCGATCCGGCCAGCGCGCCGAATTCGTTCGATCCGATGTCCGAGCGCTCCTACACGCAGGAGCTGCGCGCCGGATCGCGGCGTCGCTCGTCGCTGGTGCTGGGGGCGCTGGCGCTGGCGGCTCTCGCTGGTGTAGTGGCGCTCCTGCAAAGCGGGACGCCGCTGCTCAGCTCGCCCGCGGCCGCGCCGGCTGCGCCGCCCGCGCCGAGCGGAGCGACCGCGGCGACTGCGCCTGCCGCGCCGATGGGCGTGGCCGGCACGACCGACGATGAAGATCCGCCGCCCGACAAGACCGCCGCGCCCGACAAGGTCGACAAGGCCGCCACGCCGTCGACGCGCTTCGACCCGGAGCCGGTCGAGCGCCATCCCGACGTGCAGTTCACCTTCCACGTGTTCCCGCGCGGCGCCGAGATCCTCGTCGACGACAAGAAGATCGGCGGTACGCGCATGACGCTGCCCTACGGCAGGGACGCCCACCGCGTGCTGGTGCGCGCGCCCGGCTACCACACCATCACCACGAGCGCCTCGTCGACGGCGAACCGCACCTTCGAGCTGCGCATGGATCGGATCGTCGTGCGCACCAAGAAGGTCGTCGCGCCGCAGCGGCCTGCCCACGACGCGGCGCCGGTACAAGACCTGTGATGCGCCGCCTCCTCGCGCCGGCGATCGCGCTGGCGTGTCTCGCGTCCGCCCCGGCCTACGCCGCCCCCGACGAGGAATCGCCGGAAAAGGCGCAGGCGCGCATGCTCTTGTCGCAAGGCAATCAGCTCTTCGAGCGCGGTGACCTGCGCGCGGCGCTCGCCGATTTTCGCGCGGCGTACGCGCTCTATCCCAGCCCCAAGCTCCTGGTGAACGCCGCCGCCGCCGAGCGCGAGCTGGGCGATCTGCCCGGCGCCGCCACCGACCTGCGCCACTTCCTCGACGACGCCACCGAGGACGAGAGCGCGCTGCTCGACAAGGCGCGCTCCGATCTACGCGCCATCGAGAAGAAGGTCGGACGCATCGGCATCAAGGCGTGGCCTGCGCGCACGGCGCTCGAGATCGACGGTCGCGCCGCGCGCGACCCGACCTACGTCAAGCCGGGCGCCCATTCGGTCAAGGTGCGCGCCGCCATCGGGGTGCAGCTCGATCGCGACGTCGAGGTTGCCGCGGGCGAGTCGATGGAGCTGGCCGTCCCCGAGGGCGCGCAGATGGTCGCTACCGCGTTGCCGCGCGAGCCGCGGG
Organism: Myxococcales bacterium; assembly: GCA_028287105.1. GTDB lineage: Bacteria > Myxococcota_A > Polyangia > Palsa-1104 > Palsa-1104 > JAQBQH01. The sequence continues at coordinate 58,787 of JAQBQH010000344.1, forward strand.
CGGTGGTGAAGAAGAAGCGCACGTGGTTGGTGCCGGTGGTCGTCGTCGGTGCGCTCCTCATCGCAGGCGGCGTCACGGCGGGCGTGCTGGTCGGAACGCAGACGACGACGGGCAAACCGCTGTCGGGCGATCTTGGAACGTTCGGCTTCTCGCAGTTCCACTAGCCGGAGCCCGACAGCCGCGCGGCTCGACGGCCTCACCGGCGTCCGCTTCGTCGCGGCGGCTTGGGTATTCGCCTACCACTTCTTCGTGCTCACCGTCGCGGGCGCGCCATCGTGGCTGCGCGACGTGCAAGCGAGCGGTCACGCCGCGGTGTCGCTCTTCTTCGTCCTCTCGGGATTCGTGCTGGCCTACAACTACGCCGCGCCGCTCGAGGCGGGCCGCGTCTCGCGCGCGCGCTTCTGGTGGGCGCGGTTCGCGCGCGTGGTGCCGCTCTACGCGCTGCTCATCGTGGTCGAGATTCCGCTCTCGCTCCATGCCGGCCTCGGCGGCGCGCGCGTGGCCGCGGCGACGGCCGCCGATCTGGCGGGGCTGCAGGCGTGGATCCCGCCCATCGTCTTCGTCGGCAACACGCCGGGCTGGAGCGTCAGCGTCGAGCTGTTCTTCTACGTCGCCTTCCCGTGGCTGGCGGCGCGTCTGTTCCAGACGCCGCGTCGCGCGCTCGCCGAGCTGGCGGCGTTCGTCCTTGCGGCGCTGGCGACGGCGGCGCTGCCGTCGCTCTTGCCCGCCCAGAGCGGCTGGGCGCTGTTCGCCAAGTGCGGCCCGCTGACCCGGCTGCCCGAGTTCGTCGTCGGCATCGGGCTCGGGCGCGCCTTCTTGCGCGGGCAGCTGCGCCTATCGCCGCGCTTAGCGACGCTGCTGGCGATCGTCGCGGTCGGTCTCATGGCCGTCGTCATCGGCGTGCAGTCGCAGCTGCCGCGTTACTTCCTCCACGCCGTCCTGCTCGTTCCCTTCGCGCTCTTCTTGTACGCGGTGGCACACGGCGGCGTCGTCGGTCGCGCGCTCGGCTGGCGGCCGCTCACGATCCTCGGTGAGGTGAGCTACGGGCTCTACCTTTTACAGATGCCGCTCTTTCAGGCGATCGGCGGCAAGTACGAGTGGTCGGCGATGACGTTGTGCGGATACTTCGTGCTGCTCGTCGGCTGCGCGACGGTGCTGCACTTCGCCGTCGAGCGACCGGCGCAGCGCTGGCTCCTCTCGGCGCGCTCCTAGAGCCCGAGCGCGCGCGCGTGGTGGGCGAGCGCGTCGACGACGTGGCGGTCCCAGTATTCCCACGTGTGCGCGCCGGGATGCTCGCGATACTGATGCGGCACGTCGAGCGCGTGCAGCCGCGCGTGGAAGCGCGCGTTGTCGGGCAAGAGGGGATCGTCGGTGCCGCAGTCGAAGGAGAGGGCACCCATGGCCGCGCCGTCGACGCGCGCGGCCAGCGTATCGACGTCGAGATCGTCGAGCGCCGCCTCATCGCCGTCGGCGAAGCCTGCCCAGGGCAGCGACGGCAGCTCCGCGCGCGCCGGCAAGCGGCTCGAGTGCGCGTAGATCGATGCGTAGCGCTCGGGATACTTGAGCCCGAGGCGAATTGCGCCGTAGCCGCCCATCGACAGCCCGCCGATGGCGGCGCGTCCTTCGCGCGCGCGAAAGGTGCGCGCCACGTCGGCGGGCAGGTCGTCGACGATCAGCCGCTCGTGCGCGCCGACGTAGTAGCTGTTCTCGCCCGACGGCATCACGATCAAGAGCGGCAGCCCGGCCGCGTGGCGTAGGAGGCTCGATTTGTAGAGCCAGGCGCGGTGGTCGTCGTCGTGGCCGTGGAGGAGATACAAGACGGCCCACGGTGGGGCGCCGACCTCCGGCACCAGGGCCGAGTAGGTGGTGGTGCGGCCCAGCGCGGCGCTGTAGAGCTCGACGGTGACGACGCTCATACGGCGAGCCTACCACCGCCCGGCGCCAATTTTCGCGCGCCGCGCCGGGCCGACGTACGATGCGGTCATGCAGGAGCTCGTCGACCGATTTCGTCGACATCTCGAGTCGGAGAAGCGTGCGTCGCCGCACACGGTGCGCAACTATCTTCTCAACATCGAGCAACTGGTCGCGTTCATGCGCGAAAAGGGGCGCCCGCTCCGGCCTGCCGCGGTTGACATCCCCCTTTTGCGTTCTTACCTTGCCTCGTTGTTCGAACGTAACGAAGCGTCGACGATCGCGCGCAAGCTGTCGGCGGTTCGTGCGTTCTTGCGCTTTTTGCGACGCGAAAAGGTGATCGAGGAGAACGTGGCGATGTTGTTGCGCCCGCCGAAGGCGAAGAAGTCGCTGCCGACGTTCTTGACCGTCGAGCAGGCGGGCGTGCTCGTCGAGACGCCCGACAAGACGCGCGACGCCGCGCTCTTCGAGGTGCTCTACGGCTGCGGGCTGCGCGTCTCGGAGTGCGTCGGCCTCGACCTCGGCGATCTCGACGACGACGTCGTGCGCGTGCGCGCGGGCAAGGGCAAAAAGGATCGCGTCGTGCCGCTCGGCGACAAGGCCAAACAGGCGATCAGCCGCTGGCTGCCCGAGCGGCTGGCGCTCCATCCCGTCGACGATGCGCTCTTCGTCAACCGTCGCGGCCGCCGCTTGACCGCGCGCTCGGTGCGCCGCTTCCTCGACGCCCGCACGCACGCCGCCGATCTGCCCAAGACCCATCCGCACGCGCTGCGCCATTCGTACGCGACGCACCTTCTGGCGTCGGGCGCCGATCTGCGCGCCATCCAGGAGCTGCTCGGCCACGCGTCGTTGAAGACCACGGCGCGCTACGCGCACGTCGACTTCGAGTATCTTGCTCGCGCCTACGAGAACCACCCGCACGCGGGCGAAATGTTCAAGACAGGAAAAAAATGAAAATCCGATCCACTACCATCATCTCCGTACGACGCGACGGCAAGGTCGTCGTCGCCGGCGACGGTCAGGTCTCGCTCGGCAACACCGTCATGAAGGCCAACGCGCGCAAGGTGCGGCGCATGCACGACGGCAAGGTCGTGGCAGGCTTCGCCGGCTCGGCCGCCGACGGCATCGCGCTCTTCGAGCGGCTCGAGGGCAAGCTCAAGGAGGCGAGCGGCAACTTGACCCGCGCCGCCGTCGACCTGGCCAAGGAGTGGCGCACCGATCGCGTGCTGCGCCGCCTCGAGGCGCTCATCGTCGTCGCCGACGCCGACAAGACCTTCCTCATCACCGGCACCGGCGACGTCATCGAGCCGGAGGGCGGCGTCGTCGCCATCGGCTCGGGCGGCCCCTATGCGCTCGCGGCGGCGCGGGCGCTCGTCGAGAACACGCAGCTCGGGGCGCGCGAGGTCGCCGAGCGCGCTCTCAAGATCGCCGGCGAGATCTGCATCTACACCAATCAGAACATCACGATCGAGGAAATCTAGTCATGCCGGTGCGGGATCCGCGCGCGCTCACTCCGCGCGCCATCGTCGAGGAGCTCGACCGCTACATCGTCGGGCAGAAGGCCGCCAAGCGCGCCGTCGCCGTGGCGCTGCGCAGCCGCTGGCGGCGCCAGCAGGTGCCGCAGCCCATGCGCGACGAGATCACGCCCAAGAACATCATGCTCATCGGGCCCACGGGCGTCGGCAAGACGGAGATCGCGCGCCGGCTCGCCAAGCTCGCGGGGGCCCCCTTCATCAAGGTCGAGGCGTCGAAGTTCACCGAGGTGGGCTACGTCGGCCGCGACGTCGACTCGATGGTGCGCGATCTCGCCGAGACGGCCATCTCGATGCTGCGCGACGAGGAGCGCGAGCGCTTGCGTCCTCGCGCGCGGGAGAACGCCGAGGAGCGCCTGCTCGACGTCTTGCTGCCGCCCGCGCCACGCGCGCCCGCGGCGTCCGGCTTCGGCGCGCCCGAGCGTGGCTCGTCAGGGGCGATCCCGCTGCCGAGCATCGGCGAGTCGACGTCGCCCGGCGAGAATTCCACGCGCGAGAGCCTCCGCCGCCTGCTGCGCGAGGGGAAGCTCGACGAGAAGATCGTCGAGATCGAGACGACCGATTCGTCCCAGCCGTTCGGCGACGTCTTCTCGGGGACGGGCATGGAGGACATGGTGATGAATCTGCGCGACATGATGCCGCAGGGCGCGCGCAAGTCGAAGCGGCGGCGGCTCCCCGTGCTCGAGGCGCTCGAGGCGCTCACCGACGAGGAGGCGGCCAAGCTCATGGACATGGATCGCCTGCAGAAGGACGCGATCCGCCGCGCCGAACAGGCCGGCATCATCTTCATCGACGAGATCGACAAGGTCGTGGGGCGCGAGGGCGCGGGCCACGGCCCCGACGTCTCGCGCGAGGGCGTCCAGCGCGACCTCCTCCCCATCGTCGAGGGCTCGACCGTGTCGACGAAATACGGGCCGCTCAAGACGGACCACGTCTTGTTCATCGCCGCGGGCGCGTTCCACGTCTCGAAGCCGAAGGACATGATCCCCGAGCTACAGGGGCGCTTCCCCATCCGCGTCGAGCTCGAGTCGCTCACCGACGACGATCTCGTCCGCATCCTCACCGAGCCCGAGAACGCGCTCACGAAGCAGTACACGGCGTTGCTCGCCACGGAACAGGTCATCCTCGACATTCGCCCCGACGCCGTGGCCGAGATCGCGCGCATCGCCGCGCTCGTCAACGCGCGCATGGAGAACATCGGAGCGCGCCGCCTGCATACGATCATGGAGCGAGTGCTCGACGAGCTCGCCTTCGAGGCGCCGAGCCTCGGCCCCACGACGATCCCCATCACGGCGGCCTACGTGCGCGAGCGCCTCGACGGCATCCTCAAGGACGAGGATCTGTCGCAGTACGTGCTCTGACCAAAGGGATCGGCAAAGAGACGATGTCACCTCGTGCTGATTCCCTCTCCGAGCGTGCACATCGTCGTCTCATCGAAAACAGGGGCCTGATCTTGATTCAGGCGATAGGCGGTCCTCGAGCGCAAGTGATCGAAATGTGCTGCGTCCAAACGGGACCGAAGGGCCGGCTAATACCCGAGCTCGAGCGGAGCTAAATCAGGTGGCAACCAGGCCGCCCGGGCCGCCGGAGACATCAGCTGATCGCGAGACCAGAAACGAAACAGGAAGGTCTTGTCCGCGAGCGGGCCCGCGAGGATCGTTTCCACGCGGGACGACAGGGGCGTCGTCGCCCTGGCGAGCGCGGCGGCGAGGAGGCGCACGTAGGCGGCTGTGATCGTCTCGTGATAGCCGCTCGTCTCCGAGTTCTTCGTGCCGTGGCTGTCGTTGAGGGCGCGGATCGCGATGCGCAGGCGGGGCAGGGCCTCCTCGAGGCCGTGGCGATCGACGTGCCAGGCCCCGACGGCGAGGTGCGCGGCGTGGGTCCACTCCGCGTGCGTGAGCGTCCTGTCGAAAAACCGTTCGAGGAGGTCCTCGAGCGCGGCGCCGGTCACCGGGGAACGGGTGCA
>JAQBQH010000010.1 GCA_028287105.1 Myxococcales bacterium
ACGGAAATACAGACGCTAGGGCAGTCCCCCATCATTTCGCAAAGCTCGCACCGGTGGATACTCTGTCCAAACGTCCAGGAATGTCTGCTCCCAACGTTGCGCGTGGCCTGGCACCGCGAGTCGGTAGTAGATCGTCCGACGGTTATGGCGCGCGGTATTGCCACCCTTGTTGTGGCCGAGCAGAAAGTGCGCCAGCACGAGGTCGCCGCGACCGCCGGTGATCGGTATCGGCGCCCGCAATGGGACCGGAGGATCAAGCCGCGTCGAATGACCGCCGACGCTCTGAAGGATCTTCGATCCCCTCTCGCGGAACAGGCGCTCGTGCTCCACATGCGATCCCGGCCAGACCCATAGGTTGCCAGACTGCGTCTGATGCTGGTCCGTGAGGAGCACGCCCACCAGCATCGTGAATGAGAAGGGCGGATCCTGCCCTTCGCCATGTCCGTCGATGTGGGGCCCGCCCGGGATGTGCGACCACGGCGGCACGGTGGTAGCAACCTGGATGTCGTCGTGGGCGTGGTCGAGGCCGTTGGGCGCAACCAGCTCTTGTGCGATGGCGAGCGCAGGCGATCTCCTGAGCACGTCATCGCAGCGCGGCAGCCTGTTGCTGGCGGTGAACCATGCGTTCTGCCCCGGCCCCCGATCGCCCTCGTCCGGAGACACCTCGGCAATGAACACGTCAATTTCGGCGTCGGCAGAGGCGAGCAGATTCTCTGGTACGATGCCCCGGAGTACGAGGTACCCGTCAGACGCAAACTGTCGAAGGTCGTCGTTTGTCAGCCGCGACATGCATCAAAGCATGCTGCCGATGCCAGCTTCGAACAACTGGATCGTCCGGGTGCGTCCTCGCGCACCGCGCCCGTCATCGTTCGTTCATAGCGGTGCGGGTACGCGTGTCAGGACGATGTTCCGGTCGCTCAGCCCAATCGTCACCCTGGTACCGGGCTGGCCGCCGAGGAAATAGTAGATGGCGCGAAAGCCGAGCCCTGTGAGGCTGACGCCGTCGACGCTCAGGAGCACGTCGCCAGGCTTAACCCCCGCGAGCGCGGCCGGCGAGCGAGGAGCGACGGTCTCGACGCTGGCAGCGCCGTCGAGATTCGTCGGAAAGATTCCCGTCCATGCCGCACTTCGGGTGGCTGCGTCTCCCGGTACGAGCTGAATCGAGGCGACGTCGACGACGGCTTTGTTGGCCGGCAGGGTCACGCGCACGCGCTCGTAGACGTACTCGCGCGAGTCAGCGGCCGCCGCAATCCACGCCACTCGCCCCGACGGCAGACCTTCAACGGAGAAGGCGCCGGTTCCGTCCGTCGACGTGCTGATTGGCGCACCGACGCTCAGAATCGTCACCTGCGCATTTGGGATCGGTATTCCCGTTCCGTATTCGACGACATGGCCGCGAAGCGTCGTGCCCTGCGCGACGACAATGCGCAGTCCGGTCTTGTGCTCGCCGTCGCCGAGCGAGACTTCCGAAAGGCGGCCCGAATGATTGTCTGCCAAGGCCGCCAGAAGATCGTAGCGACCTCCCGAGAGACCCTTGAGCGTGAAGGCGCCGTTCGCGTCGTGTACCGCCAGTTGATTCGACGCCAGCATCATCGTCGCGCCCGACGAGAACAGGGTCAAAGCGTAATCGGCGACGGGTGTGCCGTCGGAGTTGACCGCGACGCCTTCGAGGACCGCCTCAGCCTTGAACTGCACGCGCGCATCGTTGCTGTCAGCGCCGACGTGGGCGACCGACGCGTTGGGAAATCCAGTATGGCTGCCTGTCACTGTGAAATGACCCGCCGTCAGATCATCGATCGTGAAGCTGCCGTCGGCAGAGCTCGTTGCTTTCTTGAAGGTGATGCGTGGATCGCCTGAGGCTTGCGACGTTCCATCTTCCTCGGCGTCCGCGCGCACCATTGCGTCAGCGACAGTGGCACCGTCGGGGCCAAGCACATGGCCGGAGATCTTGTGGCCGCCGCGCATGAGCACGAGATCCACGCCTGTCTTGTGATCGTCGCTCGAAAGCGTGACGGCGGCGCTCTGTCGTCCCCCAGGATCGCGCGGCACGAACGCGCCGGGCTCACGGGTCGCGATGACGAAGTGGATGCCTGCGGCGAGTGGAGACAGGAGGTAGCGGCCGGCCGCGTCCGTATGGATCGAGATGGAATCGCCGCTCGACGACTGCGCACGAACGGTTACGCCGACAGCCGAAGTGCCATCATCCCACGCAACCGATCCCTCGACGGACGCGGACGCGTCGAGGCTCAGGGTGAAGTCTTTTCTCTCGCCGATCGCCAGGCGCGCGGGTGGTGCGTCCTTGCTGCCGTGATCGGGATGGCTAGCCGAGAGGAAGAGTAGGCCGGCGCCGAGGCTGTCCAGATGAAACCGCCCATCCGGACCCGTGCGCGCTGTTGCCGAGCTGGTGTGGAACTCGCCGTCCTCGACCGAAGCGGCGACGATCGCGCCAACGATCGGTTGGTTACCCTTGCCGAACACCATTCCGTTCACTTCGCTGCCGGGGGCGAGAAGCAAATCGACATTGCTCGCGTCCTCGTTCCCGACGACAACATCACGCATCGCTGGAGCCAGCCGACTCGACTCGGCGCGCAGCTGATAAGCGCCGGGAAGCAGTCCTTCAATCGTGTAGTGGCCGTCGGCTGATGTCTGCACGTGAGCGATGACGTTTCCCATCGAGCGCGCCGGGCGCAATAGCACCTTGGCATCGGCGACGGGGGCGGATGGCCCGAGCACCTTCCCCGATATGGTTCGCGCTGGCTCGATCTCGACGGTGACATCGCCGACGTAGCCGCCGAGTGAGATCGAGACAGGCGACGCAGAACGACCTGCAAGTTTGCCCTTCGACGCGCTCAGCTGATAGTCGCCCGGCGCGAGGTCGAGAAACTCGAAGATACCCGCGCGATCGGCGAGCACCTGATTGTCCGCGAGGAAACTGCCGTGCACGGTCAGCGCGACCGTCGCACTTGGGACCGCTGCGTGAGAGCTGCGATCGACGACGCGCCCACGCAGCGTCGCTGCGGGAGCGAGCTGCATCTCCACTTGTTGGTCGAGCATAGCGACGATGTCTCTCTTCGTCGGTGCATAGCCTTCGGCTTCGGCAACGAGCGTATAGCCGCCTTTTGCGAGCGTGAGGGGGCAGGTGCCGTTTGCGTCGCACACAGCAGTGAACACGTCGGGCCGCTCTTCGCCGTGACGACGCGCATGCAGTCTGCCGCCGGCAACGATGCCGCCGCCGACGTCGCGCAGCCGACCAGTGATGGTAACGCCGCCCTTGTCGAGCCGAAGCTCGATGCCACGCACCGTTTCGCCATCGAGCACGACGAGTCCCGATCGGTATGCAGGCGACAGTCCGCGCGCCGTCGCTTGCGCCGCGTATGCGCCGGCGCGCAGGCTTGCGATCCGGAAGCGACCGCCGCCACTCGAAACGGTAACAGCGACCGCGTGAACGTGCAGGTCGTCTGCGTCAGAGTCTTCCGGCACGGCGCCGACGAGCGCGCCGTCGAGGGGTTTACCGTCGGGACCGCGCACGATGCCTTCGATCGCAGAGCGCGCCGGCTCCAGGGGATCGACCCACGCGCGCATTTCGCGTGACTTCGTCGAGCGTGTGCGCGAAGGCGTGTTTGGCACAGCCTTAGACGAGCCGTGCTGTCGCATGCTGCGCGTGAGCGTTCCGCCGACAAGCAGCAGCGCGCCCAAGAGCACCGCAACGACGGCAGCGATGGTGAGCTTCGTCTTCATGATCACGAGTCCCTTCCACGCGAGCGGGATGTGCTTCGCGCGCTGTGCCGCCAATGCGGCGACGGGCGCGAGCCACGCGCGCCGGTTGGCGCCATGCGCACGATCGAGTCGTGCGCGGAGTTCATCGAGCCCGCGCTTGAGCCGCGAGCGCACCGTGGCCGCTGGTATGCCTTCACGCGCGGCGATGTCGGCCTGCGACAAGTCCTCGAAGTAGTGCAACAAGAGCGTCGAGCGAAACGGCTCCGACAACTCCAGGACGAAGGTAGCGATCATTTGCTGCAGCTCGGCGCGCTCGACGAGAGCCTCTGGCGACAACGCAGTCTCGCGGTAATCGGGCGCGTCCAGCTCACGACGCGCACGCCGGACGTCGCCGCGCGCACGCTTCCGGACGAAGTTGCGTGCGACGCTTGCGAGCCACGCTGCTGGGCGGGAGTTTGACGCGGGCGGGCTCTGTAGGGCTGCGAGCCAGGTCGCCTGCACAACGTCCTCGGCATCGCCCGGGTCCCGCACCAGTGAGGCAGCTACACGTCGAATCCAAGCCCGGTGCGCGAGAAGCTCGTCAATCTGTCGCGGGTCGCCGTTGGCCATTCTCAACTACAGAATCCCGCGGATGGCGCAGCGTTCCCGAAAATCGTCATGCACACGTCGCTCGGACAGCATTCATTACAGGGATAGTCGACTGACCCTGCGACCCGTCGTCCTCAAACGGTCGTGTCTCGAGCGTAGCGGACTAGCGGTGGAGGTCGCGCTTGAGGCGGCGGAGCGCTTCGTCGAAGGCCGCGTCTGCCTTCGTGGCGACGTCGGGCTTGACGCCGACGCCTTCCCAGTTGGCCTTGGTGATCGGATTGAGCGGTCTCGCGCCCGGCACGAAGAGGACGAACCAATCGTCCAGTGTGTGGCCGCCGGCGGGGTTGGCGGCGCCGACCGTGGTTTCGCCGACGAGCGTCGCCCGCTTATGCGTCTGCAGGTCGTAGGCGAGCGCTTCGCCGCCCGAGATGGTCTCGCTGCTCGTGAGCACGTAGATCGGCTTCCGCCCGCCGAATCGCTTGCCGACGTCGGGAGTGGTCCACAACTGCGTCGAGGTCCCGTCGCGCGCCACCATGTCGAGGAGGTGTACCGGCTTGTCGTCGAACAGGAAGCTCGCCACCAGCGCCTCCGTGTGCGGGTCGCCGCCGGTGTTGTCGCGCAGGTCGAGGATGAGCGCGTCGGCGTCGGCCACGCGGCCCATGAAGCCGACGATGGGCGCGCGCACGTTCTCGAAGCGCCCAAAGCTGTGGATGATTACGTGCGCGATGTTGCCCGGCAGCCGATCAATGGTGCCGAAGCCGAAGCCGAGCGCGCGCGGATCGGGCTTGGGCGGATTCGGCGGCTTGGGCTCGCCGTAGATGAGGCGCAGATGCTTGTCGTGGCTGATCGCCTGTAGTTGCTCGGTGAGCAACTCGGCGAAGCGCGTGCAGTCGCTGATCCTGTCGTACTCGGCGCGTTTCGCGTGCTCGCGGATGGCCGCGACCATGCGCGTGCCGACGTCGGGGAAGACGTAGTTGGCGTCGATGGCGCGCGTCATGGCGTCGAGAAGCTGGCGGCGGCGCGTGCTGTCGAGCGGGCGCTCGGCCTCGCGGTACTCCGCGGGCTTGTCCACCGGTCGCAGGTCGAAAGAGACGACGCGGTACGGCGCGGTAGCCTCGACCTGCATGAGCGCGCCGGCGAAGAAGTGGGTGGCGCGGTCCATGATCAGCGCCGAGTAGGTCGTTGCCGTGGCTGTCTCGACCTCTTTGACCTCGAAGCCGGCGGTCTCGACGCTGAGCGCGTGCTCGCGCTCGAGCGACATGTCGGGCCACACGTTGTACGGAAAGAGCTGGTCGTGATAGGCGCGCAGCGCGGCTTTGTCTTCCTTGTTGAACGCGGCGAGCCAGCCTGCGAACTGCTTCGCCGCGGGCCCGTCGAGCACGAGCGGCTGCGGCCTGACCGGAACGTCCGACGCCGGCAGCCGGTTGGTGATGAAGCCGCTCACCCGGCCCGCGGCAGGCGGATCGAGGTTCGCCAGCACGACGACGACGTATCCGTTGGCGCAAATATCGAGCGCGCCGTTCATCCCGGGCGCGCCGCCTCCGTGGCCGAAGCAGCGCGTGCCGTTGATGATGCGCTCCTGGAATCCGTAGGCGTAGCGGCCGCCGGGCGTGTCGACCTTGCCCGTCGTGAGGAGCTCGGTGTGCTTGGCGTCGAGGAGCTTGTGCTGCTGGATCGCGTCGGCGAAGCGCAACAGATCCTCGACGGTGGAGTAGCCACCGCCCGCGGCCATGCCACGATAGGGCAGCGTGTCGGTGTTCGGCTTCCATTGGCCGTTGCCGTCCATCTTCGTGTAGCCGACGCTGCGATCGGGGACGGCACGCTCTTCGGGCTCGGAGCCGGTCGACGTCATGCCTGCGGGCGCGTAGACGTGCTGCTGCACGTAGTCGTAGTAGCTCCGGCCGCTGACGCGCTCGATGATGGCGCCGAGGAGGAGGAAGCCGTAGTTGCTGTACTTCCAACGGCTGCCGGGCGCGAACTCCGGCGCACGCTTGCCGAAGAGCTTGAGGTAATCCGAGTGCGTGCGCAGCTCGAGCCGATGCGCATCGAACTCGGGGCCGAAGAAGTCGCCGGTGCCGCCGGTGTGGGTCAGGAGCTGATGGATCGTGACCTTGGCGATCTCTTTGTTCGGATAGTCGGGCAGGTATCTTCCGAGCGGCGCGTCGAGCGCGATCTTCCCGGCCTGTACCAGCTGCAGCGTCGACACGGCGGTGATCATCTTGTTCATCGAGCCGAGCCGGAAGCGGGTCTTCACCGTGTTGGCGACCTTGTGCTCGCGATCGGCGAGGCCGACCGCGTCGGCGAAGATGGGCTTGCCGCTCTTCGCGATCACGATCGCGCCGGCGAAGTCGTCAGCGAAAAGGTGCTGCGTTAGCGTCCTCTTGGTTTCCTGGATGAGCTCGGCCTCGCCGAGGTGTTTGGGCTCGAGGCCCGCGGGTGGGGCGATGGGATGGATCTCGAACGCCGTGACGGGATAAGGCGCCGCGCTCGCCACCTTCATGACGGCGCGCGCGTGCTGATCGGAGCGCCGCTCCTTGAGGAGTGCCGTGAAGCTCGTCGCCGTGGCCTCCTCGGCCTTGACGAGCTCGAAGCCGCCGGTGCCCTGGCTCAGGCCGAGCTCGCGCTCGACGTCGCCGACGTCGCGGCTGGCGACGTGGTAGGGGAACGCGCGCTGGTGATAGGCGAGTAGCTCGGCACGGTCACCTTTGTTGAACACCTGGAGCCACGCGGCGAACTGCGTGGCCGCGGGGCCGTCCGGGGCGGCGTGCGCGAGCGGGGAAGCCGCAAGCAGCACGGCCATAGCGAGGTTCGCACGCAGCATCATAAGACTCCTTGTGTGGTTCAGGCGAGCCCGAATACTTCCACGCGCCGAGTCTACTGAAGCACAAGAAGAAGCGCGCGGCATCCCGTCGATTGTACCTGCGACGGTTGGCCGCGTGGAGCTGTCTGGCTGTCTCGTCGCTCAGTTGGCGTCAAGTGCGCGTCTACGAGCGAGCGTACGCGGCCGGTGCCGGCGTCGCACGTCATCGTCGCCATCGTGGGCGGCTGAAGTCGAGCGGGCAGGTCACTCATCCTCGCGTCCTCGCCGTAACTCCCTCGCGGATACGACTTGCCGATCGAGGCCCACAGGCAGGTACGGGCACTGTAATATCGTCCGAATGAGGTCGCGCGGCGCTGTCCTCGCTCTCCTATGGGCCGCGATGCACCTGTCCGGCTGCCACCATGATTCGCCGGCACCGCCCGGCGACACGGCAACGCTCCTGGCCAAGACGTGCGCATTCGTCGTCTCATGCCCGCTGCCGGCGCTGGGCGCCGAAGGCTGCCCCGCCGAGATCCAAAGAGGCATCGCGTCCTTTGACGGCGTCTTGGAGGGAGAGCCGGCGCAGTTTCTGCGCGTCCTCGATTGCGCCGCAAACACGTCGAGCTGCACCGATTTGACCGCTTGCCTATCGCGCGATCACGGTGCGGACTGGTGCCAGGCCTTCTACGGCGTCGGCTGCGACGGAAACGTTCGCGTCGTATGCGGCGCCTCCGCGTACCTCACGAGCGATTGCGCCGCGGCCGGCGAGCAATGTCAAAACGCGGGCCCCGGCAAGGCGAGCTGCACCAACAGCGTCGCCTGCAGTCCGGGCGGTCCCGACGCCTGCGACGGCAACCGCTGGAATCGTTGCGACCCCGATACACGCCTGCAATCGAGCATCGACTGCGGCAGCCTGCGGGCGGGCGCGGTCTGCGGCACGTTCATGGGATTTTCCGAGTGCATCCCTGCCGGCCCGGCGTGCAGTAGCTTCTATCCGCTGCGCTGCGACGGCAACTCGCTTGTCAGCTGCGTCAGCGGTCACGAGTACGCGGTCGATTGCACCGCCTCCGAAGCGCACTGCGTGGACAGCGGGGCGTCGTCGGCGTGCGTCACCAACGCGACCGACTGCACTGAGGGCACACCGTATCAATGCAGCGGGGACTCGCTGGAGATCTGCGTCAACGGCCACGTCGAGGCGATCGATTGCACCAAGATCGGCATGCGCACCTGCGTCGCGACGCCTGCCGTTGTCGCCGACATGGGCGGCTCGACGGCGCGGGCGAGCTGCGTGCCCTGATAAAGGCGACCGAGATCTGAGCAGAAACGCTGCTTGTACACCGGCGGAGGCGACGAGCTCCGGCGGCGGGGCCGTGCCGGCGCATAGCGACGGCGGCGCAGTCGAAAATGGCGACGCAAATATTTTGGCGGCGAGACGGAAGATGATCAAGAAGTTCGTCGGATGCTCACTTCGACTGCACGAGTATCTGTTCGACGCTGCCCAAAAGCGCCCGCTGCGCATGCTCGAAGTAACGACGGGGGAGACGCCGGAAAGCGTCGCTGACCGCATTGAGAAGCTGCTCGACGGGACGTGATTCCGCAGGTGGCGATCGTGAGCGCGCCAGCGATCGGTGCGTGCCTGCGACAACATGACCGGCATCGGCCGTGGCCCGACGCCGCGAGGGTTCCCTGCCGCGCCCTAGGTTTAGGGACGCTGGCGGCTAAGCACTGTGAGCAACTCGGCAGCTACGGCGTTCTTGGGATCAAGGCGAACGTCTTCTTTGAAGTTCGCGATCGCCGCCAACCGGTCGCCGATCTGGTAGTACGCCCATGCGAGGCTGTCCCAGGTATTCGCGGATTTCGGGAAGCGTTCGGTGTTCCAATGGAGCAGTCCCAGCGCGTCTTGCGGATGATCGACGGTCATGAGCATGCAGCCTGCGCCGTTTATTTCATCCTCGTCCAGCGCGTAACTGTCAGCGTTGTTGGCGAACAGCCGTTTCGCCTCGGCGAGCGCCGCATCACCACCACTCAGAAGACCGGTGCGTACGAGGACTGGCAGGCTCGAGCGGACGGCCGAGGCAATATCGAGCGGCGGACGCGCGGCGACTCTCGGGCTGCGCGATGCCGGAAGCTTTGGCGGCGTTCCAAACAATGCCGCAAGACCGTCGGCGAGCGTGCCGCGCCAACAGACATAGGTGTGATTTCCAGCGAACTCCTGGTAGCTGACGTCATAGCCGCGCGCGCGCAGCACGTCGCGCAAATGGCGATTGCCCGCCAGCTGCGTCGTCTCTGCACGGGGACCGCCAATCTCGAACGAGCCGACCTCCATCCAAAAACGAAGCGGCAGTCGCGCTGCCTGCGCGAAGTCGCGAGCGGTCTGTTCCGGCTCCTGGTTCTCCGGGCCCCACCAGAACGAACCCGATTGCGACAGCACGTTTCCGAAAACCTCTGGATGGCGAAATGCCGCATGCGCTGACGCCAATCCCCCGAGGCTAATCCCGCTGATCACCGTTCGCCGCGGATCTGACGTTGCGCGGTAATGAGCGCGCATCCAGGGCACGAGATCGAGAGCGACGAAATCGGCGAAGGCTGGATTCGGAGCGAGATCATGCATCCGATCGACGTTGCCAATGAATAGTGCCACGACCGGCGGAATTCGCTTGGCGGCGATCAGCTCGTCGAGAATCAGCCACGTCGGGATTACGCCCGTTGCGGTTTCACCATCGAATGCGACGAGCAGCGGATAGACGGGACCCTTTTCCGAATATCCCGGCGGCGTGTAGACGAATAGCTGTCGTTGCTGCTGTGGTGTCGCCGCGCGAATCGTGTGCCGCCATAGGGTGCCGGTGGGAACGTCAGAGTGCGCGACGATCGAAGGCTGCTTCGGTGCGCGCGGCAGCTCGAGAATCGACTGCAACGTGTCGAATGGATGTCTGCTAAGCGGATCGTGGTGCGCATGCCCGGGTTGGAGCTTGGTAGCGTCGTCGCCGTCGACGATGAAGAAGTAGGTGAACCGTCCTGTGTCGGGCAGTGACAAGGTCGTCGCGAAGATGTTGGAGCCAGGTACGCGCGCGAGGTCGGACTCGGGCTGCGGAGGGTCGACGGGGCCGGTCAGCTGAACACGGTGCGTCGCAGCCGTGCCGCGCCAGACGAACGTCACGAGGAAGTGTCCCGGTTCGTGCGCATCCTCGACGATAGGCGTGCCCTCCGCCGCGAGTTGACGCCAGAGCGCATCTTCCGCGCCGGCTTCGTGAGCGGCGAGCTTCTTTTCGAGCGCGGACAGGCGTGGACTGTGGGGCCGCTCAGGGCGCTGCGCGTAGCAGAGCCCGTACCCAACTACAAGCGTGAGGATGAACGGCAGACTCGTTCGCATCGTGAATGAGCATAGCCCAACTGAGCGAGGGCGGTTGCGCCGCGGTTCTTGAGATTGCAGGGTGGTAACATCGGGTAATCGAGTCGCCGTATTGCGGTGCGCGGGGTTGATTAATTCGGGAACTTCCCGGAACATCGGATGTCTAAGGCCAGATGCGCATTCCCGTACTCGCTTTGCTATTGTCCTTGACGGCAGCTCGCCCGGCGCTCGCGACTCAGCTGGCGCCGGCCATCCCTGACACGCCGGTCGGCCACGTGCTGCAAGCGTGGCTCGACGCCTTCAATAGCGGTGACCACGCGCGCATCGACGTCTACTGCAAGAAGTACGAGCACCCGAACCCGCCCGAGCGCATGACCGCGTTCGCCCGGCAGGTCGGCGGCTTCGACCTCGTCGCAATTGGCGCCAGCGAGCCGCGGCGCATCAGCTTCCAGGTAAAGGAGAAGAAGAGCTCGACGATCGCGGTGGGAAAGCTCGCGCTCACGGACGGCGAGTCGGCGCGCATCGCCGACTTCAGCCTGCGCGCGATCCCGCCCGGCATGCGCCCCGAGGATCTCGATATCAAGGTCGACGCCGCGCTGCGCGCCCGCGTGCTCGACGGCATCGCAGCCAAACTAACCGAGTTCTACGTCTATCCCGAGGTGGCGAAGAAGATGATCGACGCGATGCGCGCGCACCAGAAGAAAGGCGAGTACGATGCTGTCACCGACGGAGACGCCTTAGCCCTTCGGTTGACCCGGGACCTACGGGCGGTGAGCCATGACGGTCACCTGCGCATCTTCACCTCGCCCGAGGCCTTGCCACAGCAGGACCCGGGCGACGACGATCCGCCGACGCCCGCCGACCGTGTCTTCATGGAGCGCGCAAACTGCGGCTTCGACCGCATCGAGCACCTGCCGCACAATATCGGCTACGTGAAGTTCAACTTCTTCGGTGCCCCCGCGGTGTGCGGACCGATCGCGACGGCGGCGATGGGGTTCGTCGCAAACGTCGACGCGCTCGTCTTCGACCTGCGCGAAAACGGCGGCGGCGATCCCGACATGGTCTCGTACGTCGTCTCGTACCTGTTCGCCAACCGCACGCACGTCAACGATCTGTGGGAACGCAAGACGAACAAGACGACCGAGTACTGGACCAAGCCCGAGTTGCCAGGCAAGAAGATCGTCGACAAACCGGTGTACGTGTTGACGTCGAAGGCCACCTTCTCCGGCGGCGAGGAATTCACCTACGATTTGAAGTCGCTCAAGCGAGCTACCATCGTCGGGGAGACGACCGGCGGCGGCGCACACCCGACGGCGGCCAAACGGCTCGATGACCATTTCGGCATCGGGGTGCCGACGGGGCGGCCCATCAATCCCGTCACCAAGAAGGATTGGGAGGGCACCGGCGTCGAGCCAGACGTCAAGGTGCCGGCCGACCGCGCGCTCGACAAGGCGCTGGAGCTAGCGCGCGCGCGGCTCGATGGCGCGCACCCGCAGCCGCCGCGTCGCTGACACGCGATCGGCTGATCGAGCGCCTCTCGTGCGGCAACGCGTGACCTTCTGATGGAGCCGCTGCGCAACCCCGAGGAGGCGTGGTCGCGCGCGTCGGTCGCGACGATCGATCGGGCGGAGGTCGAGCGGCGCATCGGGCCGACGAGCGAGCCGATCGAGGTGCTGACCGGCGGCTTCGCCAGCGTCAACGTGCGCGTTGGACTCGATCGCGTTCTGCGCATCAAGCGCGGCTCGTCGACGCTCGCCAAGGAGACGACGCTTCTCCAGCGCCCGTGGCGCTCGTTCCGCACGCCGTCGGTGCTGGCGACGGGCGACGACTTCATCGTGCTCGAGCATCTCGAGCTGCGGCCGCTGCCGGCGACAGCGGGCGAAGCGGTCGGGCGCGCGCTCGCCGAGATCCACGCGCTCACGTATGCGAAGACTGGATTCCTTGGTTCCGACCTTTCGATCGCCACACCGTTTCCCGGCGACGGCGACCAGGGCTTCGCGGCGCGCGGCTACGGGCACGCCATGCTGAGCGAGGCCGAGCCGTACCTCGACGCTACGCTCGCGGCGCGCATCGCCGCGTTCCTCGACGGCGACGCGTACGCCACGCGCGACGCCCTCGACGTTCCCGTGCTCTGCCACTGCGACTTCAAGGTCGGCAACCTACACGTGACGCCCGCTGGCGAGCTCGTCGTTCTCGACTGGGAGTTCGCGTGGGCCGGGCCGCGCCTCCTCGACATCGGTCAGCTCTTGCGCTGGCATCCTCCTGAGTCGTTCGTGCGCGCGTTCGCCGCTGCCTACCGCGCCGGCGGCGGCGTGCTCGTCGACGGCTGGCGGCGCCTGGCCGCGGCGATCGACCTCGGCCACATGCTCGGCGTGTTCGCGCACAATCCGATCATGCGCACGACCGACGATATCCCGCGCCGCATCGCCGAGACGCTCGACGCCACGCGCTGAAGGCTTTGAGCGGCGTAAGGTCACTGCAAAAGACTTCGGTCGACGTCGTTTCGCACAGGACGCCAGGGGAAGTTGCGTCGGTTGCCCAGGGCATGCTGACCTCAAGATATGGCGCGCCAATCGGGAACTTCGGCCGGGGGCGTCCGTTTACTGGTAGTGGGGCGAGCCTTCGAGACCGCGCGCGTAGCCGATGATCGGGCCGATCTCGACGACGTCACGCTCGCCAGGGCCCGACAAGGGGACCGGCAGGCATTCCGGGTCTTGGTGGAGCGCTACCAACGCCCTGTGTTCGCGCTACTCGGACGCATGCTCCTGCGCGCCGGTCGCGAGTCGATCGTCGAGGATCTCGCTCAGGAGACCTTCGTCCGCGTCTTCCGAAGTCTGCCGACCTTCGGGGCGGACGGCAGACACAACATCTCCGCATGGATATTGACCATCGCCGCGCGTCTCGCGATCGACGAGCTGCGTCGCGAGCCGCGGCGCGCTGAATCTCTCGACGGAGCGTCGTTCGGTATCGCTGCAGAAACCGGCGCGGATGAATTGAGCGAGCGCCGTCGGATCGGCATCGCGATCGAGCGCGCGGTCGGAGAATTGGCCCCCGAGTACCGCGCGGCGTTCTTGCTGCGTGAGGTTCACGATATGGACTACGAGTCGATCGCGGAGGCGCTTCGCGTCGACATCGGCACCGTCAAATCACGCTTGTCGCGCGCGCGCGCAGCCTTGCGACGAGCCCTGCAAGGAACCTACGATGAGCGATGAACGGAAACGGCCAGACGGGTGGGCGACAGTGCTCGACGCCTGGCCCGCGCCGGAGCCGACCGCCGGATTCGCCGATCGGGTCCTGGCCGCGTGTGGTGGGCCGCCAGCAGTGAAGCTGTCGGTCGTCCGCGAGCCCGCACGGCGCCGGTCCACACTCGGTGGAGTTCTTGTTTGCGCAGCGATCGCCGCGGCGGTGGTGTTCATTCCAATTGCGGTCCACCGACGGCGACCGCCAAGCAATCCGGCCAGCGTCGCTTCGATCAATACGTCTTTTGATCTCGGCTCCGAGCACGACTGAACACTCATGCGAGCGTTTGTAGATCGCCGTGCGATCCGCGGCTGGAAGACTGTCGCGGGCTGGGGGCGGACCACGCTCATCTTAGGGCTCGTGTTGGCAGCGTTTCCTGGCGCAGCCGCTGACCAGACCGGCGTGATCGAGGGAACGATAACTGACGCTGGAAAGCCGGTCGCCGGCGCGCTAGTCGCCGCCGTCGCGTCGCAGTCACCCCAACCGACTGCGCTCGCCCGCAGCGATGCGCACGGCCTCTTCCGGTTTTCGGCGCTCGCTCCAGCCAAGTACGGCGTCACGGCCACCGCGGAAGGGCACACGGCAGGACTAACCCTCGGCGTGGCAGTTGTCGGTGGGAAGAGAGCACGCGTGAACGTCCAGATGGGCGGCGAATCGATCACGTTGAGCGGGACCATCGTCGACGATGCAACGGGGCGTCCCTCGAAGGACGCGAAGATCGCCGCGAGTCGCGAGAGTGACGTCGACGGTGACCTGTTCGCCGTGGACGTTCACGACGGCCACTTTCACGCTTTGCTCCCGCGCGCGCGCTACGGCGTGATGGTCACCGCTCCCGGATACGCGGATGAACGACGCAGCGTACCCGCCGCGTCGACGGGCCTGGCGCTTCGGATGACACGCTCGTGGCCGCCAGGACCAGCACCAGCCTCGGTGGTCGATTGGCTGCGTACGCACGCTGTGCCCCTGAAGACCGTCGAGCCAGAACACGGGTTTGAAGATCTGGCCCCGCTCGCCGCTTCGATTGGCGATGCGCGAATCGTCGCGCTCGGCGAAGCGACTCACGGAACGCACGAGTTCTTTCGACTCAAGCACCGCCTTCTGGAGTGGCTGGTCAGCGAGCGTGGCTTCGACGTCTTCGGGGTCGAAGCAACTATGCCCGAGTCATTTGACATCAACGACTACGTCCTCACTGGGCGAGGCGATCCGCAGAAGGCGCTCGCCGGCCTTTACTTCTGGGTCTCGGATACCGAAGAAGTTCTCGATCTCATCCGTTGGATGCGCCACTGGAACGAAAATCCCAAGCACAAGCGGGTGAAGTTCTACGGGTTCGACATGCAGTCGGCGCCGCGCGCGGCCAAAGTGGTCTTCGACTATGTCGCGCGCGTTGCACCGCACGAAGCAGCTGCACTCACGACGCCTCTCACGCCGCTTCGTCGCGCCATTGATGCCGAGGCGGCCAGCAGCTGGCCGGATGATGACAAGCAGAGCGTGAAGAATGCGGCGAGAGCGCTCGTCGAACGCTTTGATTCTGCGCGCGTGGAATGGACTGCGCGCAGCTCACCTGACGGGTGGGCGGTCGCGCGGCAACACGCGCGCATTCTCGTCGAATACCTGCAGGAGTGGCTGGCGGACCCGAGCAGTCAGGGTGAGCTGCGCGACCAGTCCATGGCAGAGAACATCGGCTGGATTCTCGGCCACGAAGGGCCGGACTCGAAGATCGTCGTCTGGGCGCACGATGGCCACGTCGCACACGGCAGCCACGATCCATCCTGGCGACCCATGGGGCTCCACCTGACGCGCACGTGGGGGAAATCGTACGTCGTCATCGGCCTTGGTTTCGATCATGGCTCATTTCACGCGCGCGATCAGGACGACAATTTTCGCCTGCGGTCGTTCACGGTCGGATCACTTCCCGCGGGCAGCTTCGATGCGACGCTGCACGCAGTTGGACTACCGCACTTTGTGATCGATCTGAGATCAGCAGCCAATGGAGTCGTGGCGGAATGGCTCGCCGTCAAACACGCGAAGCGCGACTTCGGTGCGACGTTTTCGGATCAGTGGCCCCCTCTACTGCCGGCGAACCCGAACGTGATTCCCCACGAGTTCGATCTTGTCGCCTTCGTCGACGAAACGACTGCGGCGCACGATCTTCCCGAAGGTAGCGGTGGCGACTCCACCGTGTTACCGACACCGGCGAACCTCGACTTCGAGGAACACGACGGCAATAAGCCGCGCAGCTGGAAGGTGTCGCCGCAAATGGCGGCATTCGGGTGGGCCGTCGAGTCATCGGTTGATCGCCCTTTTCAGGGGGCGCGATGTGCATCGATTCACCGTCTACCGGGCGCGCACTACGGTGAGAAAGACGGCCTCTTCACCGAACAAGTGTCGGCAGTCCCATTCCGGGGGAAGCGGCTTCGGCTCACAGCCGCGGTGCGCGCGAACGTTCGCGGGGCAGGCAGCAGCGCGCGACTACTCCTCAGAGTCGTCAACAGCGGGCTCGGGACAGCCAATTCGATGCGTGAGCACCCCATCGTCGACTCACGATGGCGCGTCTATTCGATCGATCTCGACATTCCCTCGAACGCGGCGAAGGTTGACATTGGTGGCGCTGTCGTCGGAGACGGTAGCGCCTGCTTCGACGATTTCAAGCTAGCAGCCGTTTCTGAATCGGCGCCGTGAGCACTGGCCGTTGAGCGAGCTTCAGCCGACCCCGCCGCGCGAACGGCTGCTGACGCTTGATGTGCTGCGCGGCTGCGCGCTCCTCGGCGTGCTGCTCGGCAACGTCTACGACCTCTATTGCGGCCGCAGGATTCGCGCGCCCGAGGACCACGGCCGACTAGACACCGCCGCCCGCTTCCTCGTCGAAGTGCTGGTGCAGAGCAAGGCGCAGACGCTGCTCTGTTTCCTGTTCGGCTTCGGCTTCGCGGCGCAGTTGGTGCGCGCGCGCCAGCGCCAGCAGCCGGTGTTGCCGCTCTACCTGCGGCGCCTGGTGGTGCTCTTCTGCTTCGGCTGCCTCCATCTGCTCGTCTTTTGGGGCGATGTCACCTGGACCTACGCCGTCGCCGGCTTCGCTCTGCTCCTGTTCCTGCGCAGCTCCAACCGCACGCGCCTCGGCTGGGCGGTGCTGCTTGGCTTCGTGCCGTCGATCATCCTGCCGTTTGGGCGCGTCTACGAGGCACTGACGGCGCCCTTCGGCGGCGCGCACGCGCACTGGGCGCACATCAACGCGGAGCTCGAGGCGGCTATCACCACGCACAGCATGTGGATCGCTGCGCGCAAGCAGCTCGTCGTCGCCGCGCTGTTCGAGGTGCCGAGCGCGCTCGCCTATTTTCCGTGGGTGGTGGCGCGCTTCCTCGTCGGCTTCGTGGCGGGCGAGCAGGGCTGGTTCGCGCGCGACGGCGCCGACCACCTGCCGCTGTTCCGCCGCGTGCTCGCCGTCGCGGCGCCGGTGGGCGTGGCGGCGTCCGGCTTCGTGTACCTGTTGCACCACGGGCGGATCGGCTGGCAGCCGCCACCGAAGATCTGGCAGATCGTCCTTGCGCTCTTGGCCCGGCAGCTCGACTACCTCGGACTGGCGGCGACCTACCTGGCGGCGGTGGTGCTGCTGATGCAGCGGCCGCGCGTGCGACGCGTGCTGGCGCTACTGGCGCCGGTCGGCCGCATGCCGCTGACGACGTTCCTTTCGCAGAGCCTGATCTGCACCGCGAGCTTCTATGGCTGGGGCCTCGGGCGCGCCTTCACGTTGCGCTCGGCGGCGTGCGTCGGCCTGGCGCTCGCCATCTTCGCGCTGCAGGTGCTGGTCGCGCAGCTGTGGCTGCGGCGCTTTCGCTTCGGCCCGGCAGAGTGGCTGTGGCGCGCGCTCGTCTACCTGCAGCGGCCGCCGATGCGCGTGCGCTGACAGGAGACTGGCGACCGCGAGCAGCGGAATGGGTTGATTCTTGCCGTCGCAGCCGAAAAACGGCGACGGTCGTCTTGGTAGTTTCGCGACGCCACGGGACCACATAAATTCTAGCGCCTCCGGCAAGAAAGGCTCCTCGAAGACGCCGTCGCCACGGCGGGCGTCGCCTTCGCCGCGCGCAGGACGGCGACGGCCTGACGGAGCACGCGAGCGATCGGCTCGGGCTCCCGACGTGCGCGTATGGGTTCGTCTTCTTTCTCGCGCTGCTTGTCGTTTCGATGATGGCGCTGCGCGGTCCCTCTCATCGCCCATCGGAGGCGCGCTGATTTCGCGACGGCGATGACCAGCCTTACGTCCCTGCCGGCGGAGGAGGTGCCGCGACGAGAGCGCGCTCCAGCTGCGCGCCGTCATTGCCGAGCGAAGGTGGCTGCGGAGTGGGCGGTGCGGCTCGTGTCGAGAAGCTGCGTCCGGTCTTCGCCGCCCTCTCCACTTCCAACTTATGCCAGACACCAGGGCTTGCGGCAATCCCCGGGTCAGGGCGCAGAGTCCCCGGCCACGAGCGAGAAACGACAGGAGCGGGAGGATCGAAATGCACGAAGAATCCGCACGCAGCGTGGCCGTGACGAGGCATGCAGTGGTGATCGCTGGAGGCGGTCCGACGGGGCTGATGTTGGCGGCCGAGCTCGCATTGGCGCGGGTTGACGTCGCCATCGTCGAGCGGCGCGAAAGCCAGGACGTCGCCGGTTCGCGCGCAGGCGGTCTGCATTCACGCACGATCGAGGTGCTCGATCAGCGTGGAATCGCGGATCGCTTCCTTTCGCAAGGGAAGGTCATGCAGGTCGCCGGCTTCGCCATGATCCCCCTCGACATCAGCGACTTTCCGACTCGCCACAACTACGGGCTCGCGCTGTCGCAGGAGCGCATCGAGCGCGTACTCGCCGCCTGGGTCGACGAGCTGGCGGTACCGATCTACCGCGGACGCGAGGTGATGGGCTTTGCCCAGGACGACACCAGCGTCGACGTCGAGCTGTCCGACGGCCGTTCGTTGCGGGCGAAGTACCTCGTCGGATGCGACGGCGGTCGCAGCCTGATCCGCAAGAGAGCCGGTATCGACTTCCCGGGGTGGGATCCGTCCACCAGCTACTTGATTGCCGAGGTCCAGATGACCGGCGAGCCGGAGTGGGGCATCCGCCGTGATGACAAGGGCATCCATGGCCTCGGCAGACTCGAGGACGGGACGCGCGTGCGGGTGGTGTCGAGCGAGCGGCACGTCAGGCAAGGCGACGAGCCGACCGTGGGCGACCTTCGCGAGGCGCTGATCGCGGTCTACGGGACCGACTACGGTGTTCACAACGTCACGTTTCTCTCGAGGTTCACCGATACGACCCGGCAGGCGGCGTCCTACCGAGAGAGACGGGTGCTCTTGGCCGGCGACGCGGCGCACGTGCATTCCCCGTCAGGCGGACAAGGACTCAACATCGGTGTCCAGGACGCCGTGAACTTGGGATGGAAGCTGGCCCAGGTGGTCAACGGCACATCGCCGCAGAGCCTGCTCGACACCTACCAGGCCGAGCGGCACCCGATCGGTGCGCGCGTGCTCAAGAACAGCATGGCGGCAACGGCGCTCAACCGCGGCGACGAACGGACGAAGGCCTTGCGCGAGACCATGTCCGAGCTGTTGAAGATGGACGAGCCTCGCAAGCGATACGCCGCGATGATGTCTGGTCTGGACATTCGCTACGACCTCGGCACGGGACACCCGCTGCTCGGGCGCCGCATGCCCGATCTCGACCTGGGCACCGCCAACGGCTCACGGCGGGTGTTCACCCTCTTGCGCGATGCCCGACCGGTACTGCTCGATCTCGGTGAGCCCGGCGCCCTCGACATCGCTCCATGGGCGGATCGGGTTCAACGGGTCGACGCTCGATACGTTGGTGTGTGGGAGCTCCCGGTGCTCGGCGCGGTCTCTGCTCCCACTGCCGTGTTGATTCGGCCCGACGGACACGTCGCGTGGGTCGGAGACGGCACGGACCACGGCCTTCGTGACGCCCTAACCAGCTGGTTCGGACCGCCCACTGCGCCGTAGCTCGCGTAGCCGCGCTTCGCGTGCCCATCCC
>JAQBQH010000014.1 GCA_028287105.1 Myxococcales bacterium
CTACGCATACCCATCTTTGATCACGCGTTGGCAGGCTGCACAAACTCTCTGCCGCTCGAACGCGCAAACGATCGAAATGATCGCGCTTTCAGAAACGCCCGATTAGGGACAGCCCGACAGCCCCTAGCGGCCGTGCTCCGCGCGGTAGTCGGCCAGGAGGCGCATGACCTGGTCGAGCAGCGCCCGCGGCAGGAGCTTGTCGCCCAGCCGCTCGCGCGCCGCGCGCGCCGCCTCGAAGTACTGCGCACGCAGCGCCGTCGAGAGCGCGACCTTCTTGAGCCCCTGACGCTCGAACAGCCCGCCGAGGAGCTGCTCCTCTTCGTGCCGCCCGACCTCCTCGAAGCGATGCGAGCACTTCGCCGCCGCCGACATGACCGCGTCGCGATGGTGCACGCTGAGACGGTCCCACGCGCGATTCGACAACAGCATGCAGCCCTGCACGTAGCCCACCGGCAGCTCGGTGATGTAGCGCGCCTGCGTCGACCACTGGAACGCCAGCGCCGCCGACGGCACCGTCGTGAAGCCGCCGATCTGCCCCTCCTCGTAGAGCCGCGTGGCATCGACGAGCGCCGCGGCATAGACGGGCAGCCCCATCTCGCGCGTGGCCAGGACGCCCCACTCGTCGAGGTTCCAGCGCCAGACCTTGATCTGCCGCAGCTCGTCCATCGTCTTGACCGGCGTGCGCGTGAACAGGAGCGTCGGCCCCAGCCCCGAGGTGAACAGGAGCGCGAACCCGTTGCGCTGCGCCTCGGTCGCGTAGTCGTGCTGCATCTTCTGGCTGAGGAAATTGGCCTCGTCGCGCCCCTGGATGATGCCCGGCACGTTGAACACCCGCATCGACGGGGCGACCTTGCCGCACAGAATCGCCGCGGCCATGCCGTCGAGCTGCGCCTTGCCGATGCGCTGCATGACCTCGCCCTCGTCGCCGGCGACGCCGCCGAAGTACCACTTGATGGCGACCTGCCCGTCGGTGCCGGTCTCGACGTCGCGCGCGAACGCGTGCAGCTCGCGCGCCCAGTTGGTCGAGTCGGGCGCGGCGGTCGCCATGCGCCACACCACGCGATCGGCGCGCGCCAGCGACGGGGCGGCCAATACGAGGCAGAGAGCAGGCAGCGCGAGACAGAGGGCGGCGCGCTTCACCTCGGCCTCACCGCCACGCGATCTTCGCCGAGCGCCTTGAGCACGCGATCGAGAATCGCCTTGGGCACCAGCTTGTCGCTCACCGCTTCACGCGCCTTCTCGGCAGCCACGTAGAACTCGGCGCTGAAGGCAGCCGACGGCGCGACCACCGTGAGCCCCTGCTTCGCGAACAGCCCGCCGACGAGCGCGTCGTCATCGCGGCGCGAGATCTCTTCCAGGCGGCTGGCGAGCTTCGCCACCGCGCCGCGCAGGACCTGCTGGTGCTCGATCGGCAGGCGATCGAACGAGCGATTGGCGACGAGGATGCAGCCGTTCAGGTGCCCGGCGCGCAGCGGCGTCAGATAGCGCGTGCGGGTCGACCACTGGAACGCCACCGCCGCCGTCGGGATGGCCATGAAGCCGTCGATGCGCGCGGCCTCGATCGCCTTCATCGCCTCGTGCACCGGCGTCGGCACCACGGTCAGCCCCATCGCGCGCGCGGTGGCGATGCCCGCGTCGTCGCCGTCCCAGCGCCAGAGCCGCTGCTTCTTGAGCTCGGCCAACGACCGCACCGGCGCGCGCGTGAACAGCACATCCTGGCCCAGGGTCGTCACGCCGAGCAGCGCGAAGCCGGCCGCTTGCGACTCCTGATCCATCGTCGGACGCAGCTTCTGCGACACGCGCACCGCCTCCTCGCGCGTCTTGAACAGCCCGGGGATGGCGATGGCGCGCAGCGTCGGCGACACGCGATCGCACAAGACGCCGGCCGAGGCGACGCCGTCGAGCTGCCCCTTGTCGATGCGCTCGGCCACTTCGGTCTCGTCGCCGGCGACGGCGCCGAGGTAGAGCTTGAGGTGCACGGCGCCCTCGGTGCCGCTCTCGACCTCCTGAGCGGTGGCGTGCAGCTCGCGCGACCAGAGCGTGCCGTCCGGCGAGACGGCGGCGAGCTTGAGCGTGCGCTGCTCGACGGCGCCGGCGACGGTCGCACCGACGGCAGTCGCAGCGACGGCGACGCACACGAACGGCACCAGGACGCGCGCGCCCAGCTGCGCGCGGCGCGTCACCTGACCGCCTGCAGCGACATCGTCAGGCGCTGCGTCTGCCCGCGCACCAGCTTGATCTTCTTGGCGGCCGACTTCTCGCCCGACGGCGCGCGCAGCTCGATGAGGTGCTCGCCCTCGACCACGCGAAATCCGAGCGTCGGCGTGTTGAGCCCCGTCGAAACCCCGTCGAGCCAGACCTCGGCGACGTCCTGCGAGTCGACCATGATGGTGCCGCGCGGCTGGCGCTCGGGCTGCATCGTCAGCGTCACCACCGCTTCGTTGTCCTCGGGCTTGAGGGCGCGCGTCGCCGTCTCGTAGCCGGCGCGCTCGACCCTGAGCTCGTGGAAGTCCTGCTCGGTGAGCGCCACGGTCAGCGGCGTCGTTCCCGGCACGAGGTGGCCGTCGACGTAGAGCGTGGCGTTGGCCGGCACCGTCCCCACCTCGACGCGGCGACTGGTCGGCGGCAGCACCAAATCGAGCGCCTGCCGCTCGTCATTGCTGACGGCGAGGTGCCGCTCGACGGTGGCGAAGCCCGCCTTCTCGACGGAGACCTCGTGCGGGCCGGGGCCAATGCCGCGCAGCGCCGCCGGCGTCGTCTCCTCGAGCGCTTTGCCGTCGACGGTGACGCGCGCGCCCGGCGGCTGCGTCGTCACCACCAGGAGGCCCTTGCCGGGGGCCACGGTCCGGCCGGCGCGCCAGCGCACGACGCCCATGCCCGCGGTCCCAAGGAAGAGCAGCGTCGCCGCGACCGCCCACGCCAGAAGCGCGCGCGCCGAGCGGCCGCGCTTGGCCACCGGTGGTGCCGGACCGCGCGTCGGCATGAGCGCGGTGAGCGCCGCCGCCATCGCGCGCATCGACGGAAAGCGATGGCCGGGATCCTTGTGCAGCGCCGTCTGCAAGAGGCGCTCGAGCTCCACCGGCGCGTCGGGCAGCGTCTTCGAGAGCGGCGGCGGCGGGTCGTGCATCTGTCGATAGAGGATCTGCACGTCGTCCTGGCCGCCGGCGAACGGCGTCTTGCCGGTCAGCATCTCGAACAGCACGCAGCCGAGCGCGTAGACGTCGGCGCGCGCGTCGACCTTGCCGCCGTTGATCTGCTCGGGCGACATGTACGCGGGCGTGCCGATGATCTGTCCGGTGCGCGTCAGCGAGTCGCCGAGCGAGGCGGCCACCTTGGCCAGCCCGAAGTCGATCAGCTTGGGCACCTCGCCATGCTCGGCGTCGGGCGCCAGCAGCACGATGGCCGGCTTGAGATCGCGGTGCACGACGCCAGCCGTGTGCGCCGCGTCGAGGCCCCAGCAGAGGCGCTGCGCGATCTCGATCGCCCGCGCGCGCGGCAGCGGCCCGAGCTTGAGGCGCTCGGCGAGCGTCTCGCCGCGCACGTACTCCATGACGATGAAGGTCGGATCGCCGACGACGACGTCGAAGAAGCGCGCCACGTTCGGATGCTCGATGGCGGCGACCGCTTGCGCCTCGTTCTGGAAGCGCTGGCGGAACTCCGGATTGGCGACGAGCTCCGGCTTGAGCAGCTTGACGGCGACGCGCATGCCGATGGCGACGTTCTCGGCGACGAGCACCTGCCCCATGCCGCCGTTGCCGAGCGACTTCACCAGCCGGTAGCGACCCCCGATGACGTCCCCGACGCCGAGCGCCTGCTGCCCGATGAGCTTGGCAAAACCTTCGGGCATCGTGTCGATGCGTGACATCCCCCCTTTGGTCTTGTCACGCACGTGGGCTGTGAAAGGATATCACACGGCGTGACCGCCTCTCAACGCTTGAAGGCGATCTCGTCGACGCGGTAGCCGAGCTCCGGCAGGCGAAAGGTGAGCGCCACAGCGACGGTGTGGGTGAGCGACTGATAGCGCGCGACCTGGCTCCCGCTCGCGCCGAGGTAGGGACGAACGACGGCGACCAGGTAGCCGGCGTCGAGCGACACCCATCCCAGCCGCGCGCCGGCGCCGGCCGAGACGAGGATGCGGTCACCGTCGGCAAACGCGGGATCCACCGCCGCGGGCGAGGTGGGCGCCTGATCCCAGCCGCCGCCGATGCGGACGACCAGGCGCGGCTGGCCGCGGTCGTCGGCGAGGAGCCCGTAAGCGGCCCCCGCGCGCACGCCGATGCTGTTCTGCCAGTTGAGCGTCACCAGATCGGTCGGCATCGGCCCGTTCGGCACGAAGCGGATCGACGTGAGCTCCTGCCACAGCGTCAGCCGTACGTCGGTGGTGATGGCGAGGCCGGGGAGCGGATGCGACGCCGCGCCGAAGCTGAACGTATGCGGCAGCGGCAAGGTCGCCTTGCCGGCGCTCGACGACAGCTCCACGTCGATGGCGCTGCGGTAGCTGACCCCGACGTCGAGCCAGCGCGGCAGCGCGCGCACGAGGACGCCGGCGTTGCCGCCGATGCCGGTGCCGCGCAGCGACAAGAGCGCGTTGCTCCCGTCGGCCGCGGCGGTGACGTACTCGAAGGTCACCGGCATGACGGCGATACCGAAGCCGACCGCGAGCCACGGCACCGGTCGGATGGCGACCGACGGATTGACGGCGAGCGCGCGCAGCTCGAGGCCGACGCCGCCGACCAGCCCCGCGCGCGGATACTGCGTCGACGCGCCGAACGGATCGAAGAGGCCGACGCCGACGGCGAAGCGCGCCGCCACCCGCTGCGTGACATACAGCGACGGGGTCGCGAACGTGGTGTCGGACGCCAGCGGCAGCCCGCTCGACGCTGGCGTGACCGTCGCGTGCGCCAGTGTCACGACGGCGCCACCCTGCAGCGTGAACCCGCGCTGAAACGCGAGCGCGGCCGGATTGTAGTACGCGGCGGCCGGCGCCTCGGCATCGGCGGTCTGCGCGCCCGCGGCGGCGACGCCCTCGGGCGACTGCTCGGCGCGCTCGAGACCAGCGGCGTTGGCCGGCGCCACCGCCAGCATCACGGTGCCGGCAACCGCAGCGGCGACCGCGACCGCGACGGCGCGCGCGAGGCTCATCGCAGCGACGATAACATGCTACGGTTCGACGATGCGCGTCGACGTGATCACGCACCAGTCGTCGCTCCTCGCCGGCAACCCGCTCGGCGATCCGACGGAGCGCGAGCTCATCGTCCTCATGCCCCCGTCGTACGACGCCACCGCGCGCCGCTATCCCGTCGTGCTGCTCTTGCCCGGCTACGGCGGTACCGGCTGGCAGCTCGCGTTCAACCGCTCGGCCTGGCAGATCCCCTTCCCCCGCCGCATCGGCGACGCCATGCGCGCCGGCCGCGTCCGCGAAGCGATCCTGGTGTTACCCGACTGCTTCACCCGCTACGGCGGCTCGCAGTATGTCGACTCCCCCGCCATCGGCCCCTACCAGAGCTATCTCTGCGACGAGCTCCTGCCGTTCGTCGACCGCACCTTCCGCACCATCCCGCGCCGAGAAGCGCGCGCCGTGATCGGCAAATCGTCCGGCGGCTACGGCGCCATGGTGATGGGCATGCTCCGCCCCGACGTCGTCTCCGCCGTCGGCTCCCACGCCGGCGACGGCGCGCTCGAGATCTCCTACCTGCGCGACCTCTCGACGACGGTCCTGACGCTCGAGAAGCGCGGCGGCCTCGAAGCCTTCCTGCGCTGGTTCGAGGAGCAGCCGCAAAAAGGACAATCGAGCTTCGACGTGATGTCCCATCTCTGCTGCGCCGCCGCCTGGTCCCCCAAACCCCACGGCCCCTACTCCTTCGGCCACGGCTTCGACTTCCCCCTCAACCTCCTGACCGCCGCCGTCCGCGACGACGTCTGGGCCCGCTGGCTCGCCCACGACCCCGTCCGCATGCTCGACGCCCCCCACCACCGCGCCGCTCTCTCCCAGATGTCCGCCATCTACCTCGACGCCGGCATCGCCGACGAGCACAACCTCCAACTCGCCACCCGCCAGCTCGCCTCCCGCCTCGCCCACCACTCCCTCCCCTACACCCACGAAGAATTCGAAGGCGGCCACTACAACACCCAACACCGCTACGAACGCTCCCTCTCCGTCCTCACCGCCGCCCTCTCCGCCTGACCGGTACACCACCCCACCCCTCCACCCGCCCGCGCACCGCCCGCATCCAAACCAACCCGAGCGCCACATTCACCCCGTACTCCAGCGAAGGCTGATACTGAAACAGCTTCCGCAGCACCACGCTCCCCGCATCCAGCTTCTGCCGCACCCGATACACCGCCAGCGTCTCCCCCTCCCCACGCGCCGAGAGATCCCAGCGCCACCGCGCCCCCGCCAAATCACCATCGACGCCAACCCCGTCGACCGCGTGCGCCTCGACGCGCAGCACGAACGTCGTCACCCACGTCACGATCGGCAACGACATCTCGATCAAGAAGCCGTCGCCCTTCCGATAGCTGTGCTCCACCCCCGGCACGTACCCCGCGTAGTCCCCAGCGCGCGCGATCACCTCGATCACCCGCGCTTCGCTCGCGAACAGCCGGTCGATGACGCTCACTTCGCCCAACGACCCGCCCGCTCCGGTGCGCATCATGGCCACCTGCCCGCGCGCCAACAGCGCGTCGAACGACGGCCTGCCCCCCGCCGCGCCGCCAACCCCCGCCGCCCGCGCGCCCCCCGCCCGCCGCACCGCCTCCGCCCGAATCGCCGTCACGAACATCATCTGCGCCGACAGCGCCAGCCCGTGCTCCATCATCTGCTGCCGCTTGATGAACGAGCGCACGAACGCGTTCGAGCCCTTCACGTCGGTGTACCCGTACTGCACCAGCAGCGTCCCATCCCCGACCGCGAGCGGCTCGTAGCGATAGCGCGCGTCGCCATCGCCGCGCAACAGCACCGCGTCCCCCGCGTCCGTGTGCTCGAGCGAGTAGACGTTGGTCCCCTCGAAGCTCGAGACCGGCAGCTCGATCTTCCACCGCGACCTCCAGCGCCCGTCGCCCAGCGGCTCGCGCGACGACCGCGTCAGGTTCGGCATGAACTCGTGATAGCGCTCCGACTGCGCGATCACCTCGCGCACGATCGCCGCCGGCGCCGGCACCCACGCCAGCACCGTCACCTGCTTCATCGTTCCGTCGGGGTTCGATTCGATGCAGGCGATGTCGGCCATCGCCGCCAGCGGCGCCAGCCGCACCAGCTCCTGGTGCGGCCAGGTAGCCAGCGCCGACGCCAGCGCCAGCGCCGACGCGAACGCGGCCACCTACTTCTTGGCCGACCGCGCGTGCGCCTCTGCGACGAGCTTCTTGACCTCGTCGAACATCTCCGCCGGGACCACCTTGCCGCGCACCGCCGGATAGGCCCTCTCCGCCGCCTTGTAGAACGCCTGCGGATCGGCCGGCTTGAGGGTCACCAGCCCCTGCTTGGCCATGTTCTCCATCGCCTCGGTGTCCATGCGGCGCACCTCGACGGCGATCTTCTTGCCGTACTCGTGCGAGATCTCGAGCAGCTTGGGCCTCAACTCCGCCGGGACCTTGTCCCACTCTTCCTTCTTCACGACCGTCGCGCCCGTCAGCACCGCCCACGGCAGGTCGAGCATGTACTTGGCCTTCTCGAACATGCGCGACGAGAACGCGTACAGCGGCGCCAGCGCCACCGTGTCGATCAGCCCCGTCTGCAGCCCGGTCACGATCTCCGTCGACGACATGACCACGGGGTGGAACCCCGCCGCGCGCCACGCCTCCGCCGACGCGGGATCGCCTTCCCAGCAGAACATCTTGGAGCTCTGCGCTTCGGCCAGCGTCGCGATCTTCTTCGTCGAGAAGAAGCGCACGAAGCCGACCTCGCTCCAGCCGATGACGACGTAGCCCTTGGACTCGATGATCCGCTCGAGCTTCGGCGTCAGCCGCTCCATGACGTAGTCGAGCGTGGCCCACGAATCGACCATCCCGGGCACGTCGACCGCCTGCGCGTCGGGCGCGAAATCATGCAGCCCGATGGTGGTCAGCGCCGCGCCCTGCAGCTGCCCGATGCGCATCTTCTTGACCATGTCGCCCTCGTTGCCGAGGACGCCGCCCGGATAGATGCGCATCTTGACCTTGCCGCCCGACGCCTGCTCCCACTTCTGCCCCAGCTCCTTGAGCAGCGTGTGCCACGCCGACCCGTTGGGCGCGAGCGTCCCCAGCTTGATGACCACGTCGGCGCGCGCAGCCATCGGCAGCGCCAGGAGCATGGTCACGATCATCGCGAGCTTCTTCATAGGCTCCTCACTCTCACACTTTCCTAACGACGACCCATCCAAACAACCAACTATTCGGCAAACAAATCTGCGGTTCGCGACTTCAACCACTGAGCCCGTCGCTGCGCCACGATGTTGGCGAGGCGATGGTCGGGGTCCGAATCGACGTCGAAGCGCAGCACCAGATCGAGCAGGCGCAGGAACTCCTTCTTGTCCTGCGTCTCCACGCACACGGCCTCGGCGTATGAAACGTGGGGCGAGAGCTTTTTATTGTGCGACAGCTCGAGCGCCCGTTCGTAGTGCTCTTTGGCCGCCTTCTTGCCGGCGCCCTGCCCGACGTCATAGGAGATGAAGAACTCGTGGATCGCCCCCTCGTCGTAGCTCTCGTCGAGCGCCAGCGCCTTTTTCATGAGCGCCGCCACCACCGGGAGCTCGCCGACCAGCCTGAGGTCGTCCTTGGCGTTGACGATGGCCGACCCCCACGCCGCCCCCAGCCAGTAGAGCGCCGGGACATCGTCCTTCTTCGCCTTGTCGATGAGCGCCTGCCGCTTGTCGCGGTCATCGCCCAGCAGCACCGCGCGCGCCCCCGGAAGCGACAGCTCCAGGGCGTCGAGCCCGTAGGTGCGCGCGCGCAGGAACATGCGCCGCGCCCGCGCCTTGAGCGCCCGCCCCGCCTGGACGTCCTTGTCCTCGACGCGATCCGCCTCCTCCGCGATGAAGGCCACGCCATACGACGTCGCCGTGCGGGTCAGCGCCACCGCCAGCGGCCGATGCTTCGGCAACGCCTCGTGCAGCTGCTCCATGAGCTTGATGATCACCGGGATCGAGTCCCGCACCAGCTCCGGGTCGTCGTCGCGCGCGTACCCCTTTCCGCTCGCCGACAGCGAATCCGCGACGCTCCCGAGCGCGATTTGTTTGAGACATCCCGCACACGTCAGCAGCAGCCCAGCCATAAGCGCAAGTCGCATGGTAAGGTGGTCCATCGTACTATGAGCGTGCGCGCCGTGCGACGATGATCGACCTCGATCCAGCCACCGGGCAGTCGTCCACCGACACGGCCTCGTCGTCGAAGCGGGTCACGCTCGTCGAGCGCGTCCTCATCGTCGTCATCTCGGTCGCGATGGTGCTCGTCCCCGTCGTCGAGATCCTGCTCCGCAAGATCCGCGGTCAGGGGCTCGCCGGATCGAACGCCTACGAGCAGCGCCTCGGCGTCTGGCTCGGCTTCCTGGGCGCCCTGTGCGCCACCGCCGCCGGCAAGCACCTCGGTCTGGCCACCACCGCCTTCATCCGCGAAGGCCACCCGGTGCGCCGCCTCGCCGACTTCCTCGGCGGCGCCGTCTCCGCCGTGACCGCGATGATGCTGGCCTACGCCAGCTACCTGGTCGTCAAATCGAACGTCGGCACCGGCGAGACGCTCCCCGGCGGCATCCCCGACTGGTGGACCGGCCTCATCGTCCCCGTCGCCTTCGCGCTCATCTGCCTGCGGTTCATCTGGTACTCGCCCATCGGCTGGCGCGGCCGCGCCGTCTCCGCGGCGGCCTGCATCGTCTCGGCGCTGCTCTTCCAGTTCGCCGGCGGCCATCCGCACGCGTTCTTGTGGCCGGGCATGATCCTCATCGTCGCCGCCTTCTGCCTCGGTGCGCCCGTCTTCGTGGCCATGAGCGGCGCTGCCATGCTGCTCTTCTTCACGTCGGAGTCGCCGGCGCCGATCGCCTCGGTGCCGCAGGCGACGCTGCAGCTGGTGCAGAACCCGACGCTGCCGGCGATTCCGCTTTTGACGCTGGCCGGCTACATCATGGCCGCCGGCGGCGCCTCGCAGCGCATGGTGCGCGCCTACAAGAGCCTGTTCGGCTGGCTGCCGGGCGGCGTCGCGCTCATGGCCATCAGCGTCTGCGCGCTCTTCACCACGTTCACCGGCGGCTCGGGCGTCACCATCCTGGCGCTCGGCGGCATCGTCTTTCCGGCGCTCATCAAGGACAAGTACCCCGAAGGTTTCTCGCTCGGCCTCGTGACCGCCTCCGGATCGCTCGGCCTCCTGTTCCCGCCCTCGCTGCCGGTGATCCTCTACGGCGCCGTCGCCGGCGTCTCAGCGCGTCACCTCTTCGCCGGCGGCTTTTTGCCCGGCGTGCTCCTCATCCTCGTCGTCGCCGGCTACGCCATTCGCGTCGGCATCCGCTCGGGCTCGCCGCGCCAGGGCTTCGACGCGCGCGAGATGCGTACGGCGCTCTGGACCGCCAAGTACGACATTGGTCTGCCCATCGTCGTGATGGGCGTGCTGCTCTCCGGCATCGCCACCACCGTCGAGTCGGCCGCCGTCGGCGCGCTCTATGCGCTGCTCGTCGAGCTGATCGTTTTCCGCGACGTTCATCCGTTCAAGGAGATGCCGCGCGTCGCGGTGCAGTCGGCCACGCTCGTCGGCGCCGTCGTCATTCTCATGGGGGTCGCGCTCGGGCTCACCAACTATCTCGTCGACCAGCAGATCCCCGAGGCACTCGTCGATTGGGTGCAGGCGCACTTCCACTCGCAGTGGACGTTCCTGCTCGCGCTCAACGGGATGCTCCTGGTGCTCGGCAGCGTGTTCGAGATCTACGCCGCCATCATCGTGCTGGCGCCGCTCATCGCGCCGCTCGGTCAGGTCTTCAACGTCGACCCGGTCCATCTCGGCGTGGTCTTCCTCGCCAACCTGGAGCTCGGCTTTCTCTTCCCGCCGATGGGGCTCAACCTCTTCCTGTCGGCGTCACGCTTCGGCAAGCCGCTGCCCTATCTGTACAAGCAGGCGCTGCCGTTCCTGCTCATCATGGCCTTCGGCGTTCTGGTCATCACCTACGTGCCGGCCATGACGACGGGCGTGGCCAGCCTCTTCGCAAAGTAGCCGGCCACGCCCTCGGGCTTCTGATTTTCTCCGCGCTGCCTTAGACGACGCGGCGCGAACGACGCCCGATCACCATGCGGTAGATGAAGAGCAGCAGCATGGCGCCGAGGATCGACGCGATGATGCCGGGACCGCTGGCCGGATCGCGATACAAGCCGAGCGCGCGGCCGACGAAACCCGCCACGAACGAGCCGGCGATGCCGAGCAGAATGGTGATGATGAAGCCACCCGGATCTTTTCCGGGCATGAACAGCTTGGCCAGGGCGCCGACGATCAGACCGATGATGAGCATCGCAAGAATGTGCATTGTTCGAAGCCTCCTCTGATTCGGGGATAACGCAAGGCGCGGGCCAGAGGCGCCTGCTCACCGCACGTCCGAGCGGACGTTCGTCTCGGTTGCGCCGTACGCGCGGCGCTGTACTTTCCGCGAGGGAGGCGACTCATGGCCACAGACCATCTGCACATTCCGCACGATACGAAAACGTCGATCGCGGCGATGGCTGCGATCATCGTGATCGCGGCGATCATGATTTTTCTGATGATCTCGCTCGTGCGAAACGTCGGAGCCTACTGATGGCGAAGCAAAGGAAGACGAGCGGCCCGCGAAGGCGAACGCGGGTCGACGAAGACGTCTATCCGACGCCTCCGCTGCATACACTCGGCAAGCTCTTGCGGCTGCCGTTCGAGGCGGCCGCGCGCTGGCTCAGTCGTGCGGCCGCACCGTCCCCGACTCCTGCGGTGGCCCGGGGATCGGGCCGTTCTCGTCGTCGGTGACGGTAGTCGCCTCCTTGTAGGTGGTGTTCTCGTCGGGCTCCGGCGGCAGGTGCTCGACGCGCTCCTGGTTCTTTTTGCGCTCCATGCCCTACGAACAGAAGCAGGGGCCGCGCCATCGCAACGGCCAGCTACGGAGTGCGCCACTACGGCGCACCAGCTACGGCGCACCAGCTACGGCGTGCGCCAGCGTCTGGCGAGGGTGAGCGCGCCTTCGTAGGAATCGACGAGCTCGCGGCGACCGCCCGACTCGGAGACGATGACGCGACCGATCTCGTCGTCCTGGCCGAGCGTCAGCGCCACCCAGCGGCCGTCGGTGCATTGCCAGCGACAGCTCTCGGCGTTGCAGGCAGAGACCAGGCGCCACGGCACGAACTCGCTCGAGTCGCGTCGCCGTCGCTGAGTATCATCAGCAGCCCGTATTCTCACGCAATTCGATCGTATCACGTAATACTGATTGCACGACAAATTTTTCAACGAATCCACGGGCGTGCAAATGATTTACGTGGGTAGGTGGATATCGGCCGAACGCCGTCTAGCGATGCACGGCGCTGGCGACGTTCAGGTAGGCGCCGATCTCTTCGAGCGGCAGGACGTGGTCGACCGCGCCCGCGCTGATGGCCGCCTGCGGCATCACCGGCGACTCCGCGGTTCGCGGATCCTGCGCCAGCACCGTGCCGCCCCGCTGCTTGATACGCGCCGCCCCGCGCGTCCCGTCGGCGCTGGCGCCGGTCAAGAGCACACCGAGAACGCCCTGGTGATACGTGTCCGCCGCCGACTCGAAGAGCACGTCGATCGACGGACGGGCGTAGTAGACGCGCTCGTCCACCGAGAGCGCGAACCGCCCTTCGTCGACGAGCAGGTGATAGTCGGACGGGGCCAGGTAGATGCGCCCACCGACGATCGCCTCTTTGTCGTTGCACTCGTTGACCGGCAGGGTGCACTTGAGCTGCAGCAGCCGACTCAGCTGCGACTGCGCGACGTCGGTGCCACGATGCTGCACCACCGCGATGGCGAGCGGAAAATCGGGCGACAATCCGCCCAGCACCGACTCGAGCGCCCGAAATCCGCCCATCGACGTTCCAATGACCACGAGCTGCACCTTCGAGACCATTGCTGCCGCCCCCGCGCGTTGCCTCACTTCGGCCGCCGGAACAGACGCTCGAGCTCATCGACCGATTCGTAGTCGCGCTCGTGCGGCGTTCCGCGCAGTGATTCCTTTCGTCCCAATCCGAGGACGCCGTAGCGGCGCAAGCTCGAGTAGAGGAGCTTGTGCACGCGATTCTGCAGCGTCTCGTTGAAATAGATCATCACGTTGCGGCACAAGATCAGGTTGAACTCGTTGAAGCTGCCGTCGGTGACGAGGTTGTGTTGCGAGAACACGACGTTCTTGCGCAGGCCGGCGCGGAAAATCGCGTGCCCGTAGTTCGCCGTGTAGTAGTCGGACAGAGAGCCGTGCCCACCCGCCCGCAGGTAGCTGGTCGAATGCTCCTGCATCTGGTCGCACGAGACGATGCCGTCGCGCGCGCGCTGCAGCGCCACCTCGTTCATGTCGGTGGCGTAGATGCGACAACGATCGTAGAGCCCCTCCTCCTGGAGGAGGATGGCCATCGAGTAGACCTCCTCCCCCGTCGAGCAGCCGGCGTGCCAGATGCGCACGAACGGATAGCTGCGCAGGTGCGGCACGATCTTCTGCCGCAGCGCCAGGAAGAAGCCGGGATCGCGGAACATCGCCGTCACGTTGATCGACAAGCGCAGGAGCAGCCGCTCCATCGCCGGCGGATCGTGCAGCAGCCGCTCCATCAGCCCCGACACCGTCTGGGCGCCCTCTTCCATCATCGCCAGTCGAACGCGCCGCCGGAGCGAAGCCACCGCATAGTTGCGGAAGTCGAGCCCATAGCGACGGAACACCGCCTCGGTGAGGATCTGCAGCTCGATGGTCTCGAGCTCCTCGTCGGTCCCCGTCTTCGTCTCCATCGCCAGCGGTAACGGCGACGGAGTGTCGACGACCACGGGCGCCGACCGCTCCCCGTCGGCATCGACGCGGGGCGGCTCGGGCGGCAGCTGGTTGGACGCGTTCCCCATGTGCCTTCTAGATCACCCGTAGAGCCAGACGCGCAACAGTGACATCAGCTGCTCGGTGTCGACGGGCTTGGTGATGTAGTCGCTGGCGCCCGCCTCGATGCACTTCTCGCGATCGCCCTTCATCGCCTTGGCGGTGAGCGCGATGATCGGCACCGACGCGAACTCCGGCATCTTGCGGATCTCGCGCGTGGTCTCGTAGCCGTCCATCTCCGGCATCATGACGTCCATGAGCAGGCACGAGATGCCGCCCGTCTTCTGCAGCACTTCGATGCCCTTGAGGCCGTTCTCGGCGTAGAAGACCTCCATCTTGTGGCGCTCGAGCACCGACGTCAGCGCGAAGATGTTGCGCGCATCGTCGTCGACGATGAGCACGCGCTTGCCGGCGAACACCGGGTCGGCCTGGTGGATCTGGGTCAGCATCCTCCGTTTGTTCTCGGGCAGATTCGATTCCACGCGATGGAGGAACAGCGCCGTCTCGTCGAGCAGGTGCTCCATCGACTTGACGCTCTTGATGATGATCGAGTCGGTGAAGCCCTTGAGCTCCAGCTCCTCCTGCTCGGTCAGGTCGCGCCCGGTGTAGACGATGATGGGCAGGTCCTGCAGCTTCTCGTCCCCGCGAATGGTCTCGATGAGCTCGATGCCGCGCATATCGGGTAGCCCGAGATCGAGGACCATGCAGTCGAAGTGCTTGGCGCGCAGCTGCTCGAGCGCCTCTTCTCCCGTCGCCACCGGCGTCGACTCGACGTCGCCGTTGCCAATGAGCTCGACCATCGCCTGACGCTGCACGTCGTCATCCTCGACGATGAGCAGGTTCTTGACCCGCCGCTCGACGAAGCCCTTGATCTCGTCGAAGGCGTCGTCGAGGCCCTCCTTCGCGATCGGCTTGCGCAAGAACGCGAGCGCGCCCTGCCGCAGCGCGCGGTTGCGCTGATCGTCGTCGACCGACGAGATCAGATGCACCGGAATGTGGCGCGTGCGCGAATCGTGCTTCAAGCGATCGAGCACCGTCCAGCCGTCGATGACCGGCAGGCGAATGTCGAGCGTGATGGCGTCCGGCTTGTACTCGCGCGCCAGCGCCAGCGCGGTGTCGCCGCGCATCGCGGCGATGCCCTTGAAGCCTTTGGAGCGGGCCAGGTCGAGCATCACCTTGGCGAAGCCCACGTCGTCCTCGACGATGAGGAGCGAACGATCGCCGGGCTGGATCGACCCGCGATCGTCCGAGAGCTCGTTCGGCAGCATGAGGAGCTGCCGCTCGGCCTCGGTGGCATCGGGCAGGACGGTCTGCGGCGGCGTGAAGAACTGCATCGCCGACGGCGAATGCTGCCCGGCGTGGGTCGCCGCCTGCGAGCTGCCGTTGCCATTGAGGCGCGGCGTCATGAACGACGACGTCGACAACGCCACCTGCTGATAGGTCAGCGGCAGGAACAGGGTGAACGTCGAGCCGCGGCCGGGCTCGGAGTCGACCCGGATCTCGCCGCCGAGGAGGCGCGCGATCTCGCGGCTGATCGAGAGGCCGAGGCCGGTGCCGCCGAACTTGCGCGACGTCGTCCCGTCCGCCTGCTGGAACGCCTCGAAGATGATCTTCTGCTTCGCCGCCGGGATGCCGATGCCGGTGTCGGTGACGCCGAACGCCAGCACGGCCTCGGCGTTGTTGAGCGAGACGTTCTCGGGATTCCAGCCGCCCGTCGCGCGCGAGACCTTGAGCGAGACGCGCCCCTTCTCGGTGAACTTGAAGGCGTTGGCCAGCAGGGTCTTGATGACCTGCTGCAAGCGGCGCGGATCGGTGAACATCGTCGCCGGCAGGTTGTCGTCGCGCTCGACCGCGAACTCGAGCGACTTGTTGGTCGCCATCTGACGGAAGTTGCGATCGACGTAGTCGGTGAGCTGCTCGAAGTTGACCTCGTCGACGTCGATGACGATGGTGCCCGACTCGATCTTCGACAGATCGAGGATGTCATTGATGAGGGAGAGCAGATCCGAGCCGGCCGAGTGGATCGTCTTCGAGAAGTCGACCTGCTTCGACGTCAGGTTGCCGTCTTCGTTGTCCGACAACAGCTTGGCCAGGATGAGCAGCGAGTTGAGCGGCGTGCGCAGCTCGTGGCTCATGTTGGCCAGGAACTCCGACTTGTACTTCGACGACAGCGCCAGCTGCTGCGCCTTCTCCTCGAGCATCAGCTTGGCCTGCTCGATGTCGCGGTTCTTGCGCTCGACCTCCGCCTTCTGAATCTGCAGGAGCTGCGAGCGCTCCTCCAGCTCTTCGTTGGTCTGCTGCAGCTCTTCCTGCTGCGCCTTGAGCCGCTCCTCCGACGACTTGAGCGTGAGCGCCTGCTGCTCGAGACGCTTGTTGGTCTCGGTGAGCTCCGACTGCTGCGAGCGCAGCTCGTCGGCCAGGCTGGTCGACTGCTTGAGCAGCTCCTCCGTCCGCATACCGGCGGCGATGGTGTTGAGCACGATGCCGATCGACTCGGTGAGCTGATCGAGGAAGGCCAGGTGGATCTCGTTGAAGCGGTAGAACGAGGCCAGCTCGATGACCGCCTTGACCTGCCCTTCGAAGAGCACCGGCAGGACGATGATGTTCACCGGCTTGTGCTCGCCCAGGCCCGAGCCGATCTTGATGTAGTCGCCCGGCACCTCGTCGAGCAGGATGCGCTCCTTCTCGAGGACGCACTGCCCGACCAGACCCTCGCCCAGCCGGAAGCTGTTCGAGAGCTGCTTGCGCTCGCGGAACGCCCACGACGAGAGCATCTTGAGCTGAATCTCCTTCTCGTCGACCTCGACCATGTAGAAGACGCCCTGCTGCGCGCGCACGAGCGGCGCCAGCTCCTTCAAGATCAGCTTCGACACCGTCTCGAGGTCGCGCTGGCCCTGCAGCATGCGCGTGAAGCGCGCCAGGTTGGTCTTCAGCCAGTCCTGCTCCTGGTTCTTCTGCGTGGTCTCACGCAGGTTGGAGATCATCTGGTTGATGTTGTCCTTCAAGGCGGCGACTTCGCCCTGCGCCTCGACGCTGATGGAGCGCGTCAGGTCGCCCTTGGTCACCGCGGTCGCGATCTCCGCGATGGTGCGGATCTGGGTGGTCAGGTTGGCGGCGAGCTGGTTGACGTTGTCGGTCAGGTCGCGCCACGTGCCGGCGGCGCCGGGCACCCGCGCCTGGCCGCCGAGCTTGCCTTCGATGCCGACCTCGCGCGCGACCGAGGTGACCTGATCGGCGAACGTCGCCAGCGTGTCGATCATCTCGTTGATGGTCTCGGCGAGCGACGCGATCTCGCCCTTCGCCTCGAGGGCCAGCTTGCGCTTGAGGTCGCCCTGCGCGACGGCGGTGACGACGCGCGCGATGCCGCGGACCTGTGCCGTGAGGTTCGACGCCATCGAGTTGACGTTATCGGTCAGGTCTTCCCAGATGCCAGCCACGCCCTTCACTTCGGCCTGGCCGCCGAGCTTGCCTTCGGTGCCGACCTCGCGAGCGACGCGGGTGACTTCGGAAGCGAACGACGAGAGCTGATCGACCATGGTGTTGATCGTGTTCTTGAGGTCGAGGATCTCGCCCTTGACGTCGACGGTGATCTTCTTCGACAGATCGCCGTTGGCGACCGCCTTGGTGACCTCGGCGATGTTCCGCACCTGACCGGTGAGGTTCGACGCCATCAGGTTGACGTTGTCGGTCAGGTCCTTCCACGTGCCGGCGACGCCGCGGACGACTGCCTGCCCACCCAGCTTGCCTTCGGTGCCGACCTCGCGGGCGACGCGCGTGACCTCCGACGCGAACGAGCTCAGCTGATCGACCATGGTGTTGATCGTGATCTTCAGCTCGAGGATCTCGCCGCGCACGTCGACGGTGATCTTCTTGGACAGGTCGCCGTTGGCGACCGCCGTCGTGACCTCGGCGATGTTACGCACCTGGCCGGTGAGGTTCGACGCCATGAAGTTGACCGAGTCGGTCAGATCCTTCCAGGTGCCGGCGACGCCGGGCACGAGCGCCTGACCGCCCAGCTTGCCTTCGGTGCCGACCTCGCGCGCGACGCGCGTGACCTCCGACGCGAACGAGCGCAGCTGATCGACCATGGTGTTGATCGTGTTCTTGAGCTCGAGGATCTCGCCCTTGACGTCGACGGTGATCTTCTTGCCGAGGTCACCGTTGGCGACCGCCGTGGTGACCTCCGCGATGTTACGCACCTGGCCGGTGCGGTTCGACGCCATGCCGTTGACGTTGTCGGTCAGGTCCTTCCAGACGCCGGAGACGCCGCGCACTTCGGCCTGTCCGCCGAGCTTGCCCTCCGAGCCGACCTCGCGCGCGACGCGCGTGACCTCCGCGGCGAAGCCG
>JAQBQH010000036.1 GCA_028287105.1 Myxococcales bacterium
TTGCGCAGCGACTCGACGAGCTTCGCCAGCGTCATGAATTCCAGTTGGTGTGGAACGACCCTTCGCGATCGATGCGCTGATACGTATGCGCGCCGAAGAAGTCGCGCTGCGCCTGCGTCAGCGA
Organism: Myxococcales bacterium; assembly: GCA_028287105.1. Classification (GTDB taxonomy): domain Bacteria; phylum Myxococcota_A; class Polyangia; order Palsa-1104; family Palsa-1104; genus JAQBQH01. The sequence goes on from JAQBQH010000036.1 coordinate 125, forward strand.
CGCGGGCAGACGCTCGCGCCGATACGAATCGTAATAGGAGAGCGACGCCATCATCGTCGGCATCGGCAGCCCGTGCTGCACCGCCAGCGCGATCACCCGCCGCCAGCCCGGCTGCCGATCCGACATCTCGCGCGCGAACTCGGTGTCGACGAGCAGGTTGGGCAGGTCGGCGTTGCGGTCGTACGCCTCCTTGATGCGCCCGAGGAACTGGGCGCGAATGATGCACCCGCCTTTCCAGATGCGCGCGATCCGCCCGAGCTGCAGGTTCCACTCGTGCGTGTGCGACGCGACGCGCAAGAGGTTCATGCCCTGCGCATAGGAGCAGATCTTCGACGCGTACAGCGCGTGCCGAACGTCGTCGATGAGCTGCTTCTTGTCCATGAACGACGGCGCCGGCTTCGGACCTTGCAACAGCTTCGCCGCCAGCATGCGCTCCGACTTCAAGCTCGACATGATGCGCGCGTCGAGCGACGACGCGATCGTCGGCACCGGCGACGCCAGCTCCGCCGCCTCCTGCACCGTCCACTTGCCGGTGCCCTTCATGCCCGTCGAGTCGAGAATGACGTCGACCATGGGCGCGCCCGTCAGGTCGTCGCGCTTGGTCAGGATCTTCGCCGTAATCTCGATCAAGAACGACTGCAGCTCCATGCGGTTCCACTGCGCGAACACGTCCGCCAACTCCGCCGGCTGCAGCCCGCCGATGTTGCGCAACAGATCGTACGCCTCGGCGATCAGCTGCATGTCGCCGTACTCGATCCCGTTGTGCACCATCTTGACGTAGTGCCCGGCGCCGCCCGGCCCCATGTAGTCGACGCACGGCCCGTCGTCGACCTGCGCCGCGATCTTGGTCAAGATCGGCGCCAGCGCGTCATAGGCCGAACGCTGTCCGCCCGGCATGATCGACGGCCCCTTGCGCGCGCCCTCTTCGCCGCCCGACACGCCCATGCCGACGTAGTTGATCCCGTCGGCCTCGAGCGCTTTGGCCCGCCGCACGGTGTTGAGGTAGTACTCGTTGCCGCCGTCGACGAGCATGTCGTCCTTCTCGAGGTACGGCCTGACCGCGGCGATGGTGTCGTCGACCGGCTTGCCCGCCTTGACCATCATGATGATGCGGCGCGGTCGCTCGAGTGACTCACACAGCTCCTGGGGCGACTTGCAGCCGAAGACCCTCTTGCCCGCGTTGCGCAGCACGAAGTCGGCGACCTTGTCGAGCGAGCGGTTGTAGACGGCGATGGGAAAGCCCTTCTCCTCGATGTTGAGCGCCAGGTTCTCGCCCATGACGGCGAGGCCAATGAGGCCGATCTTCTGCTTTTCCATCGTCGTCTCTCCTAGCGCGAATACGTGGCCGTGAACGGGGTCTTGCCGTCGTTGCGTACGATGCCGTGATCGGGATTACGCGCGGCATGCTCGAGGATCTTGAACACATGTTCGATGTCGTCGCCGGCGCCGATGCTCTCGGCTACCTGGTCGACGGTGAGCGCCTGACCCTTCTTCTCGGTGAGGAGCTCCAGGATCTGCTTCTGCAGCTCCAGGACCGCGGTGGCCGCCTTCTTGCCGGCCTCGACGCCCGGCTGATGGTAGGCGTTGATGCCGACTAGTGACGCGTAATAGCCGACCGCACGCTCGTACAGCGCGATGAGCACGCCGACCGCGCGCGCGTCGACGCGATCGATGGTGAGCGTGATCGATTCGCGATCGTTCTCGTACAGCGCGCGGCGCGTCCCGAGAAAGAAGCCCTCGAGAAAATCGCCGGCGGTGGCCTCGTCCTCGACGAGGAGCGACTTGCCCTCGCGATCGCGCAGCACCTCGATGAAGGTGACGAAGAAGTTGTGTACGCCCTCGCGAAGCTGCTGCACGTACGCGTGCTGATCGGTCGAGCCCTTGTTGCCGTAGACCGCGATGCCCTGCAGGACCTTCTTCCCGTCGAGGTCCTTCTCCTTACCGAGCGACTCCATGACGAGCTGCTGCAGGTAGCGCGAGAAGAGCTCCAGCCGATCTTTGTAGGGCAGGACGACCATGTCCTTTTGGCCCTTGCCGGCGCCGGCGTGGTGCCACATGAGCGCCAGCAGCGCCGCCGGATTGTGGCGCGTCTCTTTGACGCGCGTGACCTCGTCGCAGGCGCGCGCCCCGTCGAGCATGCTCTGAATGTCGAGACCCTGCAGCGCCGCCGGCAGGAGGCCGACTGCCGAGAGCTCCGAGGTGCGCCCGCCAACCCAATCCCACATGGGAAAGCGCGCCAGAAAACCGTGATCGGTCGCGAAGCGATCGAGCTCCGAGCCGACGCCGGTGACCGCGACCGCATGCTTGCCGAACTCGAGCCCCGCGCGATCGTAGGCGGCCTTCGCCTCGAGCATGCCGTTGCGCGTCTCTTTGGTGCCGCCCGATTTCGAGATGACGACGGTGAGCGTCTCGTCGAGATGGGTCTCGAGTCGCGCCAGCACGCGATCCATGCCGTCGGGATCGGTGTTGTCGAAGAAGTGCACCTTCATGCGATCGGCCGGCGTGCCCAGCGCCGCGTGCACGAACTCCGGCCCGAGCGCGGAGCCGCCGATGCCGATGACGAGCAGGTTGAGGAAGTGGCCGCGCGTTCCGCGCACGCGCGAATTGTGGACGTCGTTGGCGAAGCGCTTGATGCGCGAGAGCGTCTCTTCGATCTCGCGACGCAGCTCCGGCGTCGGCGCGCGCTCCGAGTCGCGCAGCCAGTAGTGCCCGACCATGCGCTTCTCGTCGGGGTTGGCGATGGCGCCCTTTTCGAGCGCCTCCATCGCGCCAAAGGCGCGCTGCATCGCCGGCTCCATCGTGGTGAAAAAATCGGCGCCGAATTTCATCCGGCTCACGTCGACGCTGAGCGCGATCGACGGATGAACGCTCAAATACTCCCTATACCGAGCCCACAGTCCCCGCGTCATGCGCGGCAGAGTAGCAGGGATCGAGCGCGCGGAGGAGCACGTCGGGACGAAGCGGTTTCTCCAGGAAAAGTTCAGCACCAGCGGCCAGCGCCTGCTCGCGCAGCGACGAGGCGGAGTGCGCGGTGAGCACGATGACGCGGACGTGACGCGTCGCCTTGTCGGCCTTGATCGCCTGCAGCGCTTCGAGCCCGCTCTTGCCTGGAAGAGTCCAATCGATCACGACCGCTTCGGCATTTTCATGACGGATGAGCGTGAGCAGCCCCATCGCGGATGGTCGCTCGATCACCCGCCACTCGGCGCGGGTCAACGCCTCGGCGTAGAGCTCGCGGACAGGAGCGTGGTCCTCGACTAGTACGATTGTGCGCGACATTTTCACATAGGTTGTAGGCGCGACTGACGCCTCCGCAAGCTGTGCTACCTTGATTGAAGCTCGTTGCGACCAACAACTGGGGGTGAGGTGGAAATGGGGCGGCAGTTGGTGCTCGTCGTCGATGATGATCGCGGTGTTCAGGATGCCATGCGTGAAGAGCTGGCGAACCGCGAGTACGAAGTGGTCTTCGCAGGCGACGGGGATTCGGCGATGCGCATGATCGATGCGCGCTCCCCCGATGTGCTGGTGCTGGATCTACAGCTGCCCAACGTCTCGGGCCCGATGGTCGCGGCCAAGCTCAACATGCTGGCCGCGCGTCCGCAGGTGCTCATCTGCTCGGCGGTGCCGTATGCGACCGAGATCGCGAGCGACGTGTGCGCCGATGGCCTCTTGCTCAAGCCGTTCGTGCGCGCCGATCTCCGCCACGAAGTCGAGCGCCTGCTCGCCCTTCGCCGCCACTAATCACCTTCCGCCACCAATCTCTTCCTTCGTCGTGCGTCAGTGGAGCTGCTTGCGCGCTTGTGGCGCCATGACGTCGAAGCAGAGCGGCTGAAGGCCGGTCACGTGAATGCGCAGCGTCGGGCGAAGCGCGTGGAGCTTGCGCCGCAGCTGCGCCGCGCCGGTCTGCATCGCCAGCACCACCGTCGCAATCGCCCGGTTCCGCGAGAGCTTGACCCCTTCGCGGGCGGTGACGGCTGTCACCACGCCGTAACCGCGCATACTGAACAGCTCGGCGTACACTTCGCGCGCGATCGCGTCCTCCGCGATGATCAACACCGCGGCCTTGTCGCGCAATCGTGCGAACCGTCGAACTGCCACATAGGCGAAATAGGCACAACTACCGTCGACGACAAGCCCTCACGACATCTCGCTTGAACATCTGCGCAGTATGATCAATTAATGAGGACCGTGCTGGAACGCTTCCATCCCGCCGTCGCGACCTGGTTCGCGGAGCGCTTCGGTGCGCCGACCGAGGCGCAGCGTCTCGGCTGGGCGGAGATCGCGTCGGGGCGCGATACGCTCATCATGGCACCGACGGGGTCGGGCAAGACCCTGGCGGCGTTCCTCGCCGGCATCGATGGCCTGGTGCGGCGCGCCGTCGCCGGTGCGCTCGACGACGTCACGCGCATCATCTATGTGTCGCCGCTCAAGGCGCTCGGGGCCGATGTCGAGCGCAACCTCGAGGCGCCGCTGCGCGGCATCGAAGCGACGGCGATGCGCCTCGGCACGCTCTTGCCGCCCATTCGTACGGCGCTGCGCACGGGCGACACGTCGCAGACCGATCGCGCGCGCATCATCCGCCGTCCGCCGCACGTGCTCATCACGACGCCGGAGTCGCTCTATCTCCTGTTGACGTCGGAGAAGGGGCGCACCGTGCTGGCCGGCGCCGAGACCGTGATCCTCGACGAGATCCACGCGCTCGTCGGCAACAAGCGCGGCGCGCACCTGGCGCTGTCGCTCGAGCGGCTCGACGCGCTGACCGGACGTCGCGCCGTGCGCATCGGGCTGTCGGCGACGGTGCAGGCCGTCGAGGAGGTGGCCAAGTTCCTCTCCGGTGTCGACCCGAGCGGACAGCCGCGGCCGTGCCGTCTCGTCGATGCCGGCCGCAAGCAGCCGCTCGATATCGTCGTCGAGGTGCCCAAGGAGCCGCTCTCGGCGGTCGCCTCGCGCGAGGCGTGGAAGGACGTGCATGAGCGGGTCGGCGCGCTCATCGCCGAGCACAAGACCACGCTCATCTTCGTGCCGAGCCGGCGCATGTGCGAGCGCGTGGCGCACGATCTCGAGGCGCTCCTCGGCAAGGGCATCGTCGCGGCCCATCACGGTGCGCTCGCCAAGCGGACGCGGCTCGGGGTCGAGCGCAAGCTGCAATCGGGGCAGCTGCGCGCAGTGGTGGCGACGGCGTCCCTGGAGCTCGGTATCGACATCGGCGACGTGGAGCTGGTCTGTCAGCTCGGCTCGCCGAGATCGATCGCGGTCCTCAGGCAGCGCATCGGTCGCGCCCATCACGCCGTCGGTGGCACGCCCAAGGGGCGCATCTTCGCCATGACGCGGGACGAGTTGATCGAGTGCGCGGCCGGCGCCCGCGCGATGGTGAACGGCAAGATCGATCGTCACGTCGATCGCGCGGGGCCGCTCGACGTCCTGTCGCAGCAGCTGGTCGCGACCTGCGCCACCGGCGACTTCGGCGACGACGCGCTCTATCAGCTCGTGCGCGGCGCGGCGCCCTACGCGGCCCTGCCGCGGCAGGAGTTCGACGACGTCCTCGACATGCTCGGCGACGGCATCACCACGCGGCGCGGGCGCTCGGGCGCGCACCTGCACCTCGACCGCGTCAACAAGCGCGTGCGCGGCCGGCGGGGCGCACGGCTGGCGGCGCTGACCTCGGGCGGCGCGATTCCCGACAAGGCCGACTACCTCGTGGTCGAGGATCCGACCGAGGCGGTCGTCGGCACGCTCGACGAGGACTTCGCCATCGAGTCGATGGCGGGCGACATCTTCTTGCTCGGATCGCACTCGTGGCGCATCCGCCGCGTCGAGGCGGGCAAGGTGCGCGTCGAGGACGCCAACGGCATGCCACCGACGGTGCCGTTCTGGAACGGCGAGGGCCTGGCGCGCACGGCCGAGCTCTCGCGCGAGGTGGCCGAGCTGCGCCAGGAGCTGGCGTCGCTGCCGCTCGATCGCGCGCTCGCCACGCTGGTCGACGAGTGCAAGCTGGAGCGGGGCGCCGCGGCGCAGGCGCTGCAGTACGTCGTCGAGGGCGCGCAGGCGCTCGGTGCGGTGCCGACGCAGGATTGCGTCGTGGCCGAGCGCTTCTTCGACGACGCGGGCGGCATGCAGCTGGTGATTCACGCGCCGTTTGGCGCGCGCATCAATCGCGCGTGGGGGCTGGCGCTGCGCAAGAAGTTCTGCCGGACCTTCGACTTCGAGCTGCAGGCGGCAGCGTCGGACGACGCCATCCTCTTGTCGATGGGACCGCAGCACAGCTTCCCGCTCGACGCGATCTTCGGCTTCTTGTCGCCGGCGTCGATCGAAGAGACGCTGGTGCAGGCGGCGCTGCAGTCGCCGATGTGGGAGACGCGCTGGCGGTGGAACGCGACGCGCGCGCTCGCGGTCTTGCGCTTCTCCAACGGTAAGCGCACGCCGCCGCCGCTCTTGCGCATGCGCGCGGCCGATCTCATGGCGGCGGTGTTTCCCGAGGCTGTCGGCTGTCAGGACAACCACGGCGGGCAGATGCGCGAGGACACGGCGCTGCCCGATCACCCGCTGGTGCTCGAGACCCGCCGCGACTGCCTGCAGGAGGCGATGGACGCCGACGGGCTGCGGCTCCTCCTCGAGCGCATGGGGCGCGGCGAGCTCACCTGCGTGGCGCGCGACACGGTGGCGCCCTCGCCCTGGGCGCACGCGATCTTGAACGCGATGCCCTACACGTTCCTCGACGACGCCCCGCTCGAGGAGCGGCGCTCGCGCGCGGTCAAGACCGGGCGCACCAAGGGCGACCTCGGCATCGTCGACGGCGCCGCGATCCGCGCGGTGCTCGACGAGGCGCAGCCGGATCCGCGCGATCCCGACGAGCTGCACGATCTCCTGTGCACGGCCGTCGCCGTCTCGCCGCGGCTGCCGTGGACGGCGTGGTTCGAGGCGCTGGTAGCGGCGGGGCGCGCCTCGACGCTGCGCACGGTCAACAAGCCGTTCTGGGTCGCGACCGAGCGGCGTCTGATCGCGGAGGCGGCGTGGGGCGAAGACGACGTCGCCACCACCGCGCTGGTCGGTGGCTTCATGTTGGCCGCCGGCCCCATGAGCGTGGCCGCCATCGCGAGCGCGCTCGACCTGCCGACGGAGCGCGTCGACATCGGGCTGGCGCGCCTCGAAGCGGACGGCCGGGTGCTGCAGGGAAACTTCACGGGGGCCAACCTCCCCGACGGCAGCCCGGTGGTCGAGTGGTGCGAGCGCGGCCTCCTACAGCGCATCCACCGTCGCACGATCGGGACCCTGCGCGAGCGCGTGCGGCCGGTCTCGCCGTCGGAGTTCGTGCGCTTTCTGTTGCGCTGGCAGCACGTCATGCCCGGCACGCGGCTGCACGGCGTCGAAGGCGTGTCGAAGGTCATCACACAGCTCGAGGGGTTGGAGCTGCCCGCCGCCGCGTGGGAGCGCGAGATCCTGCCGTCGCGCGTGCACGACTACGCGCCGGCCATGCTCGACGAGCTGTGCCTCTCGGGTGAAGTGTCGTGGGCGCGTCTGCGCGTGACGCCGCCGGAGACCGAGCTCAACCCGCGCGCGCGCGCCGGCGCCATCGGCCTCTTCGCCCGTGCGCACGCCAGCTGGATCATCGATCCCTACGCCAAGACCGACGAGCCGCCGTCGAAGTGGAGCCATCTGTCGTCGCTGGCGCGCGACGTAGCCGGGGCGCTCGAGAGCCGCGGCGCCGCCTTTGTCGGCGATCTGGCGGCGACGCTCGCGCGGACGGTGCCCGAGATCGAGGACGCGCTGTGGGAGCTCGTGCGCACCGGCGCCGCCACCAGCGACGGCTTCGCCGGGCTGCGCGCGCTCGTCACGGCGCGCAGCGATCGGCCGCGCCGCGGGGTCGCCGGGCGCTGGTCGCTCTTGCATCGCGACGCCCCGCGACGGTCGGAGGACGCCGGCCCCTTCGGCGACGGCAGCCCCGTCGAGCTGGCCTGGGCCTATCTGCGCCGCTGGGGCGTGATGATGCGCCAGCTCCTCGTGCGCGAGTCGGCGGCGCCGCCGTGGCGCGATCTGGTGGCCGTCTATCGTCGGCTCGAAGCGCGCGGCGAGATTCGCGGCGGCCGCTTCGTCAACGGCATGTCCGGCGAGCAGTTCGCGCTCGGCGAGGCGGTCGAGGCGCTGCGCGCGCTCAAGTCGAGCCCGCTGGCGCCGGAAGAGGTGCACGTCGCCGCCACCGATCCGCTCAACCTCGTCGGTATCCTCACCCCGGGGCCGCGAGTGCCAACCGTTTCCAGCCACCCGCTCACGTATCTCGACGGTGTTCCGCTGACTGCGACGCGCACCGTGGCGTGACTAATCTCACGTCGATCCGAATGGCCTCCAGCGACGTACATCAGTTATACTGGAGGGACGGGGGACTATTGACTGATCGCCTCAAGTTGGCGTGGACGCAGTCCGCGCCTGACCACCTGGTCGTCCAAGCCCAGGCCTTCGTCGAAGAGTGGCTGTTACGGCTGTTGCCGACGCGTGACGCCCCGCCTGCGCGGCTGCACGGCGCCATGCATGACGCGGTTTTTCCGGGTGGCCGTCGCGCCCGACCGCTGCTGTGCCGGCTCGTCGCCGACAGCTATGGCGGAGGTGACGACGAGATGGTCGGGCGGCTCGCCGCGGCCATCGAGCTGGTGCACTGCGCGTCGCTGGTTCAGGACGACCTGCCCTGCTTCGACGACGCGGCCACGCGGCGCGGTCAGCCGGCCTGCCATGTGGTCTATGGCGAGGCGACCGCGATCCTCGTCGGTGACGCGCTCTTGACGCTCGCCTTCGAGACGCTGGCCAATGCCCCCGTGCGGCGCGCGCCGGTCGCGTTCCGCTTGATGGGCCTGCTCACTGCCGCCGCCGGCAGCTCGCATGGCGTCATCGGCGGCCAGGCGCTCGAGCTGGAGCCGCACCCGGTGGAGCTCGAGATCTATCACCGTCACAAGACGGCGGCGCTGTTTCGCGCCGCGGCCGCGGGCGGCGCCATCTGCTGCGGCGCCGAGAGCGACGTGTCGCGCTGGTCGCGCATCGGCGAGCTCATCGGCTGCGCGCTGCAGCTGCGCGACGACATGGAAGACGTCGGCGGCAACGCGGCCGACCTCGGTAAGCCGGCCGGGCGCGATGCGGCCCTCGGTCGTCCGAACGCGGCGCTGCAGGTCGGCATGGACGGCTGTCAGCACAAGCGCGCCGAGGTCATCGACGCCGTGCGCGAGCTGCTCGGCCCGCCGACGACCGAGACCGAGGCGCTGCATCGGCTGGTCGAAGAAGTGACCCGGCCAGCGGTTCGCCAAGCAGGCTGATCGCCTCCTCGACGCCGGGCCGCTCGAGCCCGCGCGGCAGCCACGCCGGAAACGGCTCCTCGTGCTTCTCGTGCCGTCCGCTCGCGGTGTGCTCCTGCGTCACCCTGGCCATGCGCGCGCGATCGATTCGCCCCGCGTGCGCGAGGGTAGCCAGCGCCGCCCACAGTCGCCGGTGCACGAGCGTGACCTTGCCGTCGACGAGCCGGGTCGAGACCACGTCGGGCGAGCCGGACAGCTCGACCAGCGCGGCAAAGATGTCGTGGCTCTTCGGGTGCGCCCACCAGCTGCCCTTGATGCGCTCGCCGGCGACGTGCGCCGCCAGCGACGGGATGGTCGGGTGATGCGCCGACTGCAGGACGACGCCGTGCCGCGCCACGAACGCCAGCGCAGCGGCGCTCATCCGCTCTTCCACTTGGAGAGGGCGAGCCCGCCGAGGCGCAGCGTCCAGCGCGCGATCTCGGCCCGTGAGAGCTGCGCGAAGACGTCCTGATAGATCGTGGGGCGCTTCTTTGCGGTGGCGCGCATGAAGGCGACGAAGTCGCCGAAGCCGATCTGATCGCGCACGAAGGCGCCGTAGATGTCGTCGCCCAGCTCGGCCAGCGACGAGAAGGCGGCGTCGAGCAGCCGGTTGATGTCGTCGGGATCGCGCGCCGGGCGGCGGCCGGGGACCATCATGAGCGTGAGGCCCCCCATGACGGCGAGGCCCGGCGGGTCGCGCCACACCGACGAGAGCGCGCGAGCGTCGAGGCGATCGTCGGACACGAGAGCGCGCAGCGCATCGGCGACCGGCAGAAAGGAGCGGATCATCGATCCGAAGCCGCAGAAGGTGAGCGGCGAATGGCGGCCGGCTGCGTCGCCGACGAGGAGCACGCGGTCGCGCGCGGCGGGCATGGGACGGAGTCGCGAGTAGGCGGGGATGAAGCCGTACGTCGGCTTGCGCAGCGTCGCGTCGCCAGCTTTGTAACGCGGGCGGGTCGCGAAGAAGCGTTCGTAGAGCGACAAGAGCGGGTGCGCGGGCAGCTGCGCCGGCTCGGTGTAATAGAAGAGGTAGGTGGTGAAGGCGCCGTCGGGCCCGGGGAATCCTTCCCAGATGTGCTGGCGATCTTCCTCGATGCCTTCGGTCGTGACGAGGATTTCGCCGATGCGCGGATCGACGGCGAGCGGATCGGCGGCGCTGTCGCCGCGGCGCAGGTCGCCGAGGACCCCACCGACGGTGGGGCAGACCAGATCGAAGGCGGCGTGCGGGCTGGCCGCGCCCATTCCGTCGAGGAGCAGGCGCGCGGTCAGGGTGCGCGTGGTCGGGCTGGTCGCGCCGCCTGGGCCCGCGAGCGTGATCTCGACCCCGCCCGCGCCGACGCGATAGCCACGGAGCGCGTGATGATCGAGGAGCGTGGCGCCGGCGCTCTCGGCGCGCGCGCGCAGCCCATCGAGCAGCTGCTCGGCATCGACGACGCAGTCGAGGACGTGCTTGACCGGATAGGTGCCGCCGCCGTGCCAGCGACAGATGCCGTGGTCATACTCGAGCCGCACCAGCGCATCGACCTCGGCGGCCGAGAAGAGCTCCGATTGCACCAGCGGCGCCAATTCCGCGCGGCTGATGTTCCACTCGCGATGGCCGCAGCCGATCTTGCGCTTGTCGAAGATGGCGACGCCGAGGCCGCGCCGCGCCAGGTACGCGCCGTACACCAGCGATAACCCGCCCCCGGCGAGCACCACGTCGAAGTCGACGTGCGCGCCCGCGTCGGGGCCGCCGTCGCCGATGTCGCAGCGCGTGCGTTCGGCGAAGCTGCGCTCGAGCGCCTCGACGTGCGCCCACGCCTCGGGCGACAAGGCGGCGCGCGTGCGGGGAAACTCGCTCACGCCGGCAATCCTACTCCGTGTACCAGCGCCCGCAGCTGCGCATCGGCCGGCCCCGGCTCGGCGGCGTTTCTCGCCGTGGCGAAGCGCGCCGGCAGCGCGCGCGCCACGAGCCAGAGCTTCCGCGGCAGGGTGACGTAGGCGCGTTGCGCCTCGGAGTCGTAGCCGTTGCGCGCGATGGCCGCGCCGATGGCCGAGTAGATGTTGCGGCTCGACGCGATGGCGAAGCGGCAGTCGGCGGGCAGAAGCGGCACGCCGCGGTCGGCGGCGCGATAGTGCGCGTCGGCGCGACCGAGGAGCGTCTTGACCGCCACGCGCCGCTCGCCGCCGGCCGCCTCGAGCAGCGAGCCCGGCAGATAGACGCGGCCGCGGCGCGCATCCTCACCGACGTCGCGCGCGATGTTGGTCAGCTGCATGGCGACGCCGAGATCGGCGGCGCGCAGGTAGGCGACGTCGGCGGCGGCGCCCATCACGCGGGTCATCATGAGCCCGACGGTGGCGGCGACGCGAAAGCAGTAGACGAGCAGCTCGTCGTCGGTCTCGTAGCGCACGCCGCGCGCGTCCATCTCCATGCCGGCGAGGAGCGCCTCGGGGAGCGCGCGCGGAAGCTGATGTTGCGCCACCACGGCGCCGAACGCGCGATCGATCGGATCGTCGTCGGCGCGCCCGGCATAGACGTTGTCCAGCCGCCGCCGCAGCGACTCGACGCGCGCGAGGCCGCCGCTCGCGTCCTCGTCGACGTCGACCGCGTCATCGGCGCGGCGACAGAACGCATACAGCGCCCACGCCGCCTGACGCACCCGCGCCGGCAACAGCAGCGACGACAGGAAGAACGACTTCGAGTGCCGCTGGATCCAGGCGCGACAGGCGTTCCGGTCGTCTGCCGCCAGGACCAGCGCCGACGACGTCACTTCGCCTTTCGGTAGTCGACCTCCATCGTGAGCGTCTCCTTGCCCTGCACCATCTCGTAGACGCGCATGATGTGGTGGTCGTTTCCGTCGAGCGTGTAGATGAACTTGATGGGGCGCGTCTTGGCGCCGGTCTCGTCATAGTCCTGGGCGGTCAGCGTCAGCACCTTGCCCGTCGGATCCATGGCGCCCTCTTCCTCGGTGATCCAGGTGCCCCAGGTGTCGATCCACGTCGACACGTACTTCTTCGAGCGCGTGTCGAAGCCGATGACGCCGTTGCCGGCGTAAGGCTTGCCCCACATGACGCTGTCGTAGTGCTCTTCGACGAAGCGGCCGCCGAGAATCCAGTTGGCCTCGGCGTGGCCGGTCACCTGCTCGGGCTTGGGCTGGCCCCACCACAGCTTCGCCGTGGTGATCCACTTGCCGACGAGCGGCTCGAGGAGCTTGTGCTGTGCGACCGGCATCGCCATGCGCGAGATGTCCTTGAGCAGCTTCTCCTTCTTGGTGTCCGACGCCGACGCGCCTTCCTTGGCGGTGGTGCCGGGCATGTCCTTCTTTTCGTCGGCGCGCGCGATGGCGACCGTCGAGAGCAGGAGAGAGAGGGTGAGGGCGAAGCGGGTCATGGCTTCCTTTCAGCCGGCGTGGGAGCCGGCGATGGGGTCGCGCGTATTGCCGGTGCCGTCGACGTCGGCGATCAAGCGATCGACCACCTTGGCCGACGACAGCACGCCGGGCAGGCCGGCTCCGGGATGGGTGCCGGCACCCACCAGATATAAGCCGTCGACCTCTTCCGACCGGTTGTGGAAGCGGAAGTAGGCCGATTGCATCAGCACGGGCTGGATCGAGAAGGCGGCGCCCTTCTCCGAGTTGAGGTCGTCGGCGAAGTGGCGCGGCGTGATGAAGCGCGAGGTGACGAGGTTTTCCCGCAATCCGGGAATGCAGCTCTTTTCCAGCGATTCGAATAGCTTTTGCTGGTACGCCTCGCCTTCGGCGGCCCAGTCGGTGCCCGAGTCGAGGTGCGGCACCGGCGACAGGACGTAGAAATTCTCGTGCCCCGGCGGCGCCACCGAGGGATCGGTCCTCGTCGGTGCGTGGAGGTACAAGCTGAAGTCGGAGGCCAGCACCTTCTTTTCGAAGATGTCGTCGAGGAGCTCGCGGTAGCGCGGCCCCAGGAGGATCGTGTGGTGCGCGATATCGGGATATGTCTTTTTCGTTCCAAAATACGAAACGAATAAGCTCATCGAGTATTGCAGCCGATCGAGGCGCGAGTCGGTGTACTTCTTGCGCGACGCGGCCGGCACCAGGCGGCGATAGATGGCCGGTGCGTCGCCGTTGGCCACGACGATGGTCGCCGGCAGCGTGCGCCCGCCCTTGACGCGCACCCCGGCCACGCGGCCGCCCTCGACCAGGAGCTCCTCGGCCTCGGTCGAGGTCTCGAGCGTGCCGCCGAGCGAGATGAACAGATCGATGAGCGCCTGCACGATGGCGCCGGTGCCGCCCTTGGCGAACCAGACCCCCCACTTGCGCTCGAGAAAGGCGATGAGCGCGTAGATCGAGGTGGTGGTGAACGGATTGCCACCGACGAGCAGCGGATGGAACGAGAGCACCACGCGCAGCGCATCGTCCTTGACGTACTTGCAGACCAGCCGCCACACGGAGAGATGCGAGCGCAGCTTGATCATCTTCGGGACGATCTTGAGCATGTCGCGCGCGCGCGAGAACGGCACGTCGCCCAGCTCTTCGAACCCGACGGCGAAGATCTTCTGCGACTCCGCGACGAAGCGGCGGTAGCCGTCGACGTCGCCGGGCGAGAACTTGGCGACCTCGACGGCCATGCGATCGGCGTCGCCGGTGTAGTCGAAGACGCGGCCGTCGTGAAAGCGGATGCGATAGAACGGATCGACCGGCAAGAGCGTGAGGTGCTCTTCCATCTTCTTGCCGGCGAGCGCGAACAGCTCCTCGAGCAGGAAGGGCGCAGTGACGACCGTCGGTCCGCCGTCGAACGCGAAGCCGGCGTCGCGGTAGACGTAGGCGCGCCCGCCAGGGGCGTCGCGCTTGTCGATGAGCGTGACGGCAAACCCACGGGCTTGCAGGCGAATCGCCGCGGCCAGGCCACCGAACCCGGCGCCGATGACGACCACCTTGGGGGCCGATTTCACGGCTGAAACATCTAGCACGAAATTGGGAACCTTTTTCGAGCGCGCGGGTGAAAGAGGTGTGAGGCTGGCACACGTGAGCGAGGCGGCGGCGGCGACGGCGGGAGCGGCGGAGCTCGACGAGCTGACGCTCAAGCGCGCGCAGCGCGGCGAGGCGGCGGCCTGCACGGCGCTGGTCAAGCGCTACCAGCGCCCGGTGTTCGCGGTCGTGTCGCGCATGCTGTCGCCGAGCGGACGCCGCGCCGCCGTCGAGGATGTGGCGCAGGAGACCTTCTTGCGCGTGTTTCGCGCGCTGCCGTCCTTCAACCTGACCGGCGGCGCGAAGCTCTCGACGTGGATCCTGACCATCGCCACGCGCGTGACGCTGAACGAGCTGCGCAAGCGGGCCGCCACCGGAGAATCGCTCGACGAGCTGGCGGCGCCGCCACTCGGCGCGCCCGTCGAGCTGCGCGCGCTCGGCCGCGCCATCGAGCGCGCCGTGGGGGGGCTGGCGCCCGAGTATCGCGCGGCGTTCGTGCTGCGTGAGTTTCACGAGCTTTCGTACGAGGAGATCGCACGTGCGCTCGACGTCGACGTCGGCACGGTGAAGTCACGCTTGTCGCGTGCGCGTGCGGCGCTGAAGTCGGCCCTGGCCGAGGTGCATCATGAATGACGACGAGGACGAGAAGCTTCCGCCCGAGGTGCGCGCCGCATTCGACGCCGCCGAGCCGCCGGCCGGCTTCGCCGAGCGCGTGGTGGCGACGTGGCAGGCGGAGCGCGACGTGCGCCCCGCGCCGGCGCGGCCGC
>JAQBQH010000057.1 GCA_028287105.1 Myxococcales bacterium
CGGCGCTGATCGGGATCATCGCGGTCAGTAGCTCCGTCGACGTCTCGAGATCGTGCAGCAACGCGTGCACGCGCGACGCGAACGCCGGCCAGTCGAGCAGCTCGAGCTTGCGCGCGTCGCGCCACAACAGCGTCCACGCGTACTCGACACGCAGGTCCGCTTCCGCCAGCGCCGCCGTCAACGCATCGAGACGGCTGATCGTCCTCGGGGCGGGCGTGGCGACGCGTTTGAGCGGGAGGCGCGTAATGGCTTTCAGGGCGGGTTGGCTCATCAGAACTACGCCGCTAAGTATTGCTTTACCGTCGGGAATAACAATCGCGTCCGCACGCTACGAATTTCTATGAGTGTCTACCGTGGGCGCGCCACGTACATCCGCATCGTCGAGCAGCGTTCGGCGGCACGCGTGATGAGCGGACCGACGACGGGAATGGCCGGCTCCTCGCGAAACAGCGCACGCTCGAGAAGCGTCGAACGTGGCTCCACTTCGAACGATTCCGTCGCGGCAGCCGCCTGCGGCGCCGCATCGTTGGTCGACGCGGAGGCGTTCTGCTCGACGGAAATCCGTTCGCGACGCAACACTTTCCGAGCGAGTTGATAGGCCGCGTCGTAGGCGCGCTGCACACCTGGGATCTCGAAGAGACCGTAGATGAGGCTCTGGCCGGCCGTCTCGACTACGTCGAAGCCGGCCGCTTGCAGCCGCCGCGTGAACTCGTCGACCGCGAACGCGTACTGGTAGAACGTCCATCCTTCGGGAGCGTCTTCGACATCGGCGCGCTCGACATGACGCGCGGCGAGCGACCCGCGGATCATCATGTCGCGTCGATAAAGGAAGCCGCGCAGCCACGACGCGTCAGGCACCGTGCACAGGAACACGCCATCCTTGGCGATCACGCGTCGCGCTTCGTGCAGCCCCGCGTCGGGACCGTCCTCCCAGTGCTCGACCACGCCGTTCGACAAATAGGTCTGCACGCAGCCGTCGGCGAGCGGCAGCGCGCGCACGTCGCCGGCGAGCATGCGCAGCGCCGGATCGAGCTTGTGCGTCGACGCCACCAGCGCCGGTGCGAAGTCGATGCCGACGGCCCGGTGCCCGCGGTGGTGCAGCCACTTGACCCAGTGCCCGAGCCCGCAGCCACCTTCGAGGAACAGGCCGCCGCGCTCGACGGCAGGCTCGACCCAGCGGCTGATCGGATCGTTGTGCGAGATGCGCGCGGCGTCGCGCAGCCAGGCGGCGTGATCGAACGTGCCCCACGCCTGCTCCCATTGCGCAGGGCTCTCGCCGCTGCCGTGCGCAGTGCGACCGTACATCTTGAGCATCGTGACGGGAGATTACGCGACGGCGGTGGCGCCGTGGCACTTCTTGTATTTCTTGCCGCTGCCGCAGGGACAGGGCTCGTTGCGTCCGACCTTGGGCTGATCGCGGCGCACCGTCTTCTGCTTCTCCGGCTCGCCCGCCGCCTGTCCGTCGCCGCCCGCTGCCGTCGCCGCGCCGCCGCCGTTGGACGCGTGCTGCGCGACCATGCGGCGCTCCTTGTGCTTGAACTCGGGCAGCTTCTCCGTCGCTGCCGCCTTCTGTTGCTGCGGCTGACCTTCGACGGCCTGCTGCTGCTTCTCGAGGCGCAGCCGATAGAGCTTGTTCGAGACGTTGACCGAGATGCGCTCCATCATCTGACGGAACATCTCGTAGCCTTCCTTCTTGTACTCGATCTTCGGGTCCTTCTGCCCGTAGCCGCGCAGGCCGATGCCCTCGCGCAGCTGGTCCATCGACTTCAGGTGATCGATCCACTGCGCGTCGATCTCTTCGAGGTAGAAGTGGCGCGCGAAGAAGAAGAACACCAGCGGCCCGAGCTCCGTCTCGCGCGCCTTGGTCCAGGTCTCGACCTGCTCCCACACCTTCTCGGACAGGGAGTCGCGATCGATGATCTGCACGTCGAGGTTGACCGGAACGTTGAACGCTTCCTTGACGGCCTCGGAGAGCGCGTTGAGATCCCAATCCTCGACGTGCGCCTTCTCCGGGCAGTGCGTCCAGACGAGGCCAGCGATGATCTCGTCGGCCAGATCGAGGACGCGCTCGCGCTGCTGAATCAGCGACGCCGCCGCCGTCTTGGCCGCCTTGTCGATCACCGCTGCGCGATCCTTGAGCTCGCGCTTGACGTCGACGACCGCGCCGAACTGGCGATAGAGCTCGTGCGTCAGCTTCTCCGGATCGAGGATCTTGCCCTCGGTCGGCGGCGCCGTCGCGTCGGTGCGATAGGGATCGACCGTGCCGTCCTTGTTCTCGGTCACGCCGCCGAGGAAGGTGTCGACGATCTGCGACACGCGCGGCTTGATGTTCTCGGCCAGCGAGTCGATGGTCCAGTCGCCCGAGCGATCGGGCGGCGGCAGCGGCTCCTTGCCCTTCTTCTTGTCCGCCTCCGACAGCTCGGGGATGTAGCGCCCCTCGAGGATCTGCTTGCGCAGCGCGTAGATCGCCTTGCGCTGCTGATTCATGACGTCGTCGTAATCGAGGAGGTTCTTGCGGATGTCGAAGTTGTGCCCTTCGACCTTGCGCTGCGCGTTCTCGATGGCGCGGTTGACGAGGCCATGCTCGATCGGCACGTCCTCTTCCATGCCGAGCCGCTCCATGAGGCCGGTGATGCGCTCGGCCCCGAAGATGCGCAGAAGATCATCTTCGAGCGACAGGTAGAAGCGCGACGATCCCGGATCGCCCTGGCGGCCGGCGCGACCACGCAGCTGATTGTCGATGCGGCGCGACTCGTGGCGCTCGGTGCCGAGGATGTGCAGACCGCCGGCGTTGGTGACCTCGATCTTCTCCGCCTCGCACTGCTTCTTGTACTTGGCGAGCGCCTCTTTGTACTCGGGCGTGTTCTCGTCGACGGCGCCGGGGATCGCGGCCGCCTCGTGCCCGCCGACCTCGGCGCGTGCCATGAACTCGGCGTTGCCGCCGAGGAGCACGTCGGTGCCACGGCCGGCCATGTTGGTCGAGATGGTGACCGCCGCCTTGCGACCGGCCTGCGCCACGATCTCGGCCTCGCGCATGTGGTACTTCGCGTTCAAGACGACGTGCTGAATGCCCTTCGCCTTCAGCATGTGCGACAAAACTTCGGACTTCTCGACGCTGATGGTACCGACGAGGATCGGCTGTCCCTTGCCGTGGCGCTCGACGATCTCGGCGAGCACCGCGCGGAACTTGCCGCGCTCGTTCTTGTAGATGAGGTCGGCGTTGTCGATGCGGACCATGGGCTTATTGGTCGGGATCTGCACGACGTCGAGCTTGTAGATCTGGTGGAACTCTTCCGCCTCGGTGTCGGCGGTGCCGGTCATGCCGCCGAGCTTGTGATACATGCGGAACAGGTTCTGGAAGGTGACCGTCGCCAGCGTCTGGTTCTCTTCCTCGACGTTGACGTTCTCCTTGGCCTCGATCGCCTGGTGCAGGCCATCGGACCAGCGGCGACCCGGCATCTTGCGGCCGGTGTGCTCGTCGATGATGAGGACCTTGCCCTCCTCGACGAGGTAGTTGACGTCGCGCTTGTAGAGCGTGTGCGCGCGCAGCGCCTGCGTCACGTGATGCAGGAAGTCGATGTTCTCCGGATCGTAGAGGTTGACGAGGTTGAGCTTCTTCTCGACGCGCTCGACGCCCTGGTCGGTGAGCATCGCCGAGTGCGCCTTCTCGTCGAGCGAGTAGTCGACGTCCTTCTTCAAGGACGGGATGATCATGTTGACGCGGTAATAGAGATCGGCGGAGTCCTCGGCCGGGCCCGAGATGATGAGCGGCGTGCGCGCCTCATCGATCAAGATCGAGTCGACCTCGTCGACGATGGCGTAGTGCAGCTCGCGCTGCACGTACCGCTCGATCGAGTCCTTCATGTTGTCGCGCAGGTAATCGAAGCCGAACTCGTTGTTGGTGCCGTAGGTGATGTCGCAGCGATAGGCGAGCTGCTTCTCTTTGTCGTTCTGACCGTGGACGATGGTGCCGACGGTCATCCCGAGGAACTTGTAGATGCGCCCCATCCACTCGGCGTCGCGAGTGGCGAGGTAGTCGTTCACCGTGATGAGGTGGACGCCGCGCCCTTCGAGGGCGTTCAAGTAGAGCGGCGCAGTGGCGACGAGGGTCTTGCCTTCGCCGGTCTTCATTTCGGCGATGGCGCCGCGATGGAGGACCATGCCGCCGATGAGCTGCACGTCGTAGTGGCGCATGTTGACGATGCGCCGCGAGGCTTCGCGCACGGTGGCGAAGGATTCCTCGAGGATGTCGTCGAGCTTGGCGCCGTTCTCGAGCTTCTGCTTGAACTCGGGCGTCTTGGCGCGCAGCTCGGCGTCGGTGAGCTTCATGAAGGCCGGCTCGAGCGCGTTGATGCGCTCGACGCGCGGGCGCAGGCGCTTGATTTCGCGCTCGTGCGAGGTGCCGAAAACTCTCTTGATCATTCCGCCAATGGGCATCAGGTGCTCGCTTCGTTCGTGACGAGTGGCAAAGTCTAGCGCTTGTGGTGCTCGGCGACCACTACGGTATGGATACCGCCGCGTACCATGAAATCGCCCTCGACGCGCATCTGTCGGGGGTCGAGCGCCTGGACGAGATCGTCGAGTATGCGATTGGTCACGGCTTCGTGAAAGGCTCCCTCGTCACGGTAGGTCCAGAGGTAAAGCTTGAGGGACTTGAGCTCCACACATTTTTGGTCGGGTATGTACGAAATGCGAATGGTGGCGAAGTCGGGCTGCCCGGTCTTCGGGCAGACGCAGGTGAACTCGGGACACTCGAAACGAATCTCGTAGTCGCGCGCGGGATTCGGATTGGCAAAGGTGTCGAGTGTCTTAGTCGGTGAAGACGGCATCGGGAGGTATTACCCCGCGTGCAAATGGCGCGCAAGACGCGCTATAGTAAATGGCCGTGCGTGACATCTACGAGGCCGCAGAGAAGCACTCCGCGACGCTCGCGATGTACGTCGAGCACCTCGCGCGGCGACGGGGATGGGGCGCGCGGACGCTGTCGGGCATGTTGATGGAGCCGCGCCTGATGATGATTTACGGCGCGAGCGTGATGCTGCCGGAAGGACGCGCGGCGTCGTTCATTCCGGCGCGCATGCCGCGGGTCGACGGCGAGACCTGGATGATCGACATCAAGCGCTCCGACGGCGTGTCGCGGCCGGAGTGGAACGTGGGCATCAGCATCAAGCGTCAGAACGGCAGCTACACGATGCTGCTGGGAAGCCAGCTCTTGGACGAGACCTCCCTGGCCAACCTGTTGGAAGCGGTCGGGACCCCGTAAGCGGGGCGCGACGCGCAACTTTTTCGGGCGAACGCCGATAACCTGGGAGTAGGGGTGCGTAATGAGTGACGTCGGCAAGCTGGAGCGCAGCACACCCGCGGCGGAATCGTCTGACCTTGCGAAAACGCAGGACATTCCTGCGTCGGCGTTGGCCGATCGCGAGCAGATCGGCGACGAGCTGGCGTATCGCGCGACCGGCGGCCGGGGCGGCGTCGCCCCGATGCAGCGGCTGATGGACCAGCGGCGCTCGGTGGGGAGCGACCTGTCGCGGCGCGTGCAGCGCAAGGCCGACGAGGGTGCCAAGGGCGGCGAGGCCAACATCCCGCAGGGCGGGGGCAGCGCGCTTTCGCCGCAACTGCGGCAGCGCTTCGAACCGAAGCTCGGCGCCGATCTCGCCGACGTTCGCGTGCACACCGGTGGCGAGTCCGCCAGCGCCGCCGCCGGCATCAAGGCGCGCGCGTTCACCGTCGGGAGCGACGTTCACTTCAACGCCGGCGAGTATGCGCCCGGCTCGAAGGAGGGCGATCGCCTCCTCGCGCACGAGCTGACGCACGTCGTGCAGGGCAAGAACAGCGGCATTCAACGCAAGGCCGAGGGCGACGAGCACGGCACCGACGGGAAGCACGAGGGCGCCGAGGTCTCGCATCCCGACGAGCCGGCGGAGAAGGAAGCCGATGCCGTCGGTGACGAGATCGCCGACTCGCTCCACGCCAAAGAGGGCGAGAAGGACGCGAAGGGCAAAGGCAAGGAGAAGGACAAGGGGAAGAGCAAGGGCAAGGACAAAGAGAAGGACAAGGACAAGCAGGGCGCCAAGGGCGACGACTCCGACGGCGGCCACGATCACGGCGACGAGCATGGCGGTGGCGGCGATCACGGTCCCGAAGCCCACGAGGCCGGCGGCGCCGGCGGTGGCGGCGGCGCGCACGGAGCCGAGGCCAAGGGCGGCGGCGGGGACAAGGGCGGCGGGGCCGCCAAGCCCGAAGAGAAGCCTGCCCCCATCTCGGCGAAGTTCATCGGCGTCGGCCGCAAGATCTTCCGCGCGCCCACGCCACCGGCGTCGTCATCGGCTCCGGCGCCCGGGCCAGGCGCGAAACCCGGCGTCAATCCCGCCAAGCAAGCGCAAATCGACAAGGCGAAGGCCTGCAAGACGCCAGCGGAAGTCGACACCTTCTGTAAATCGGATCCCATCGCGGCGCAGAAGCTGAAAGACGTCAACGCCGAGACCAACCTCGAGGGCGGCAACAACGACGGCGCGCGCACCGGCTTCTACTCGGCCTTGTCGACGTGGATTCAGAGCAACGCCGAGACGCTCAATCCGGCGACCATCTTCAACTCGTGCATGAACTCGCTGGCGACGCCGTGGAAGTTCAAGGGCACCAAGCTCGCCATCAGCAAGCTGCCCAAGGCGATGCAGCGCACGCAGGGGCTCAAGGGCTTCTGGTACAACGCGGTCGATCAGGCCTACTACAAGAACCTGGCGACGGGCGCGCCCAATCCCGAAAAGGCGGCGTATGACCTGTGGAAGCAGGACGCCACCAGCGGCAAGCCGCTCGAGCATCGCAATGCCGGCGGCGTCATTTCGCCCGAAGGCGGCACCTGGTTCACGCCCGACTCGTACAAGCTGACCAATGCCAGCGACGCCGGCTACGGGCAGCTGCTCGAGCTGGCGGCGCTGCAGCCGGAATGGTTCCCCGAGGGCAACATCGCGTTCGAGGTCGACGTCAAGGCAGCGGGCTCGATGGAGGCGCGCAAGCCGACGGCCTACGACGGAATGCAATCGTCGCTGTGGGTGTCGCGACCGACGGGCGATTCGTTCGGCGTGACCGGCGGCGGCGCGCAGGAGTTCCTCGGCAGCAAGGTGCCGGTGGCGTCGATCAAGAGTGCGCGCGCAGTCATTCCGAGCGCGGACACGCTGCAGCAGCTCTCGGACGCGGTGAGAGGCGCGCGTGACCTGGCGCTCGCGGCCGATCCGGAGCTCAAGAAGAAGATCGACAGCGCCACCGATCCGAAGATCAAGAAGGGCTACGAGGACATGATCCCGAACCTGACCGACATGTTCATCCGCGGCACTGCGACGATGCCGATGGGCGCGACGGTCAAGCAGATGCTCGAGCAGATTCGCAACGTGACGGCCGCCGAGCGCGCGGCCCCGTCGCCAGCGCGTCCGTCGGGCGAGATCACCGCGCCGTCGGCGGGCGGTGCCAAGCCGGCGCCGAACGCGTCGGCTGGCGGCAGCAGCAGCACGCCGGGCGCAGGTGGCAGCGCGCCCGGTCCAAGAAGGACGTAAGCGCAGGCGCTCATGTTGAAACCGATGCCGCCGGCAGGTCCACTCCTCGACTGGCTCAGAGCAGAGGCGCAGGCCCCGTTCCAAGAGCCGCGCGGAGACACCGGCGATCAGCTCGCGTTGCAGTGGCTGGCGGCGGCGGCAAAGCAGGACTCGCGCGTTCCGTTCGCCGTCGAGCACCTCTTGCGCGAAGGCGACCCGCGCGTGTGCGAGCGCATCCTTCGCGTTGCCAACCTGGCGGAGGCGCCGCCGGCGTTGAAGAGCGCGGTCGCGCGGGCGCTCGATCCGGTGACCGCGGCGCAGCTCCGAGCGACGACGACGCCGTCGGGCCATTCGCTCCTCGGGCTGGCGGTGCGCGCGTTGCGCAATCCCAAAGATGCCCAGCTATCGGCGGCGATCGTGCCGGTGCTGCATGACATCGACGACGCCAGAGACGGCTGGCCGAGCTCCGTCGCCATCGGCCTCACCGTCGACGCCAACCGCTTCGTCGACCGCCTCGACGACGCGCTGCAGAAGATGTCGCCCGAAGACGCCGCCGAGCTCTCGTTCATCCTGCTGCAGGGCGACGAGCCGGCGATCCGCACGGCGCTCCAGCACGCCGGAGGCAACCCCTCCACCCAGGCCCGCCAGCAGCTGGGCGACGCCGTCCACCGAGAGCTCGACACCGGCGACGACGCGCGCCGACGCCTCACCGCCATGGGCGTGAAGCTCCCCGCCCGCGAATCCGGCGCCGACCGCTGGTCCCGCTACGCCACCGACCTCCGCCTCGCCCCCTGAACCCTTCGAGGATGTTCACCAAACCGCCGCCGCGTTCCGGTCCCGTCGTCGATTGGTTGCGCGACGAAGCGCGAGCTCCGTTTCAGTTGCCGCGCGGGGACGTCGGCGATCAGGTGCCTCTTCAGTGGCTGCCCGAGATGGCCGAAGCAGACTCGCGCGTCGGATTGGCCGTCGGAGCCCTCCTGGGCGAGGGTGACAGTCTCGTCACCGATCGGCTTCTGCAAGTTTCGACAAACGCTGCGATGCGGCGCGCCGTCGCTGCGGCGCTGGCTGTCGCGGCGCCGACGCTGGCCGCTATCCATCCAGCGCCAGAGATGACCAGCCTCGGAGTACCGTTGCCTTCTGCGGAATCTGGACACACGGCGGCGTACGGCGAGTTCATGTACAGCTTCAACGGCGGGCTCGAGTTCAAGGACGATCTCGATCTCGATGCGTATGGGCGCTGCACTCCGACCGAGAAGGCGAAGCTCGACCGGTTACTCGAGCTGAAGCTTCGCGATGGCGACCCGCGCGTGGCGCGCGCGATCGCCGCCATTCGGCCGACGGACGCGTCTGCGATGTCGGACGGCGCCGCGATCGATGCGCTGCGCGCGGCCCTCTTCGATGAGCACGCATCCGCGGATTCACGCCTCGCTGCGGCGGTGGCGCTCGCGCAGATCGACGGGGCGCCCGCCAATGCTTCGCTGAAGGCGGCCCTCGACGAGCCGGTGCCGGAGCTGCAGCTGCAGCGACGGGCCGCGGAGCTGCTGTTTCACCGGCTCGAGCTCGATGAGCAGGCGACGAACGACGCAAGCGGAGCGGCTGTGTTGCATACGCTGCTGCGGCATGCCGACGACGGCGTGCGCGGCGCGGCGGTCACGGAGCTCAAGCGCGTGGTCGATAGCGGCTCGGCCGCGATGGCCGGCTACGGCGGCGGCGCGACGCCTCCATCGCTGGCGGCGCTGGCAGTCCGCGCCGGCAAGTAGCGATCCGGCGTCGCTAGAGGTCGAGGCGCCAGCTGCCGAGGAAGCTGGGGAGGTCCTTGGTGTCGAACTTGAGGTCGGCGGTGCCGATGAGCTTGCCGTCGAGGGCCAGCACCTGCGCGGGCAGCGTGGTCATCGAGCCGACCGGGTCGCGCAGCGTGACGTCCTTCTGGCCGACGAAGCGGTAGCGCACGCCGTCGTCCGCCGCGAAGGTGAACTCGTAGCGAATCAGCTTCTTCAGGAGCGGGTCGATCGTGATCTCGCCTTCGAGCGGCTGCGCGCTGGCGAAGGCGTCGATGCTGACGACGCCGTCGAGGCGCGCCTTGCGATCCTTGAAATGCTCGAGCAGCGAGGCGGCGCGCGCCGTCACCGTGAAGTGCATCGCGCGCTCGACGCCGTCCTTCGTGAACGTGCCCGACATCGTCTCGCGAAAGTGGAAGCCGGGAATCTTCATGCGGCCTTGAGGTGCCGCTCGCGACGCTCCCGACGCGCCTGCGCCAGGTGGCCGCTGCGCGCCAGCTTGACGTAGTTCACGACGATCATGGTGACGTTCCAGCCGTTCCACGCATGCCAGGTCCAGCCCGACGGCCGCAGCAGGAACGCGATGAACGTGGCGAGGCCAATCAGCATCATCCACGAGGGCAGCCCGTCGCCCTTGCGGAACTTCGGCACCTTGAGCGTCGAGATCATCGCGCCGGCCATGAAGAGCGTGCCGCCGGCGATGATCCAGATTCCGAGCGAGTCGCGCACCAGCACCATCGACCACAGGTAGCTGGCGGCGATGGGAATCGGGCATCCCAGGAAGGTGACCTTGCCGATGGTACTGGCGTCACTGTTGAAACGCGCCAGCCGGACCGCGCCGCACAGGGGGTAGATGGCCGCCACCGCGGCCCCCAGCCAGCCGAGCGGATGTAATACCGATAAATACACGAGAACGGCCGGGGCGATGCCGAACGACACCATGTCGGACAGCGAATCGAGCTCCATGCCGAACTTGCTGCAGGCGTCGAGCGCACGCGCCAACCGACCGTCGGCCAGATCGCACAAAGCCGCGCAGAACAAGAAGAAGACGGAGCTCTCGAAGTGCCCGCGCGCCGCCGCGACAATGCCCAGAAACCCGAGCGCGATGTTGGCTAACGTCACCGCGTTAGGAATGAGGTGTTTCAGTTTCATCGACCGAGTATGCTAACGCAATTTTGACGCAGGTGTAGTGTGAAGATCGCTCTAGTTTATCCGCCTACTTGCGACCCGACTGCTCCGTACCTCGCCGTGCCCATGCTCACCGGGTTCCTGCGCGCGCATGGCGTCGAGGTCCTCCCCATCGACGCCAACGTCGAGGCCTACGACCTCCTCCTCAGGCCGGCGCCGCTGCGCGCGCTCGCCGATCGCGTCGAAGATCGCCTCCAGGAGCTGGACGGGCGCGCGTCGCTCGACCACGCCGCCCGCCGCGCCTACCTGCAGCTCTGGCGCGCCCGCGGCGATGCCGAGGCCGCCCCCGACGGCATCGCCGAGGCGCGCGCCGTCATCAAGGATCCCGACCGCTTCTTCATCGCCGAGGACTACGAGCGCGCCGTCGAGACCATGGAGTCGTCGCTGCGGCTGATCTCGGCCGCCTACGCCCCGCTCGACCTGACCTTCAGCGGCTATCGCACGCCCTTCGCGCTCACCACGCCCGACGAGATCGCCGATGACGCGCGGCCCGAGCGCGATCCCTTCGACGACTACGTCGTCAACGTGCTGGCGCCGCGGCTGCGCGACGCGCGCGTCGACGCGATCGGCATCAGCGTCTGTTTCCCGGGCCAGCTCCAGCCGGCCTACGCCTTCGCGCTCAAGCTCAAGCGCCTCCTCCCCGACGTGCACCTGACCTGCGGTGGGCCGGGAATCACGCAGCTCTTCATCCGCCTGACCGGCCACGACCTGGCGCGCGCGCTCGGGCCGTTCGACAGCGCCGTCGTCTTCGAAGGCGAGCATGCGCTGCTCGGGCTCTGCCGGGCGCTCGACGAGAAGCGCGAGCTGCGCGGCCTGCCGAACGTCGTTCATCGCGATTCGCTGCTCGGCGCCAAATATGCGCCCGGCGAAGGCGCCGAAGATCTGCGCGTGCTGCCCGCCCCCGACTTCGACGGGCTGCCGCTCGATCTCTATTTCTCACCGCACCTGACGCTGCCCTACGATCCGACGCGCGGCTGCTATTGGGGCAAGTGCACCTTCTGCCACTACGGCCTCGCCGAGACCGGCACCGCCAGCTATCGCGAGCGCGGCCACGAGCGCACCGTCGAGCACCTGGTCGCGCTGCGCGAGAAATATGGAACGCGCTGGTTCTATCTGTCGCAGGACTCGGTGGCGCCCAAGACCCTGCTCAAGATCGCACAGGAGATCGAACGGCGCGGGCTCGATCTGAAGTGGGCCACCGACCTCAAGCCCGAAAAATATCTGACCGCCGAACGGGCGCAGGCGCTGGTCAAGGGCGGCGGCGTCGCCTGCGCGCTCGGCGTCGAGTCGGCCAATCCGCGCGTGCTGCAGATGATCGACAAGGGCGCGCCGGTCTCGACGGTGCGCGAGACCATCCGCCATCTCGCCGATGCGGGCCTCGCCGTCGAAGCGATGTGCTTCACCGATTTTCCGACGGAGACCTTCGCCGAGGCGATGGACACGCTGCGCTTTCTCGACGAGCTGCGCGACGACGTGGCGCTCTACATCGTCGGCGAGTTCGATCTGACGCATGGCGCGCTGGTGGCGCAGGCGCCGGCGAAGTTCGGCATCAAGGAGACCTATCAGCTCGACGGCGACCTCCTCGGCACCGGCCTCTTCTACGAGGAGTCGCGTCCGCCCAAGCGCGCCGCCGATGCCGGCAAGCTCGACGCCGCGCTCGACCGCTTGTCGGCGGGTTGGCGCGTGCGCCGCTACCCCTGGGCGGGCTCGCTGTCGACGGCCCACAGCGTTTTTCACTACGCCAAGTTCGGCCCCGGCGTGTTTCGCGATCGGGCTCGCCTGCCCGAGGTGCGAGCGTTCGGCGCGCGAATCGCCGAGGCGGCGGCGCGCTTCGATCTGGCGCTGGTCGCGGCCAGCGACGACGACGAGCTCGCCATCTGGCATCAGCTCGTGCGCGAGCGGCGTCACGTCTCGCGCGCCGCGTATCATGCGCTGGCGCAGACCCTGCCGCCGCTCATGCCCAAGCCGCGCCGCTACCAGTTCGTCGCCGGTCGTCCGCCCTCTCCGGCGCGCGCGCGACCCAAGGGGCGGCGCCCGCCCAACGCCTCCAACGCGGCCGGTTAGCGAGGCGAGGTAACGCTTGTCTCAGGCGGTTCGTGGCGCGAAAGTTGCGTAAGCCACGGTCGTGCCCGTAAGAAAGCTCAAGCTGGTGCTCGACCCGGTGCAGGCCGCCGAAGATGCCGGTCTGCGCTGGGTCTCCGATGACCGTCCGGGAATTCGGCGCCTCAAGCGCGGCCGAGGTTTTCGGT
This sequence comes from Myxococcales bacterium, assembly GCA_028287105.1. GTDB lineage: Bacteria > Myxococcota_A > Polyangia > Palsa-1104 > Palsa-1104 > JAQBQH01. The sequence goes on from JAQBQH010000057.1 coordinate 12,745, forward strand.
ACGTCGACGCCGAGGGTCGCGCCGTGCGCGACGAGCGCACGCTGGCGCGCATTCGCAAGCTGGTCATCCCGCCGGCGTGGACGAGCGTCTGGATCTGTCCGACCGCCAACGGCCACGTGCAGGCGACCGGCCGCGACGCACGCGGCCGCAAACAGTACCGCTATCACGAGCGCTGGCGCGAGAAGCGCGACGAGACCAAGTACGACAAGATGCTCATGTTCGGCTACACGCTGCCGCTCGTGCGCGCGCGCATCGACACCGACTTGAAGCGCACCGGTCTGCCGCGCGAGAAGGTGCTCGCCACCGTCGTCCGGCTGCTCGAGACCACGCTCATCCGCGTCGGCAACGAGGAGTACGCGCGCACCAACAAGTCGTTCGGGCTGACGACCTTGCGCAACAAGCACGTCGACATCGACGGCGCCCGTCTGCGTTTCGAGTTCCGCGGCAAGAGCGGCGTCAAGCACTCCGTCTCGGTGCAAGATCGCCGGCTGGCGCGCGTCGTGCGTCGCTGCCAGGACCTGCCCGGCCACGAGCTGTTCCAATTCTTCGACGACGACGGCGAGCTGCGTCCGATCGCGTCGCAAGACGTCAACGACTACCTCAAGCAGATCACGAACCAGGACATCACCGCCAAGGACTTCCGCACCTGGAACGGGACCGTGCTGGCGGCGGCGGCGCTGCGCGAAGCGATGCAGGCGGGCGGACCGCGCGCGCGCTCCAAGCGCGTGGTCACGCGCTGCATCGATCAGGTGGCGCAGCGGCTCGGCAACACCAAGACCGTGTGCCGGAAGTGCTACGTGCATCCGGCGGTGATCGAGTCGTACCTCGACGGGACGCTCGACGAGGCGCTCGCCGTGAAGGCCGACCCGGAGGCGGCCGCCGCGCTCGATCAGCTGAGCGAGGAAGAGGTCGCTGTGCTCCTGTTCCTGCGCTCCAAGATCGGCCGCGAAGTGGTCGCCAGCGTGAGTGAGGCAGCGCCGGCGGCGTGAGTGTATTAAAATAGAGACGTGTTGACGGGGATGGTGGTCGCGGCCTGCGCCGCTCTCTATTTGTCGCGTAACTGGCCGCGGCGGTCCGTGCGCGCGTCGCAGCTGCAGTACGCGTCGGAGTTGGTGAACCACGAGCGGGTCGACGAGGCGATCGAGGTGCTCGACAGCATCGACACGCGCACGCTCGACGCCGAAACGCTCTCGAGCTGGCTCGGGCTCAAGGGCTACGCGCTGGCGCTCGCCGGCCGGGGCGAGGAGGCGCTCGACTGCATCGACGACCTGGCATCGCTGGCCGATCCCGCGGACGGCGGCACGCAGCTGCTCGTGTGCGGCACGCGGGCGATCGTCGCGCTCGCCGACGAGAAATTCGACGAGGCGTCGGAGCTGCTCGACGCCACCGAGCGCTTTTCGCAGACGAGCGGACCGATCGCGCCATCGAATCTGGCCGAGGTGTGGTGGTGGCGCGCGCAGCTCGCCGAGCGGCGCGGCGACGACGGGAAGCGTCGCGAGTACCTGAAAAAGGCGGCCGAGTTCGGCGACGCGCACTACGCGACGCGCGCGCGAGAGACGCTTCAGAGCGTCGCGGCCACCTGACGCAGGAACTCGCCCGGCGCATCCTCGACGCGGGTGCCGTGCATGATCACGATGCGCTCGAGGTCGGGCGTGTCGGCGAGCCGCTCGAGCTGGCTCTTGAGCGCGTTTTTGTCGCGCACCATCGCCAGCTTCAAGAGCCCGGTGACGCGCGGCCCGCCCGAGGAGCCGATGAGCCTGTAGATCACGCCGAACAGGCCCGGTAGATGCTGCTGATTGAAGATCGCGTCGTTGAAGATGAGGGTGACGCGGCCGCCCTGCCGCAGCTCGAGATAGCCTTCGCGCTCGCCGACGCCGTCGAGGTAGCGGATGGTCACCGGCGCCGTCGAAGGTAGCTCCGCATAGGTGCCGTCGACGGTGACCGCCTTCTCGACGCGCGCGCGTGCGCCGGCGGGACAATAGATCTTGAGCTCCGGGTAGCGCCGCTTGAACGCGGGGGCATCGGAGCGATGCCAGCCGTTGGGTACGAGCAGGATCTTCGGCGGACCCCAGGCCTCGAGGTCGGCCATGACCGCGGGATTGAGCGCGACGCCGCCGTGGATGAGGAGGCCGCCGTCGTCCATGCGCAGCACCGACATCACGCGCTTGAGCGGCATGTTCGGAAGCGCGCCCTCGACGACGCGCAGGCGATCGCCGAGCGTCTCGATAGGGCCGTGAGGGAGCACCTTCCACTGCGCTTCGATCATGCGCCGAGCATACGCAACTTCTTCAGGCGTGTGCCGATAACGAGGACATGAAGCGAATCACTGCGCGCGATAGAGGGCGGCGGTCTTGGGCGGAAGGGTCACGTCGAGCGAATCCGCGGCCGCCGTGAGCGTCGGCGGCGCGCCGAAGGCGAGGAGCTCGTCGAGTGTCGTGGCGTCGGCGATGCGTCCGTGGAGCATCAGCTTCACCGTCGCCGCCGCCGCCCCGCCGTTGACGACGAAGACCAGCTTCTCGCCGGCGGCTTCGCGCAGAAAGGCGAACACGTTGACCGCGGCGGAGCCGTTGGGGCGCCAGAGCTCGCGATAGTCACCGTCGGCGAGCGCGGCGTGCGTGCGTCGCAGGCTGACGAGGCGCTGGACGAAGGCGAAGGTCGCTTCGGCGTTGGGGATCGCAGCCGGCGGCATGGCGGTGGCGCGATCGGCGGCGGTCCAGGCCCAGGGCGGCATGTCGCGGCGATTGTCGGGATCGTTGGCGCCGTAGAGGCCGAGCTCATCGCCGGCGTAGAGCTGCGGGATGCCGGGCGCGATGAAGGCGATGGCGAGCGCGAGCTGCAGGCGGCGACGAATCTCGTCGTTGGCGACGGTGGCGCCCGGCTCGTTGGTGAAGCGCGCGGTGTCGTGGTTGTCGATCATGTTGACCAGCATGCGCGCGCGCGCAGGGCCGAGCTGCGCTTGCTCGGCGTCGAGGACGGTGGCGACGGCGTCGAGCGATTGCTCGTGGCCAACCGCGGCGGCGAGGGCGCCACGGAGCGGGAAGTTGAAGGTCGAGTCGAAGCCGGCGTCGAGGTACGGCTTGAGCTCGGCGACGTTTTCCGAGAAGACCTCGCCGACGACGAAGAGTGGGCGTACCGCGCGAACGCGGGGGAAGAAGGAGTCATGAAAGTAGGCGGGCAGGACGTACTTGGCGGTGTCCATGCGAATGCCGTCGAGCGCGAAGCGCTGCGTCCAGCCGGCGCTCAGCGACGAGAGGTAGTCGGCGACGGCCGGCTTCTCCTGCGCGAAGTCGGAGATGCCGGTGCGGTAGGGACAATAGATGGCGGCGCTGCCGAGCTGGGCGCAGGTCGCCGGGTCGTGGAACCAGTCGGGGTGCTGCGTGACGACGCGCGCATGATCGCCGGGATGGTTGACGACCATGTCGAGGATGAAGGTCATGTCGGCGGCGTGCAGCGCGTCGACGAGCGCGGTGAGCGCGGGGGCGCCGCCGAAGCGCGGCTCGACGGCCCCGTCGTCCGGCTCGGCGAAGTCGGCCCAGTAGCCGTGATAGCCGCAGCGGTTCGGTGGCCCGGCAGCTTGCTGATAGGCCGGCGTGACCCACAGCGCGGTGACGCCGAGCTCGCGCAGATAGGGGAGCCGCGCCTGCAGGCCCGCGAAATCGCCGCCGTGATACTTCTGCGGATCGTTGGCGTCGAGGCAGCCCGCGAGGCCGAGCGAATCGTTGGCGCTGTCGCCGTTGGTGAACCGGTCGACCAGCGCCAGGTAGATGACCTGGCGGCTCCAGTCGACGGGCACAGCGGAGCCCGCGTCATCGCGCGACGCGAGATCGTCGCTCGCGCCGAGGTCGGCCTCGTCGCCCGCTGGCGTGGCGAGATCGATGGCACCGGTCGCCGGCGCGCCGACATGACAGCCGCCGCCAACGATGAACAGGGCGGCAGCGACGACAACTGGCAGCGTGACCAAGCGCAGAGTCACGGGCGCAGCCTACCACAGGGCACAGCAGAGCACACGCGCGGGGGAGTCCTACCCGCAAACATCGAACGATCGTTTGCAGCACGGGAGCGTGCGCGCGGATCGAAGTTGGCGAAATCGTGCGCGTTCGATCTGGCCCGACGCGTGAAATGCGGCGCTCCATGCGCTCACAACTCTACCTGCTCACATTCGTTCTCACCGTCGCTGGCTGCGCCGGCGGCACGGACAACGGCACCATCGACGAGACGACCGAGAGCCTGACCAAATGCAGCGACAAGGGTCAGGTCGTCTACGGCGTCGACGTCTCGAACTATCAGGGCGCGAGCATCAACTGGAGCTCGGTGAAGGGCGCCGGCCGCGTCTTCGGGTTTGCCAAGGCGAGCGAGGGCACCGGCTACACCGACGTGGCGTTCGCCCACAATTGGCCGGGGATGCGCAGCGCCGGCGTCTTGCGCGGCGCCTATCACTTCTTCCGACCCGGCACCGACGGCGTGGCGCAGGCCGATCACTTCGTGAACGTGATCAACGCGCAGGGTGGCGTGCAGGCCGGCGACCTCCCGCCGGTAGCCGACGTCGAAGTCTCGGACAGCGTCGCCGCCGCGACGGTGATCGCGCGACTGCACGCCTTTCTCGATCGCGTGCAGGCGCGCACCGGCCGCGTGCCGCTCGTCTACACGGCCAACTTCTTCTGGGGCGACTACCTCGGCAACCCGAACTTCTCGGGCTACCCGCTGTGGGTCGCCAATTACGGGCCGAGCTGCCCGTACCTGCCGAACGCGTGGAGCAACTGGAAGTTCTGGCAGTACACCGACAAGGCGAGCGTCAGCGGAATCTCGGGCGGCGTCGACGGCAACATGTTCAACGGCACGCTCGACGACCTGCGCGCCTGGGCCGGCGCTGGTGGTGGCGGCGGCGGCGGCAACGCGGGCGACGGCTTTCAGATGAGCCGGCGCGCGGTGCAGAACGCCGACGGCCGCGTCGAGCTGTTCGCGCGCGCGCCCGACGACGCCGTGTGGCACGACTGGCAGAACACGCCGAACGGCAGCTGGAGCGGCTGGAACAAGCTGGGCGGACAGACCACGTCGAACCCGGTGGTCAGCGCCAACGAGGATGGTCGCCTCGAGGTCTTCGTCATCGTCGCTGGCCACCTGTTCCACACCTTCCAGCTTCCCGGCGGCGGCTGGTACGACGGCTGGCTCGACGAGGGCGACGGCAATCTCGTCGGCGAGCCCGCGGTGATGATGAACTCCAACGGAACCCTCGAGGTGTTCGCGCGCAACAACGCCGGCGCGCTCGAGCACATCTGGCAGAGCTCGGCCAACGGCCAGTGGGGAAGCTGGGGCAGCCTCGGCGGAGTGCTCCACTCCGACCCCGGCGCGGCCCGCAACGCCGACGGTCGCATCGAAGTGTTCGCGCTCGGCAGCGACGATCGGCTGTATCACATCTGGCAGACCGCGCCGCACGCCGGCTGGTCGACGTGGGGCGCGTTTGGCGGCCCGACGTTGCAGGGCACGCCGCACGTGGGGTCCAACACCGACGGCAGGCTCGAGGTCTTTGCCACCGGCAGCGACGACAAGCTGCACCACATCGCGCAGGTCACGGGCGGCTGGTCGGCCTTCCTGCCGGCGGGCAGCTTCGGCGTGGTCGGCCAGCCGGCGGTGGGCCGCAACGCCGACGGCAGGCTCGAGGTCTTCGCGCGCGGCGCCGACGGCGCGTTGTGGCATCTGTGGCAGACGGCCGCCAACGGCAACTGGACTACCGGCGAAGCGTTTGGCGGCACCGCGTTGGCTTCCGACCCGGACGTGGCGCCGAACGGCGATGGCCGGCTCGAGGTCTTCTGGCGCGCGCCCGCCGGCAACATCGAGACGCTCTTCCAGCAGACGGGCGGCGGCTGGAGCGCGGTCATCGACTTCGGAGGCAACCTCGCGTCGTTCTGATCGTAAGCTTGGGGCATGGCGGAGCTGGTCGTCTTCGTCGGCTTGCCGGCGTCGGGAAAGTCGACGTTCTATCGGCTCAGGTTCGCCGCCACGCACGAGCTGGTCTCGAAAGATCTCCTCGCCAACAATCGGCAGCCGAGCCGCCGTCAGCGCCAGCTCATCAGCGCCGCCCTTTTGCGCGGACACTCCGTCGTCGTCGACAACACCAATACGCGGCGGACGGATCGCGCCGAGCTCCTGGCGCTCGCGAAGGCGGGCGGCGCGACGACGGCGGTCTATCACTTCACCGCGGCGCTCGCCGATTGTTTGCGTCGGAACAAGCTGCGCGAGGGCAAGGCGCGCGTGCCCGACGTGGCGCTGTTCGTCGCCGCCAAACGGCTCGACGCTCCCGCCGACGACGAAGGCTTCGACGCGCGCTACGAGGTCACGCTCGACGAGACGAGCGCCGCGTTTTCGGTGACCAGGCGTTAGGGCGCGCTGAGGGGTGCGCTAGGGGCAAACTCCGGCGCGGCCGCTCCACGACGACAGTGACGCCTCGGGGTCGTAGGCCATCGGGTTCCACGCGAAGTCTCCGACGGGGCCGAAGACGCGCCACAGATCGGCGAAGGCGTATCCCTTCTGCAGCATGACGGTGTTCGTCAGATAGCCGCTGACGCCGTCGGCGAGGTCGTGCCCGCGACCCTCGAGCGCGGCGGGCGACTCGGGCTCGTTGTCCCAGATGACGACCTTGCGGCCGAGGGCGTCGTCGATCTCGCCGAGGTCGGCGGCCGCGATGCTGGGGCTGTAGACGTGCGGTCCGGTCCACATCACCGCGATGCCGCCGCGCAGGCGTGCGCCGAGGTCGCGCGTGTACGCCTGCCAGCCGTCCCAGTGGCTCGAGTAGTAGGGTCCGACGAACCACAGACGCTGGGCGCCGGTGGCGACGAGCCAGGCGTCGAGGCGATTGGCGAGCTCGGCGTGGGCCGCCGCCAGCGACGGGAACGCGGCGCGATCGGCGTCGAAGCTGAGCTCCTTCTTCGTGTCGTCGAGCAGCAGCGCGAAGCGATCGATCCCGAGCGCGCGGACTGCCGTGATCTTGCGCTTCAGCCGCTCGAAGTCGGCCTCGCTGGCGAACGAGAGCGCGCCGTCGGCGGAGACGGCGGTCTCGGGGACGCCGGGGCTGACCGACCACATGAAGTCGACGTGGTGCGCGTGCGCGGCGGCGGCGGTGTCGGCGAGGAGCCGCGCCTGGTCGAGCGGGTAGAGATCGGCCCAGCGCGCGCGATGATAGGGATCGTCCTTCGGAGCGTAGAGGTACAGGTTGTGGTGCAGGCGCTCCATGGCCGCGAGGAGGCAGAGCCGCTCGGCGGGCGCCAGCGGCGGGCCGTAGTGACCTTCGACGACGCCGCGCTCGGCGATGCCGGCGCCGTCGACGATGACGGCGGGATGGTAGAGCGCGCGATCATAGCGGGCGAGCGCAGCGGCGAGCGCGTAGGAGGCGGCGCGATCGCTCTCGGCGTACAGCCGCGCCAACGCGCGACCGCCGGCGAGCCGGCCGAGGACGAGGTAGCGGTCGACGCCGGCCGCGTCCCAGGTCGCCCGTGCGGCGGCGTCGAGATCGGGCGGCTCCGCGCGATCGAAGGCGAGCGTCAGATCGCAGCCCCCGTCGCCGGGCGGCTGGAGGCCGGCGGCGGCCCGCAGCGTCGGCCAGGCCGCGTCGAGCGCCGCGCCGAAGGGCCCGGCGTCGAGACACGCGCTCGCTACCGGGAGCGCGACGCGCTGTTCGACGAGCTCGAGCGGCGTCGGGTACATGGCCAGCGGCGTGGCCGGCGCGAGGGCGACACTGCTCGGCTCGCGGCAGCCGGCCAGCATCACCACGAGAAGCGCGACGCGGATCGCTACCCGGTAGGTCATGGCTACGACGCCAAAGTAGCGAGCCGCGGCTAACTGCCGCCGGGGACGTGCTTGCGCAGCTTGCGCTGCAACGACCGCCGATGCATGCCGAGACGGCGCGCCGCCTCGGAGATGTTGCCGTCGCAGGCGGCGATGACCCGGTTGATGTGCGCCCGCTCCGACTGCGCCAGCGACGCGCGCCGCGACACCGGCGGCGGCGCGGCCGGCTCCGACTCGGCGGCCGCGATCAAGCGGTCGACGTTGCACGGTTTCGGCAAATAGTAGTGCGCGCCCCGGCGCATCGCCTCGACCGCCGTGGCCAACGTCGGGTGTCCGGTGGTCATGACGATGCGCGTGTCGGGCGACTCGGCGTGCAGCGCCTCGATCAAATCGAGCCCGTTGTCGTCGCCGAGCATGAGGTCCAGCACGATCACCGACGGATGCTGGCGCCGCACCTCGGCGGCAGCCGCGGCCGGACTGCCTGCGGTCGCGACATTCCAATCGCGCCGCGCGAACTCGCGCGCGAACGTATTGAGAAACGTCGGGTCGTCGTCGACGAGCAACACTGCCGGCCGCGCACCACCTCGTACCATCACCAACCCCTGTTCATAGAGCCGCCGCCAGGATATTATCAGGTGCGGGGGGTTCCGTGAAGGCGCTCAGAGTCCTGGGGTACCTGGTCGGCGGCGTTGTCGTCGCTGCAGGCGGTTTCGTGGGCTGGTGTGCGATCGACGGGATTCCGCATTACGCGGTGCCGGCGGTGCAGGCGAAGGTGGAGGTCACGCCCGAGCGCGTGGCGCGCGGACACAAGCTCGCGAGCCTTTTGTGCGCGCAGTGCCATCGCGATCCGACGACCGGCAAGCTGACCGGGCGGCGACTCGACGACATGCCGACGCAGTTCGGCGACGCCTTCTCGCGCAACATCACCCAGCACCCGGTCAACGGCATCGGTAAGTACACCGACGGCCAGCTGGTGGGGCTCTTGCGCACGGGCATCGCCAGCGACGGGCGCTATACGCCGCCGTGGATGGTCAAGCTGCCGCATGCGTCCGACGAGGACATCTACTCGCTCGTCGCGTTCTTGCGCTCCGACGATCCGATGGTGCAGGCCGTCGACGTGCCGAACCGTGATTCGCACCCGTCGCTGCTCGCCAAGGTCCTGACCCACACGGTCTTCAAGCCGCTGGCGTTGCCGACGGGGCCGATCGCCGCGCCGCCCCGGAGCGACGCGGTCGCCTACGGCCGCTACCTCATGACCTCGGCGCTCGAGTGCCATGGCTGTCACTCGGCCGACTTCAAGACCGTCAACGTCGACGAGCCGGCGAAGTCGGTCGGCTTCTTTGGCGGTGACAACGAGCTGGTCGGCATGAGCGGCGAGCTCGTCTACTCGGCGAACCTCACGCCCGACGACGAGACCGGGCTCGGTAGCTGGACCGAGGCGCAGTTCAGGCGCGCGCTGCGCGACGGCATCCGTCCCGACAACACGCTCGTGCGCTATCCGATGTCACCGATGCGCGACCTCGACGACGACGACATCGCCGCCATGTACGCGTACGAGCGCACGCTGCCGAAGATCCACAAACGGCCGCGCGCCAACCAGCAGACGACGCTGCAGCCCAACGCGTCGAACGGACAGAAGGTCTATTACAAGTACGGGTGCAACTCGTGCCACGGCGAGAATGGCGTCGGAACCGGCGACCTGCGCGGGGCGTTC